>NZ_QKLH01000001.1:0-368711 GCF_003224215.1 Curtobacterium sp. MCLR17_043 | reverse complement strand
AGATGTGTATAAGAGACAGATCCCGCCCAGACCGTCGGTTCCTGACGGCCGTGCGAAAGGACACCCCGATGACCGCACACATCCCCACCCGAGGAACCGGCGTGCGCCGCGTCCTCCTCAGTGCCGTCGCCGCACTCGGCGCGGCAGCGCTCCTTGCCGGCTGCTCCTCGTCGTCCGGAGCGTCCGGCTCCGGCGGCGACTACGAGGCCGCGCCGAAGGACACCAAGGCGTCCCTGACCTACGCCGTCTGGGACGAGAACCAGGTCAAGGCCATCAAGGCCAACCTGAAGGGCTTCAACGAGGAGTACCCGGACATCAAGGTGAGCGTCGACGTCACGCCGTTCGCCAACTACTGGACGAAGCTGCAGACCCAGGGTTCGAGCAACACCCTGCCCGACCTGTTCTGGATGAACGGCCCGAACTTCCAGCTGTACGCGGCCAACGGCAAGCTCGCGCCGATCACCGGCGAGGTCGAGTCGGGTGACATCGACGCGTCGAAGTACTCGAGCGCACTCAACGACCTGTACACGTACGACGACACCCAGTACGGCGTGCCGAAGGACTTCGACACCATCGGCGTCTGGGTCAACAAGTCGCTGTTCGAGCAGGCCGGCATGGACCTGCCGTCCAAGGACTGGACGTGGGACGACTTCCAGCAGACCGGCGCCGAGCTGTCCGAGAAGCTGAAGGCGAAGGGCGCCTACGGGGCAGCCGGCGGCATGGACGGCCAGACGACGTACTACAACACGATCCTGCAGGCCGGGGGATCGGTCGTGAACGCGGACGGCACCGAGTCCGAGTACGCCACGAAGGCCTCCGAGGACGGCCTGCAGTTCTGGACCGACCTGATCGACTCGGGGGCATCGCCCTCGATCAAGCAGCTCACCGACACCACGGCCGACCAGTGGTTCACCTCGGGCAAGCTCGCGATGTACCAGGGCGGCAGTTGGTTCCGCTCCGCGCTGACCGGCACCGAGCTCGAGAAGGACGTCGTCGCCTACCCGCTGCCCAAGGGCAAGGAGCAGGCGACCGTCATCCACGGGGTCTCGAACGTCGTGTCCGAGGCGAGCAAGGACAAGGCAGCCGCCCAGGCGTTGCAGGTCTACCTCGCGGGCAAGACGGCCCAGCAGCAGCAGGGCGACATGGGCGCGGTCATCCCGGCGTACGAGGGCACGCAGAGCGCCTTCACGAAGACGATGCCCGACGCCGACCTGCAGGTGTTCCTCGACGCGGTGGACTACGCGAAGCCGCTGCCGGTGTCGAAGAACACCGCCGCCTGGAACACCCTCGAGACCACCCTGCTGCCGAGCGCCTTCGACGGGTCGAAGCCCGTCGACCAGGTGGCAGAGGACCTCGCACAGAAGATGGACGCCGCCCTCGCCAAGGAAAAGTAGGACCCGCGCGTGACGATCAACACCGAGCGGCCCCCGGCCGCAGCCACCCCCGCCCGGACGACACGTTCGTCCGGGCGGGGCGCCCCCGCGCCGCGCGCCGACGGCGGCCGAGCGCCACGACGGACCGACGGCTGGTGGCCGTGGCTCTTCGTGCTCCCGTTGCTCGTCGGCGTCGGCACCTTCTACATCTGGCCGATCATCCAGACGTTCTGGTACTCGTTCACCAGCTGGGGCGTCTTCGGCGGTGCCACCTTCACCGGCGTCGCCAACTACGTCCGACTCGTCGGTGACCCGCAGCTGTACCAGTCGCTGCTCAACACGGTGATCTACACCGTGATCGTTCTCGCCGGGATCCCGATCGCGGTGTGGCTCGCCAGTCTGCTGAACACCCCGGGGCTGCGGTTCGCCCAGTTCTACCGGGTGCTCTTCTTCCTGCCGTACGTCGCCATGCCCGCGGCGATCGCCCTGGTCTGGCGCATCATGTACAACGGCGACTACGGCATCGTGAACTGGTTCCTCGGGAACTTCGGCATCGACGGCCCGTACTGGATCTCGACCCCCGGCTTCGCGCTGATCGCGGTGAGCCTGGTCGGCCTCTGGTCGTCCCTCGGGTTCTCGATGATCATCCTCGGCGCCGGGCTCAAGGACATCCCGCCGGAGCTCTACGAGGCCGCGGAGCTCGACGGCGCGAGCCGGTGGCGGCAGTTCCGCTCGGTGACCGTGCCGTTGCTCAGCCCGAGCATCTTCTTCGTCGTGATCGTCACGACGATCTCGAGCTTCCAGCTGTTCGACCTGCTGTACGCGATCCTCGGCAGCACCAACCCGGTGATCCCGAAGACGATGTCGCTCGTCTTCTACTTCTACAGCGCCGGGTTCATCGACAACGACAAGGGCTTCGCGGCCGCGATCGCGATGGTGATCTTCCTGCTCATCGGCATCGTCACGCTCGTGCAGTTCCGCGTCCAACGGAAGTGGGTGCAGGGATGACCGCCACCGTCACACCGCCTCGGGCCGCACGCCGACCCGGCCGTCGCGGCGGCAGCCACTGGTGGATCCACGTCGTGCTCGGCATCGGCGGGTTCGCGATGGCCTTCCCGTTCCTCTGGCAGATCATCATGTCGCTCTCCACGAACGCGCAGGTGCAGTCCGTCACGCCGGTCTTCTGGCCGGGGGAGCTGCAGTGGCAGAACTACGCGCAGGTCTTCGAACGCCTGCCGTTCCTCAGCCAGCTCGGCACGTCGGTGTACGTCACGATCATCCGCACGATCGCGCAGATCGTCCTGTGCACGCTCGCCGGGTACGCCTTCGCCCGGATGCGGTTCCGCGGCCGGGCGGCACTGCTCGCGATCGTGCTGTCGATCCTGCTCGTGCCCTCGCAGGTCTACCTGATCTCGCAGTACCAGATCGTGCAGGGGCTCGGCTGGCTCGACACCCTGATGGGGATCGTCGCACCCGGGCTGTTCAGCGCCTTCGGCACGTTCCTGATGCGGACCGCGTTCCTGAACATGCCGCCCGAGCTGGAAGAGGCAGCGCGGATGGACGGCGCGAACCCGTTCCAGACGTTCTGGCGGATCATGCTGCCCCTGGCCCGTCCCTCGATCAGCGTGCTCGCGATCACGACCGTGCTGTGGTCGTGGAACGAGCTGCTCTGGCCGCTCGTGGTCTCCACCCGCGCCGAGGACATGCCGCTCGCCGCCGGCCTCGCGACGCTGTCGAGTGACCGCACGATCGACTACCCGGTGCTGATGGCCGCCAGCCTGATGGCGATGGCGCCGGTGCTCATCATGTTCGTCGTGCTGCAGCGTCGGGTGATGGACGGGCTCGCGTCGTCCGGTCTGAAGTGACCACCGCGACCCCCGGCCTGGAGGCCCGCCCCGCGTCCGTCGCGGTCCTCGCCGCCGCCGTGGGGTCACCGGACGACTCCGCGACGGTGGCGGCCGCACTGGCCGCCACCGTCGCCGACGCCGGGCCCGCGGAGCGGGACGAGCTGCTGGTCGCGGCGCTCCGCGCCGCGGTGCCGGACAGCGCCGACGCGCTCGCGGAGCGGGGCCTCCCGCGCGCGCTCGCCGAGGCCTCCGTCGCCGACGTCGACCGCAAGCTCGCGCGCTACGGTCTGCACGGCACCGGGGTGGAGTGGCTCGTCGCCGTGGTGACCGGGCGCGTGGTGGCCGTGGGGCGCCTCCAGTTCGAACTCGGCGACCACCTGGCGGACGGCACGCCGGCCTGGGGCGTGCACGTGCCGGAGACCGGGCCGCTCGACCCGGTGGCCTGCGACCGCTCGTTCGCCCGCGCACCCGAGGTCCTGCGCGGCCTCGCACCGCAGCTCGCTGCCGACCGGTGGCAGTGCCGCTCCTGGATGCTCGACCCGGGACTGCCCGCCGCGCTCGGTCCCGATGCCAACCTCGTGCGCTTCGCCCGGCGCTTCCGTCTCGTCCCCCCGGGGGCGCACGACGCGACCGAGGGGGACGCCAGCGTCGCGAAGTTCGTCTTCGGGGTGCCGCTGGCGACCGCACGGTCCGCGGCGCCGTCCGGTCGGTTGCGCGCGGCCGTGCTCGACCGGTGGGCGAGCGGTGGGTACTGGACCGAGCGGACCGGCACGGCGCCGGTCGCGTGACCGCCCGCAGCCGCGGCCGCGTACCGTGCACGGCATGACGAAGCCCGACCACGACCACCTCGACGACGGCGTCGACATGACGTTCGAGGAACGCCGACAGGACACGTTCCGTCGCATGTCCGGATCTGACGAGCACGACGCCGACCCGCGGGTCGAGGTCTCCCGTGCCGAGGACGGCGACGTCCGCATCGACGTCGCCGACACCGCGGCGGTCCGACCCGGCGAGTGACACCCGTTCCGGGCCCTGGTCCGCCGGGGTCGGTGGGGCACGGCATGATCGTGTCGTGCACCTCGTCCTCCGCCGCGTCGACGGCGGCGTCCTCGCGACGCCCCTGACCGACGCGGGGACCGCCGGGGGCGAGCCGATCCGCCTGGACGAGCCGGGCCTCCCGGCCTTCGTCGCGGCCCACGACGCACCGGGCGTGCGCTGGGTGTGGGACGACACCGCCCGCTGGTACCCGGCCGTGCTCGCTGCAGGCGGTCGGGTCGGTCGCTGCGTCGACCTGCGCCTCGGCCGTCGTGTCCTGCGGGCCGCGCTGGCGGCGCGGGGATCCGCGCTCGCGGCCGCGCCGGCCGACGCCCTGGACGCCCCGGTCGCGGAAGCCCGCGTGGTCCGGCCGACGCAGGCCCAGCTCTTCGACGACGCCCTGTTCACCGCCGCCGCGCCCGACGACGAGGTCGACCCGGTGGCGGAGTTCCGGGCGCAGCTCTCTGCGGTGGCGGGGTCGAGCGCTCCCGGTGCGCTCCGCCTGCTGCTCACCGCGGAGTCGGCCGGTGCGCTCGTGGCGGCCGAGATGCTGCACGCCGGGCTGCCGTGGCGTGCCGACGTGCACGAACGGCTGCTCGAGGACGCCCTCGGGCCGCGCGTGCCCTACGGGGTGCGGCCGCGACGCCTCGAGGAGATCGCCGCCGTCGTGCGCGAGCGCCTCGACGACCCCGGTCTCAACCCGGACTCACCCGCCGACGTCCTGAAGTCGCTGCGCCGGGCCGGCCTGATGGTCACGAGCACGCGGAAGTGGGAGCTGCAGGAGATCGAGCACCCCGTCATCGAGCCGCTGCTCGAGTACAAGCGCCTGGCGCGACTGCTCACCGCCAACGGCTGGACCTGGCTCGACGACTGGATCCGCGACGGACGGTTCCACCCGAAGTACGTCGTCGGCGGTGTCGTCACCGGGCGTTGGGCGGCCGACGGCGGGGGAGCGATGCAGTTGCCGAAGGGCATCCGCGGGGCCGTCATCGCCGACCCCGGGTGGAAGCTCGTCGTCGCGGACGCCGCGCAGCTGGAGCCCCGGGTGCTCGCCGCGATGTCCGGCGACCGGGCGATGGCCGCGGCCGGCGACGGGCGCGACCTGTACGACGGCGTGGTGGCCTCGGGTGCGGTCGAGACCCGGCAGCAGGCGAAGGTGGCGATGCTCGGTGCGATGTACGGGGCGACCCAGGGCGAGGGCGGTCGGCTCGTGCCGCGCCTGGTCCGGGCGTTCCCGCAGGCGCTCGACATGGTGGAACGGGCGGCCCGTGCGGGGGAGCGCGGCGAACCCGTGACGACGCTGCTCGGGCGGACGTCACCGGTGCCCGAGGACTCGTGGTTCGAGGCCCGGAACCAGGCCTACACGGTCGAGGGGACCCCGGCGATGCAGCGTGCGGTCGAGTCCCGCGCCCGGAGCTGGGGGCGGTTCACCCGGAACTTCGTGGTGCAGGGGACCGCGGCCGAGTGGGCACTCGCGTGGATGGGTTCCCTGCGGTCGCGGTTGCTCGCGCGCTTCCCCGGAGCCGTGACGGACGGGCCGCACCTGGTGTTCTTCGTGCACGACGAGATCGTGGTGCACGCCCCGGCGGAGCACGCTGAGTGGGTGGCGCAGCAGATCCGGGAGGCCGCTGTCGATGCCGGACGGTTGTTGTTCCAGGACTTCCCGGTGACGTTCCCGCTGTCGGTCGGGGTGGTGGGGGCGTACTCGGAGGCGAAGGACTGAAGCAGCCGGGACGGCTCCCGGCGGCTTCGGGCAGGGTGGACGGATGCACACCGAACGCGGGGACGCCGCCGACCGCACCGTCGGCGAAGTCGACCTGACCCGTTGGCGCTCCCGTGCCGGCCGCAGCGTCGCCGAGGCGTGGACCGCGCTCGGCAAGCGCTTCGGCGCCATGCCCGTTCTGCTGCTGACCCTCGCCATCGGCCTGGGCGTCGCCGTCCTCGCGACGTGGATCGCCTCCGAGGTCTACGACGCCGTGCGGGAAGCCGACGACGTCGCGGTGCTCGACCGACCCGTCCTCGACTGGGCGCTCACACTCCGATCACCCACGGCGGACACGCTCGTCACCTGGTGGACCGACATCGCGGGCACGATCGGGATGCCGATCGTCGCGCTCGGGTTCCTGGTCGGCTTCACGATCCAGCGCCGTGCGTGGACGCCACTGGTGCTCCTGGTCGCAGCGAGCGGTGGTTCGTTGCTCATGACGATCGCGGGCAAGGACCTCATCGGCCGTGCCCGTCCACCGCTGTCCGACGCGGTGCCGCCGTACGAAACGTCGCCGTCGTTCCCGTCGGGGCACACGCTCAACTCCACGGTGATCGTGGGCACGATCGTGTACCTCCTGCTCCTGCGGCAGTCGCGCGTCGTCACCCGGGTGTGGACGATCGTCGTGGGCACCCTGTTCGTGCTGTCGGTGGGGGCGTCGCGGGTGTTCCTCGGGCACCACTGGCTGACCGACGTGCTGGCGGCGTGGGCGCTCGGACTCGCCTGGCTCGCCCTCGTGATCACGGCGCACCGGTTGTACCTGACGGCGCTCCACCACGGTGCCGAGCCCGCGCCGGACGTCGACCGCATCACTTCGTGAGCAGAAGACGTCGGGTTGCTCGCCCGCACCCGACATCTTCTGCTCACGAAGTCGCAAAGCCCCCCGCCGCCCGGGCCCGCCCCCCCCGAACGGCAGAGCGCCGTCAGCCGCGACCGGTAGGTTGCCGGGCATGGAAGAACGGGTCTTCGGCGGCAGGTACCGCGTCACGGGCACGCTCGGACACGGTGGCATGGCGTCCGTGTACCGGGCGGTCGACGAGCAACTCGGTCGCGAGGTCGCGGTCAAGGTGTTCCGCATCGGCCCCGTCGACCGCGGTGAGCGCGCCCGCGCCGAGGCGGAGATCCAGACCCTCGCGACGCTGCGCGCCCCCGAGCTCGTCACGCTCTACGACGCCGCTCTCGACGACGTCGACGGCGACTCGTACCTCGTCATGGAACTCGTGCCGGGCAGTGACCTGGCGACCCGTCTGCGCGAGGGCCCGCTCGACCCCGCGACCGCTGCCCGCCTGGGTGCGCAGGTCGCCGACGGCCTGGCCGCCGTGCACGCGCAGGGGATCGTCCACCGTGACGTGAAGCCCGCGAACGTCCTGCTCGAGAGCGACGGCCGGCACGTCAAGCTCGCCGACTTCGGGATCGCCCTGCTCCGTGACGCCTCACGCGTGACGGGGACGGGGACCGTGATGGGGACGGCCGCGTACCTTGCCCCGGAGCAGGTCCTGGCGAAGGAGATCACCGGCAAGGCCGATGTCTACTCGCTCGGGCTCGTGCTGCTCGAGTGCATGACCGGCCGCCAGCCGTTCCCGGGCAGCGCGGTCGAGTCGGCCACCGCCCGGCTGACCCGTTCACCCGAGATCGACCGGCAGCTGCCCACGGCCTGGCGCACCCTGCTGCACGTGATGACCGCGCAGGACCCGGCGGAGCGACCGACGGCTGCCGAGGCCGCCGAGCGTCTGCGTGCGCTGGGCCGCGACGAGCCGACGAACGCCACGCAGCTGCTGCCCGGTACGCCCGGTGCAGTGACGTCCGCGGCCGCCGGTGCGGCTGGTGCCGCGGTCGGCGCCGGCGCCGCCGCAGCGGCGAACGCCGACGACCGGACGCAGGCGATGCCGGCGAGCGAACTGCCGAACGGCGGCGCGCGTCCGGGCGACGACGCCACCCGCGTCCTCCACACCCAGAGTCCGAACCCCGCCGACGACGTCTCGACGACCGTCCTCGGCGCGCAGGCGAACGGCCGCGGCGCATCGGGCCCGAGCGGGCCGACACCGCCACCGGTCACGCCCCACCCGGTCCGGGGCGACCAGCCGGAAGACCAGCCGGAGAAGAAGAAGCGCGGACCGCTCATCGCCGCGATCATCGTGATCGTCCTGGTGCTCATCGGCATCGGGGTCGCGGTGTTCGCCCTGAACGGCGACGACGACGGCACCCCGGCCCCGACGGACACCACGTCGACCGCGCCGACCGAGCAGCAGCCGTCCGAGGACCCGGGCGAGGAACAGCAGCCGAGCGAACCCGCCGAGCAGCAGCCCTCGCAGGAGCAGCAGCAGCCGTCGCAGCCCGCCGAGGAACCGAGCGAGCAGCCGAGCGAACCGACCGAGCCGGAGCAGCCCACGCAGGACCCGCCCGTCGGCCCGGAGCCGAGCACCCCGGCATCGAACCCGGTGCAGGAGCCGCAAGACGGCACGGGCGCGGCCGACACCGGCGCGGTCGACACCACGTCGGACACCGCCCCCGGCAAGTCCGGCAGCGCACCGGGACACAACAAGGACTGACACGCCGGGGTTTTCGTCCAGTCCCTGGAGCAAATAGGCTCATTCCGTGCGAGAACTGCAACGGAGCGGTGGCCCGACGACGGCCGTGGCCGCTCGGAACGGTGTCGGCTTCGTTTCTGCAGAGGCCTGGCTCGTCGAACGACCAGCGGGAGCGTCCGTGGCCGAGGCGATCGTCCCCGGTTTCACCGGACGCACCATCGCCATCGGCGACGAGCTCTCCTGGGTCTGGTTCCCCGAGCAGACCCTGCCCGACGGGGCATCGGAACCGACGGAAGCAGACCTGCCGCACTTCTGGGACGCCACGGCCTTCGCCGTCGACGTCGTCTTCACCGACGGCTCGCGACTACGCAACGATGCCGCGGTCCGCGACCAGTACGGCGATGCGATCACCCCGGATGCACAGGACGCGGCCCGCAAGCAGTGGGTGGACCAGTGGAACCGCCGCGCGGTCGACCTCACGCCGTTCACGGGGCTGGTCGTCGACCGCCTGGAGGCCCGGCTCGGCTCCGACGCACCGGCTGCGGCCGCCGACGGCGAGCGTCCCGCACTGCGCGGCTGGCTCGATGCCGTCCGGATCGGTCCCGCGCGTCCGACCCCGACGACCCCGCTCGGCCACGTCCGGACGACCCGGGGTACCCAGGCATCCTCCCGGTTCTCCCGCGGCAACAACGCCCCGCTCGTCGGCGTCCCGCACGGCGGGGTCTTCGGCCTGCCGATGACGGACGCCTCGAGCAACCGCTGGCCGTACGCGTACCAGGAGCACGACCGGCTCGATGACCAGGGGCGACTCCGCCCGGCGATCCAGGCCTTCGCGACGAGTCACATCCCGTCGCCGTGGATGGGTGACCGCGGGGTGTTCCAGGTGATGCCCTCGCCACTCGACACCCCCGATGTCGACCGGTCCGCTCGCGCGCTCGGGTTCGACCACGAGGACGAGCAGGACGGCCCGCACCGCTACCGGGTCGCCCTCGAGCACGGTGTGACGGCCGAGCTGACCGCGGGGGAGTTCGCCCTCGGGTTCCGGTTCACCGGCACCCGCAGCGTCGTGCTCGACCACCACGGCCGGGTGTCCGACGTCTCCGTGACGATCACCGACGGCACTGCCGTGGTCGAGGCGCTCCTGGACGACCGCCCCGGCACCCCGCCGCACCACGTGCACCTGCGGGTCGCTGGGGTCACCGCCGACCACACGACGATCGGCGAGCACGAGCTGCGCGGCTGGCTGTCCCTGGGGGAACCCGGGGGCACCGGCGGCCCGGTCGACGTCCTGCTCGGCATCTCGACCGTCTCGATCGAGGACGCCCGCGCGAACCTCGACGACGCTGGCTCGTTCGACGCCATGCGGTCCCGTGCCGAAGCGCTGTGGACCGAGAAGCTCGCGACGCTGTCCTTCGACGGTGCGACCCCCGACCAGCTGACGAGCCTGTACTCCGGCCTGTACCGGCTGTTCCTCTACCCGAACCGCGCCGGGGAGACCGCCCTGACCGGCACCCCGAGGCACCGCTCCCCGTACGGCGACGTGCTGGCGGAGCCGATCCGCGACGAGCCCGGGCCGGAGATCGTCGAAGGCCCGTTCACCACCACGAACGGCTTCTGGGACACCTACCGCACGGCCTGGCCGCTCCTCGGACTCCTGACCCCCGAGACCGCGGGCGAGCTCGCGCAGGGCTTCGTCGAGCACCACCACGACGGCGGGTGGACGCCCCGCTGGAGTGCCCCCGGCGCCGAGGACTGCATGACCGGCACCACGAGCGACACCGTCTTCGCCGACCTCGCGGTGAAGGGCGTGCGCGGCTTCGACCTGGCCGAGGCGTACCGGAGCGCGGTGCGGAACGCGACCGTCCCGCCGCGTGACGAGCGCGTCGGACGCAAGGGGAGCCTCCCGGGCGCCTTCCGCGGCCACGTCGACACGGCGACCCACGAGGGGATGTCGTGGACCCTGGACGCGGCCATCAACGACTGGGGTCTGGCCGTCATGGGGGGCCTGCTCGCGTCACGGGCGCGGACGCCCGCCGACCTGTCCCGTTACGAGGCCGAGGCCGAGTGGTTCGCCCGCCGGTCCCTGCAGTACCGGCACGTCTTCGACTCCGAGCGCGGGTTCTTCATCGGCCGCGACCCGGACGGCTCGTGGCGGGTCGGCACCGAGTTCGACCCGCGCGACTGGGGCGACGACTACACGGAGACGAACGCGTGGGGCACCGCGTTCACGGCGCCGCACGACGGCGCCGGCGTCGTCGACCTGCACGGCGGGCCGGAGCGCTTCGACGCCGCTCTCGACGCGTTCTTCGCGACCCCCGAGACCGGCGCGCTGGCGCGGTCCGGCTCGTACGGGTTCCCGATCCACGAGATGACCGAGGCCCGCGACGTCCGGATGGGGATGCTCGGGCTGTCGAACCAGCCGGCGCACCACATCCCCTTCTTCCCGATGTTCACCGGGCGCCACGACGACGCGCACCGCATCGTCCGCGAGTCGCTCGAGCGGCTGTTCGTCGGGTCCGACCTCGGCCAGGGCTACCCGGGTGACGAGGACAACGGTGAGATGAGCGCCTGGTACGTCTTCGCGACCATCGGCCTGTACCCGCTGGCGCCGTCGACCGGCACCTACGTACTCGTGCCGCCGTCGGTCCGCAGGACGGTGCTGCGACAGCCTGGAGGAACGGAGACGGTCATCGAGATCGCCGCGGGCTCCGTAGGCGCGTACGTGGCGTCGGTGACGGTCGACGGCTCGCCCTGGACCTCGGTCACCATCCCGCACAGCGTGGTCGTGGCCGCGTCGCGGATCGAGTTCACCCTGTCCGACGAACCGCAGGGATGGGCGTCGGACACCCGCCCCGTCTCCGCCTCCGACGTGCACGGCTACCGGGACGCTCCGGTGGACGTCCTGCCCGTCGGAGCCTCGGCGCTCACCGACGACACCGGCGGCACCGTCACGGCGCTCGCCGCGGGGGAGTCCGTGTCCTTCGACGTGTCCTGCCCCGCCGCCTCGTTGTACACCGTGACGGTGGCATCGCCGGGGTCCTACTCGTGGCAGGTCGGCCTCGACGACGCCGTCACGGCGGTCGACGGCGCCGAGTTCTCGTGGGCCGGCCAGACCCGGGTGTTCCGGATCCTCGGCGGCGGTTCGTCGTTCACGTTCACCGCCGGCACCGACCTGACGCTGACGCAGCTCGAGCTCATCGCGGCCGACGGACAGCGTTGACCCGGCGTTCACCGAGCGGGAGCATGCTCGCCCCATGTCGATGAGCGCACCGTTCGATCCCGAACAGCAGGGCCGGTCCATCCCCGTGGACGGCAGTGACGAGTCCGAGCTCGAGATGGAGGAGGACCGCGGCGCCGACGTCGGCGACGACTCCGCCGACCCGAGCGTCTCGCCCGTCAGTCACCACGACGAGGACGAGGCCGGCGGCGGCCCGGTGTTCCGACGTCCGCACGCCGGTGAGCGGCTCCACCCGGACGACCTCTGACCGTTCCGGGGGTCCTCCGGGGTTTCTTGGGCGATTGCCAAGCGGCTCGGGCATGCTCGTGCGCATGTCGATCGCGAACTCGTGGGACCCGTCCGGTGGCCGTGCAATCCCGGAGGACCAGGTCCGTCAGGACGGGCTCGAACTCGACGAGGACCCGGCGATGCTGGGGATCTCGTTCGACGTCGTGGGCGGCGCCTCCGCCGACCCCGCCGGGGTGTCCCCGGTCGACGTGAACGTGCCGACGCCGAGGTCTGCTGGTTCCGCCTCCGACGACTAGTGCGCCTGGTCGAATCGGGCGTACCTGGTCGAATCGGGCATACCTGGTCGGATCTTTCCACCAGGTACGCCCGAAAGCACCTTGCATCGCACGCGTTCTGGGAAGGAACTTCAGCGCGCGGAAGGGTGGGAGACCCGGTACTTGAACCCGACGTGCGAGCCGGTGAAGCCGAGGCGCTCGTAGAACCGGTGCGCATCGGTCCGCGCAGCGTCGGACGTGAGCTGCACGAGCGGGGCCCGGAGGGCCGGCGCAGCGACGTCGGTCACCCAGCGCATCAGGGCACTCCCGATGCCGCCGGAGCGTAGAGCACTGCTGACCCGCACCGCCTCGACGAGCAGCCGGGTGGCACCACGACGAGCCATCCCGGGGATCCGGGTGAGTTGCAGCGTCCCGACGAGCCGCCCGTCGGCGTCCTCGGCGACGAGCAGCGCGTTCGTCGGGTCGTCCACGATCGACCGGAGTGCCTCGGCGTACTGGGGGCGGTCCTCCGATGCGGCGACGTCACCGCGCGCGGCGCTGATCGGGTCGTCGGACAACAGGGTCATGAGTGCGTCGAGGTCCGCTTCCGTGGCGTTCCGCAGCGTCAGTTCGCCGGAGCGTGTGGTCAGGCGGACGGGCAGAGCGAGGTCGTGGAGCACGATCCCACCCTGCCCGACCCGACGGGGCGGTCCCGGTTCAGGGAACGGTGTGTCCGGCCGCGGTGAAGATCCGGTACCACTCCTCGCGCGACAGCTCGACGTCCGAGCCGGCTGCCGAGTCCCGCACGCGCTGCGGGTTGGTGGTGCCGAGGACGACCTGGAAGTGCGCGGGGTGGCGGGTGATCCACGAGACCGCGATGCCGGTCGGGGTGACACCGTGCGCGGCGGCGACCTCCTCGAGCACGTCGTTCAGCTCCGCGTACTGCTCACGGTCGCCCAGGAAGACGCCGTCGAAGAAGCCCTTCTGGAACGGCGACCAGGCCTGCAGCGTGATGTCGTTGATGCGCGAGTAGTTGAGGATGTCGTTGTCGCGGTCCACCGACTGCTCGAGGCCGCCCATGTTCGCGGTCAGGCCCTGCGAGATGACGTTGGCGTGGGTGATGCTCAGCTGCACCTGGTTGAACGCGAGCGGCTGGCGGACGTGCTTCTTGAGCAGGTCGACCTGGCCGGGGGTGTGGTTCGAGACGCCGAAGTGGTGCACCTTGCCGGCGGCGTGCAGCTCGTCGAATGCCTTCGCGACCTCTTCCGGCTCGACCAGGGCGTCGGGGCGGTGCAGCAGCAGGACGTCGACGTACTCGGTCTGCAGTGCCTCGAGCGACTCGTGCACGGACTCGAGGATGTGCTCGTACGAGAAGTCGAAGTACGCGCCCTTCGGCGTCGGCCGGATGCCGACCTTGGTCTGCAGCACGATCTCGGCGCGTTCCGCGGGCGTCAGCGTGACGGCGGCGCCGAACCGCTCCTCGCAGCCGTGCCACTCGCCGTAGACCGCGGCGTGGTCGAACATGTTCACGCCCGCATCGCGCGAGGCGCTGTAGAGCGAACGGATGTCCTCATCGCTCATGTCGTTGATCCGCATCAGTCCGACGATGACGTCGGAGGCGGTGCGGTCTGTCTGTGGCAACTCCAGTGTCTTCACGCCGTCGATCCTGCCAGCCGGTCCCCGGCACAGGCAGGCCCTGCCAGTACCTCAGGCGACGCCCGACCCGCCGTCGGCGTCCCTCGAGGTCAGTGGACGGAGAACCCGCCGTCCACCGCGATGGACTGCCCGGTGACGTAGGCCGACCCGGGCCCGGCGAGGAACACCGCCGCCGCGGCGAAGTCCGACGCCAGCCCGTTGCGGCCGACCAGCGTCCGTGCGGCGAGGGCCGCCACCGTCGCCGGGTCGGAACCCAGCCGCTCGTTGAGCGGGGTGCGCACGAAACCGGGGACGAGGACGTTGGAGGTGACCCCCTGCGCGGACCAGGCCTCTGCCTGGGACCGGGCCAACGCCTCCAGACCAGCCTTGGAGACCCCGTACGCGCCGCTGGCGGCGAAGGGGCGGTGGGCCTGCTGCGAACTGATCGACACGATCCGCCCGTACCCACGGGCCGCCATGCCGGGTGCGAGCCGCTGCCCGAGCACGAACGGCGCGTCGAGGTTGACGGCCATCGTGGCATCCCAGGTCGCCTCGTCGAGTTCGGGCATCGGCGGCCGCAGGTTGATCCCGGCGGAGTTCACCAGCACGTCGACGTCCCCGGCGGCGTCCGCGAGTGCGTGTACGCCAGCGCGTGAGGACAGGTCCGCGACGATGCCGTCAGCCGAGCGGCCCGCCTGGCGGATTCCGGCGACGGAGGCGTCGATGGTCGCGGACGTCCGGGCGGCGACGAGGACGTGGGCACCCGCGTCGGCGAGTGCGGTGGCGATCGCTCGGCCGATGCCGGAGCTGCCTCCCGTCACGAGTGCGGTGCGGCCGTCGAGGCCGAAGAGCTGCTGCAGCGACATCCGGTCAGGCTACCGAGCCCCGTACGCTGGGCCGGTGCGTGACGACCTGCTGCCGATGCTCGCCTGCCCCGTGTGCGCCGAGCCCCTCGGCCGCGTCGACGGCGGCCAGGTCGGCTGCCCGAACGGTCACCGGTTCGACGAGGCGAAGCAGGGCCACCTGACGCTCCTGCCCGCGAAGCGGCGCGCACTCACCGCGGACACTCCGGAGATGGTGGACGCGCGGCTGCGGTTCCTGGGGCGCGGGCACTACGCGCCCGTCGAGCGGGCGCTCGCCGCGATCGTCGCGGACGCCACCGCGCCCGGCATCGTGCTCGACGTCGGTTCGGGCCCAGGGAGCTACCTGGCGCATGCGCTGCGCGCGGCGGACGGGAGGCTCGGGGTCGCGTTGGACTTGTCGGCCGTCGCGATCCGGCGTGCGGCACGCGCCCACGAGCGTGCGGGGGCCGTCGTCGGGGACGTGACCGAGCGCCTCCCGGTCGTCGACGGCGCTGCCGCCGTCCTGCTCGACGTCTTCGCGCCCCGCAACCAGACCGAGTACGCCCGCGTCCTGCACGCCGACGGCGTGCTCGCGGTGGTGACCCCGCGGGCCGGCCACCTGGCGGAACTCGCCGAGGCGACGATCAGCGTGGACCCGGAGAAGGAGCGCCGGCTGCACGACTCCCTGACGCCGTCGTTCGCGCTGCGGTCCTCCGAGGACCTGACCTGGTCCATGGAGTTGTCGACGGAGGACGTCCACGACGTCGTGCACATGGGGCCGAGCCACCACCACGTCGCGGCGGACACGGTGTTCGAGCCGGCGACGGTGACGGCCGCGGTCACCGTGTCGACGTGGACGCCGACGCGCTGACGGCCACGCAAGAACGTTCGTTTTGCAGCCTTGGCATGAAGAATCTGATGTTCTAGTGTGCCGCCAGGCGTCGCCAACGAGGGCGGCTCCGACACGGAGAGGCTGCACATGTCGAAGCGAACCAACACCTGCGCTGGAATCCTCCTGAGCGCCGCGCTGATCGCGGGCGGAGGCCTGACCGCCCCTGCTGCCAGCGCCGAACAGGCCGGTATCAAGGTCGTCGAGGCGCAGTCCGAAGCGCCGTTCGTCACCCGAGCGCTGATCGCACAGGCGATCGACGAAGCTCGCAGTGCGGGCGCGGTCAAGCGGGAAGAGACGCAGTCCGACGGCAGCCGGACCGTCATCGTCGATGGTGGAAACGGATTCGAGCTGGCGTTGAACGACACCAATCCGAACGCCCGTCTGGCCTACGGCTCGGACAACCGCGGCGCCTACATCGCCTTCAACTCGTTCGACCAGGGCGTGATCATCAGCGGTGCCGGATCACTGCTCGCCGCCGGGATCTGTGCGCTCGGTCCGGCTGCGTGCATCGTCGGGAGCGCCGCGATCATCCTGGCAAGTCAGTACATCACCTCGCACAGCAAGTGCCCCAGCCCGAAGTCCGTCCGCGTCTACCCCGTCACGAAGAAGACGAGTCGCTGCGTCTAGGAGGAGCCCCTCATGTCGAAGATCCTGACCAGTCTCCCGCTCGCGATCTGCGCCGCCATCGGGCTCGTGCTCATCGGGGCCGCCGTCTACGCCGGAGTCAACGGAACAACCGCGCAGTCGTGGGGCGGGATTGCCGTCGGTGCCGCTGCAGTCTCCGGGGGCGCGTGCACGGCATCAGCGATGCGGTACCGCCGCTCCCGGCACCACGGTCGGCGGGACTGACGGCGGTGGACGGCGAATGCCCCGTTCTCACTGAAGAACGGGGCATTCGCCGTTTCGCAAGGTCGTCAGTTGCCGGCCGGGGCGACGTCGAGCTGCCAGACCACGCCGAAGCGGTCGCGCAGCTGCCCGGCCAACGGTGCCCAGGCCGAGGGTTCCAGGGGCTGCCGGACCTCGGCGCCCTCGGACAGTGCCGCCCAGTACCGCTCGATCTCGGGGGCGTCGTCGCCGTGCACGAACACGTAGAAGGCGTTCGATCCCTGGTCGTAGGGCTGCCCGGG
Organism: Curtobacterium sp. MCLR17_043; assembly: GCF_003224215.1. Classification (NCBI taxonomy): domain Bacteria; kingdom Bacillati; phylum Actinomycetota; class Actinomycetes; order Micrococcales; family Microbacteriaceae; genus Curtobacterium; species Curtobacterium sp. MCLR17_043. Next base: position 351,947 of record NZ_QKLH01000001.1, on the reverse strand, counting down.
CCAGACGTCGAAGGCCATGACGCGGAAGCCGGCGGCCGTGGAGACCTGCCCGAAGACGATGCGGTCCGCCCAGGCCGGGTCGTCCAGGGCACCCATCTGGCCGTAGGTGGCGGCGGTGACCTCGCCGCCGAAGACCGATGCGTAGAAGTCGAGCGCCGCGCGGGCGTCGCCGTCGAAGTTGAGGTGGGTTGTCGTGTCGATGCTCATGGGACGAGGATGTCGGGCAATGCGGTCAGATCGTGTCCGCTTCTCTGACGAGGATGGACGCCATGGCCGGACCCTCCGCACGGATGCTCGCGCTGCTCTCCCTGCTCCAGGTACACCGCGACTGGCCGGGCGACGAGCTCGCCGGGCGGCTCGAGGTCAGCCCCCGCACCGTCCGGCGCGACGTCGATCGGCTGCGCGGCCTCGGGTACCGGGTCGAGGCGCTCCGCGGGCCGGCCGGGGGCTACCGGCTCGAGGCGGGCTCCGACCTGCCCCCGCTGCTCTTCGACGACGACCAGGCGGTGGCGATCGCCCTGGCGCTCGCCGTGGCCCCGGCATCGGGGGCGGACGTCGCCGAGTCGGCGGCCCGCGCCCTGGCGACCGTCCGGCAGGTGATGCCCGCGCGGCTGCGGTCCCGGGTCGACGCGGTGCAGGCCGTGACCGCGACGAGCCGGACCACCACCGACCCGGAGGTCCTGGTGGCGGTGAGCGAGGCCGTCCACCTGCAGGAGGTCTTCCGCTTCGGGTACGGCGAGGACGAGACTCCGCACCGGGTGGAACCGCACGCCGTCGTCGCCCGGAACGGCCGCTGGTACCTGCTCGACTGGGATGCCGATCGCGACGACTGGCGCACGCACCGCATCGACCGGATCACGCCCCGGATGCGCACCCGCGTCCCCTTCACGCTACGTCCGATCCCCGGTGGCGATGCGGCCGCGTTCGTGTCCGCGCGGTTCAAGGGGTCTGCGGTCGACGACGTGTGGCCGTGCACTGGGTCGGTGACCACGACGGCGGGCGATGCGCGGCGGATCGGGCCGTACCTGCCCGAGGACGCCGTGGTCGAGCAGCTCGACGACGACCGGGCCCGCGTCACCCTCGGATCGTGGTCGTGGGACGGGCTCGCGGGCGTGGTGTCAGGACTTGCGGTCGACTTCGTCGTCGCGGGTCCGGACGAGCTCGTCGAGGCCGTGGCAGACCTCGCTGACCGGTTGCGCGCGGCCGGCACGCGTGGCCCAGCGTGATCAGTGGCGACCTCTCCAGATCGCGTGGTCCAGCCAACCGGCGCCGACACCCATCGACGAGAGATCGAGGTGTTCGTTGCTCGGGAAGGCCCCGAGGAGAGCGGCCACGCGCTCGGCCCAGTCGTGGTCGGACGGGATCGACCTGAGCAGGTAGGCCATCACCGCCAAGGTGTTGTAGACACCGAACTGCTTCGGCGCATCGGTTCCCGAGAGATGTGCGAGGAGCGGTACCGCACCGGACCTCGGCCGTTTCGGGACCACGACCAACTTCCGGTTGAACAGACGCGCATGGTGTGCTGCCACGTTCCGGACGTAGTTGACCGAGGCGAGCCAGCTCAGCATCGTCTTCTTGGTCGGGACGCCGAACTCTCCGGCGATCCGGGTGGCGACGTCGTTCCGGAGACCGCCGTACAGCCGAGCGAGGTGTCCCAGCTCGAGGATTTCGGTGAGTGCCCAGATGGGCATCCGGTCGTCGTACTTGGTGCGGAAGTGGGCAACGAACGATTCATCCGAGGAATCCTGCCGTTCGCGGACGCGCTGCAGCCAAGCAGTGTGCGGGCTGGAGCCATCGGACGCATCGGCCTGGTGTGCGGTGAACGCCTCGGTGAAGAGTGATCCGTCTTCGTGAGCGAAGGGGGCGTGCTCTCCGAGGACGTGGCCGACCTGGGTCCGAACGGCCACCTCGATCCGCTCGACACCTTCGATCACCAGGAGCCGGAGACTCCGATCGAAGGCGATGAGTGCTTCGGCTGCGGCGAGTTCCGTCCCTGCTCGGTACCGGTCCTGGACCTCGATGTGCCGACGGCCGCCGCTGTCGAGCTCGAACGAGGATTCACGGAAGGGGTAGAGGTACCCGGTGAGGCGGTAGTAGCCGACTTCGCGCAGCACCGGACCCGCGACGCCCCGATCACCGATGCGGACTCCCTTGGAAGCCAGCTTCTCGATCTGCTCACCGATCGAGAGCCACGGCTTCACGTACTCCAGGCGCCCCCCCCGAGACAAGAAAATCGGCCCGAGCCGTGAGGCGAGCGGGCCGATCGTGATGCCGAAACTCTACCAGGATCCACGTCACGGGATCGAGCGCTCTCCACAGGCGTTAGGAGCGTGCATGCGTCCGCCAGGGCGGCGTCAGGGATCCGTTAGGAGCGGCCTGGAGGCGCGGCGCAGGATCCAGCATCGGTTCGGCACCACTCGTGGTGCCGGTCCGCGTCACCCGGCGCGGACACCGCAGATCTTCTGGAGTCCCTCGTGTTCGACGTGTTCGTCGTCGCCGGTGTCCTCGCCGTGTTCGGCGTGGTGGCACTGATCGCCAAGGGGGTGGAACGGCTGTGATCGGCATCACCATCGCGGCCGCCGTCCTCGGCATCGCCGCAGTCGTGTACCTCGTCTGGGCGCTCGTGCGTCCGGAGCGCTTCTAGTGGGCGCCGCGGACGTCTGGGCGGGCATCGCCCAGGTCGCCACCCTCGTCCTGCTGCTCGTCGTCGCGTACCGCCCGCTCGGTGACTGGATGGCGAAGGTCTTCACGCCCGTCCGCCACAACCGGGTCGAGCGCGGGGTCTACCGGCTGATCGGGGTCGACCCGGACGCCGAGCAGTCCTGGCCCGTGTACCTGCGCGGCGTGCTGCTCTTCAGCGTCGCCGGGCTCCTGCTCGTCTACCTGCTGCAGCGCATCCAGGTCGTCCTGCCCGGCGACCTCGGGCTGCCCGGCGTCGGACCGTCGCTCGCGTTCAACACCGCGGCGTCGTTCGTCGCGAACACGAACTGGCAGTCGTACTCGCCCGAGGTCACCCTCGGCTACACGGTGCAGATGGCCGGCCTGGCGGTGCAGAACTTCCTGTCCGCGGCCGTCGGCCTCTCGGTCGCCGTGGCCCTGGTGCGTGGGTTCGCCCGTCGCAAGTCCGGCACGCTCGGCAACGTGTGGGTGGACATCGTGCGCGGCCTCGGCCGTCTGCTGCTGCCCGGCGCGTTCGTCTTCGCGATCGTCCTCGTCGCCGGCGGGGTCGTCCAGTCGTGGGGGAGCGGCACCGACGTCACCACGCTCATCGGTGGCACGCAGCACATCCCGGACGGGTTCGTCGCGTCGCAGGAGGCGATCAAGGAGCTCGGCACGAACGGTGGTGGCTACTTCAACGCGAACTCGGCGCACCCGTTCGAGAACCCGCAGGCGTGGACGAACCTCGTCGAGATCTTCCTGATGCTCGTCATCCCGTTCTCGCTCCCGCGCACGTTCGGGCGCCTGGTCGGCGACGACCGCCAGGGGTACGCGATCCTCGCCGTGATGGGCGCGATCTTCCTCGTGTCGCTGTCGGTCATGTCGATCGCCGAACTCGGCGGCGGCGGTGTCGCCACACACGCTGCCGGTGCCGCGATGGAGGGCAAGGAGAGCCGCTTCGGCATCCTCGGTTCGACGCTCTTCTCGACCGCGACCACCTCGACGTCCACCGGTGCGGTCAACGCGATGCACGACAGCTACACCCCGATCGGCGGGATGATGGCGCTCGTCAACATGATGCTCGGCGAGGTCACCCCCGGCGGCGTCGGATCCGGCCTGTACGGCATGCTCGTGCTCGCCGTCATCACGGTGTTCATCGGTGGCCTGCTCGTCGGTCGCACCCCGGAGTACCTCGGCAAGAAGATCCGCGCCAAGGAGATGACCTTCGCGGCGCTGTACATCCTCGTCACGCCGACGCTCGTGCTCCTGGCCACCGGGCTCTCGCTCGTGATCCCCGGGGTCCGGGAACAGGTGCTCGGGACGTCGATCTTCAACCCCGGCAACCACGGGCTGACCGAGCTGCTCTATGCCTTCACCTCGGGTGCGAACAACAACGGTTCGGCCTTCGGCGGGCTCACCGCGAACACCACCTGGATGAACTCCTCGCTCGGCGTCGTGATGCTGCTCGGCCGCTTCGTGCCGATGGTGTTCGTCCTGGCGCTCGCCGGGTCCCTCGCCGCGCAGGACCGGGTGCCGGAGACCGCCGGCACGCTGCCCACCCACCGCCCGCTGTTCATCGGGCTGCTCGGCGGCGTCGCCGTCATCGTCACCGCACTCACCTACTTCCCGGTGCTCGCACTGGGTCCGCTCGCAGAAGGACTGTCATGACCACCCCCGTGACCACGGAGTCGGAACCGCGCACCGCCGTGGAACCGGCCACCCGCTCGTCCGCATTCGGACCCCGCCAACTGGTGGCGGGCCTCCCGGGCGCCCTGCGGAAACTCGATCCGCGACTCATGTGGCGGAACCCCGTCATGTTCATCGTCGAGGTCGGCGCGGCGCTGACGACGGTGGCCGCCGTCGTCGAGCCGTCCGCGTTCACCATCGCGATCGCCGTGTGGCTCTGGCTCACCGTCGTCTTCGCCAACCTGGCGGAGTCGGTGGCGGAGGGCCGTGGCAAGGCGCAGGCCGACACCCTGCGGAAGACCCGCTCGACCACGAGCGCCCGCCGCGTGCTCGGGTACGCGACGACCGACGCGGCCGCGACCGGCAACGAGACCGAGGAGGTCGCGTCCGTCGACCTGGCCAAGGGCGACGTGGTCGTGGTCGTCGCCGGCGAGGTCATCCCCGGCGACGGCGACGTCATCGACGGCATCGCGTCGGTCGACGAGTCGGCCGTCACCGGCGAGTCCGCACCGGTCATCCGCGAGTCCGGCGGTGACCGCAGCGCCGTCACCGGCGGCACCCGGGTGCTGTCGGACCGGATTGTGGTGCGCATCACCTCGACGCCGGGCGAGACCTTCATCGACCGGATGATCCGCCTGGTCGAGGGTGCGGCACGGCAGAAGACGCCGAACGAGATCGCGCTGAACATCCTGCTCGCCTCGTTGTCGATCGTCTTCGTGATCGTCTGCCTGACGATGCAGCCCATCGCGGGACTCGTCGGCGCGACGGTCAGCGTGCCGGTGCTCATTGCCCTGCTCGTCTGCCTCATCCCGACCACCATCGGAGCCCTGCTCTCCGCGATCGGCATCGCCGGCATGGACCGGCTCGTGCAGCACAACGTGCTGGCGATGTCGGGCCGCGCGGTCGAGGCCGCCGGTGACATCACGACGCTGCTGCTCGACAAGACCGGGACGATCACCTACGGCAACCGTCGGGCATCCCGTGTGGTGCCGGTGCCGGGCGTGAGCGAGGCTTCGCTGATGGAAGCGGCAGCCCTGTCGAGCGCTGCGGACTCGACCCCTGAGGGACGTTCGATCGTCGACCTGGCGCGCGAGGATGGCGCCGCCGTCGGCCTGCCGGACGGCGCCGTCGAGGTGCCGTTCACGGCGCAGACGCGCATGTCGGGTCTCGACCTGCCCGACGGCTCACAGATCCGGAAGGGCGCTGCTGCGGCAGTGCTCGCCTGGGCGGACACCACCGAAGCCGGTGTGGTGTCGGCCATCGACGCGACCGTCGCGGAGATCTCCGACCAGGGCGGCACCCCGCTCGTCGTCGGCCGCCGCTCCTCCGACGGCGCGGTCACGCTGCTCGGTGTCGTGCACCTGAAGGACGTCGTCAAGGACGGCATGGCGTCGCGGTTCGCCGAGCTCCGGTCGATGGGCATCCGCACGGTGATGATCACCGGCGACAACCCCCGCACCGCGGCCGCCATCGCCCACGAGGCCGGCGTCGACGACTTCCTCGCCGAGGCCACCCCGGAGGACAAGCTCGCCTACATCAAGCGCGAGCAGGAGGGCGGCAACCTCGTCGCCATGACCGGTGACGGCACCAACGACGCCCCTGCCCTGGCCCAGGCGGACGTCGGCGTCGCGATGAACACCGGCACGACGGCGGCGAAGGAGGCGGGCAACATGGTCGACCTCGACTCCGACCCGACCAAGCTCATCGACGTCGTCCGCATCGGCAAGCAGCTGCTCATCACCCGCGGTGCCCTGACCACCTTCTCCATCGCCAACGACGTGGCGAAGTACTTCGCGATCATCCCGGCGATGTTCCAGGCGGCGTTCCCCGGGCTCGCGGCGCTCAACATCATGGGGCTGCACAGCCCGTCGTCGGCGATCCTGTCGGCTGTCATCTTCAACGCGCTCGTCATCGTGGCGCTCATCCCGCTGTCCCTGCGTGGCGTCAAGTACCGCGCGGCCGCAGCGTCGTCGATCCTCGGCCGCAACCTGCTCGTCTACGGGCTGGGCGGCATGGTCGTCCCCTTCATCGGCATCAAACTGATCGACCTCGTGGTCGGTCTCATCCCGGGGTTCTAGTCATGGCATCTGCACGTTCCACCTTCCGTTCCGCCGGTGTGGCCATCCGCCTCACCCTCGTCGCCACCGTCGTCCTGGGCGTCGGCTACCCGCTCGCCGTCTGGGGCGTCGGCCAGGCGGCGTTCCACGACCAGGCCAACGGTTCGATGGTCACGGACTCGTCCGGCAAGGTCGTCGGTTCCTCGTTGATCGGGCAGTCGTTCACGGGCAAGCAGGCCGACCGTTGGTTCCAGTCGCGGCCGTCCGCCGCCGGGGACGGCTACGACGCGGGGGCGTCCTCCGGCTCGAACCTCGGGCCGAACAACGCCGACCTGCTCAAGGCCGTCGAGGAGCGTCGTGCGGCGCTGGCGAAGGCCGACGGGGTCTCCGCTGCGCAGGTGCCTGCCGACGCCGTGACCGCATCCGGTTCGGGGCTCGACCCGGACATCAGCCCCGCCTATGCGTCCCAGCAGGTGGCTCGAGTGGCCTCGGCGCGGGGGTTGCCCGTCGCAACCGTGCGGCAGCTCGTGGCGTCGCACACCGAGTCGCGGCAGCTCGGGTTCCTCGGCGAGCCCGTCGTGAACGTGTTGTCGCTGAACCTGGCCCTGGCAAAGCTGTCCTGACCGTGCGGTCACCTCGCCGCCCAGCTCGGCCGTCCTCCGATGCCGTCGGTCAGATCGTCGTGCTCGTCGATCAACCGTCGAACGGCATCGGCGTGACGGTCGCACGGGCCGACGGTCTCGGCGAGGTGTGCGAGCAGTTCGAGGGAGTGCACCGGCGTGCGCTTCGGCAGTCCCTCGAGTCGAGCGACCAGGTCCGCGGGGGAGCGGAAGGTCGGCGGCGGGATCCGGAAGCTGCGGCCCCAGAGTCGCGTGTGGTGGGCGCAGCAGTTCCGGACGTGCGTGATGTGGTGCAGGCACGGACGGAGCGTCCCCGCCGGCAGGCGGAACGCGAGGGCCACCGCATCGTGCAATCGGGGTTCCAGGGCGCCCGTCAGCCGCGAGAGTTCACCGAAGCTGAGCTCCTCGGCCAGCATCCCGAAGGGAACCTGATCGAGCGCTCGCTCTCGCCAGACCTTCTGCGTCACCGGGTCGTTTGCTCGGTTGAGTACTCCTGCTGTGCGCCGCAGCAACGAGTCGTGGTCGAACGTGTCTCGGAACGCCTTCGGGTCAAGGTGCCAGAGCTTGCCGAAACGGTGCCGTGCCGCGCGGTCGACCCGCCCGCGCAAGGCGATCTCGATCCGTTCGGTCAGTGCAAGCGCGATCGATCGGAGCTCGCTGTCGAAATCGTGCGTCCGCAGGACAGATGCGTCGGATGTGTCGAGCGTATGCACGTGCAGTGCGTGGCGAAACTGTTCGGCACGGTACTGCGACATGGGGATGCGGGCATGCGCCATGGTGCGACTCCGAGATCGAGCGAAGAACGAGGGATCTCGGGCAAGCCGGCAGCAACTACAGCGTGGGAAACGAACGTGAGCGAAAGAAAAGAGTGCCCCGCGCCGACAAGCGACACGGGGCGGTGCAGTCCCACCCGATTTGAGGAAGCCGAGGCTCGAGCCTTGGTGGGAACGGTTACGAGGAGAATATCAGTCGACCGGCTGCCCCGCAACAGCGGACACGAGAGGATGAGCACGTGAAGCGCGGGAAGCTGCGGGTCCTGCTCGGTGCGGCGCCCGGTGTCGGCAAGACCTACACGATGCTCGAAGAGGGGCGTCGGCTGCTCGACGAGGGTCGCGACGTGGTCGTCGCCGTCGTCGAGACGCACGAGCGCGCCGCCACCGCAGCACTGGTGAACGGGCTCGAGGTCGTGCCCCGCCGCACCGTCTCGCACCGCGGTGTCGACCTGGACGACCTCGACCTCGACGCCGTCATCGCCCGGGCACCCGAGGTCGCGCTGGTCGACGAGCTCGCCCACACGAACGCCCCGGGGAGCCCGAACGAGAAGCGCTGGCAGGACGTGGAGGCACTGCGGGACGCCGGCATCGACGTCATCTCGACCGTCAACGTGCAGCACATGCAGTCCCTCGGCGACGTGGTCCGCGAGATCACCGGCACCGTGCAGCGCGAGACCGTCCCCGACGCCGTGGTGCGCGCGGCCGACCAGATCGAGGTCGTCGACCTGGCCCCGGCAGCGCTGCGCGAACGGCTCTCCGACGGGCTCGTGTACCCGGCGGCCCGGATCGACGCCGCGCTGTCGAACTACTTCCGCCTCGGCAACCTCACCGCACTGCGCGAGATCGCCCTGCTCTGGCTGGCCGACGAGGTCGACGACGCGCTCAAGGCCTACCGCGCCGAGCACGGCATCGAGCACCGGTGGGAGACCCGGGAGCGCGTGCTCGTCGCCCTGACCGGCGGCCCCGAGGGCGAGACCCTGCTGCGCCGCGGCGCCCGCATCGCCGCCCGCAGTGCCGGCGGCGAGCTCGCCGCCGTGCACGTGACGACGAACGACGGCCTGCGCGTCCGGCACCCCGGCGCGCTCGGCAAGCAGCGGACCCTGCTCGAGCAGCTCGGTGGCACCTACCACCAGGTCGTCGGCGACGACGTGCCGAGCACGCTGGTGCGGTTCGCGCGGTCGATCGACGCCACCCAGATCGTGATCGGGGTCAGCCGCCGCAGCCGGCTCGCGGCCGCGATGACCGGTCCGGGGATCGGCAACACCGTGATCCGCGAGTCCGGCGACATCGACGTGCACGTCGTCACGCACGAGCGCGCCGGCGGCGGGATCACCCTGCCGAAGCTCGGCGGAAGCCTGTCCCGCGGCCGGGTGGTCGCCGCGTTCGTGCTGTCGGTCCTGGTCGGGCCGCTGCTCACCTGGGTGCTGTCGATCGGCAGCGACCCGGACGCCATCACGGTGGACGTGCTGGCGTACCAGCTACTCGTCCTCGTCGTGGCGCTCGTGGGCGGGATGTGGCCGGCGGTGCTCACGGCCGTGCTGTCCGGGCTGAGCCTCGACTACTTCTTCGTGCAACCCCTCTACATGGTCACGGTCCAGCAGCCGTGGCACCTGTTCGCCCTGGTCATGTACGTGATCAGTGCGGTGCTGGTCAGCTTCGTGGTCGACCGGTCCGCTCGGCGGTCCCGTGCCGCCCGTCGGGCCTCGGCCGAGTCCGGGCTCCTGATGGGCATCGCCGGCAGCGTGCTCCGCGGCGACGACGCCCTGCAGGCACTGCTCGACCGCACCCGTGAGGCCTTCGGCTTCGCCGGCGTCCGAATCCGCCAGGGTGAGGAGGTGCCCGCGACCTCCGGCGAGTTCGGTGCGACGCCGGACGCGTCGACGACGCTGGCGTCCGGTGCCGTGCTCGAGTTCGCCGGTGCGCCCGACGACCCGACCCAGCGCCGGCTGCTGCGGGTCGTCGAGCAGCAGCTCGACGCCGCCGTCGAGCACCGGGAGCTGACGCGCACCGCCGTCGGCGCCGAGCGCATCGCCGCCGCCGACCGGGTCCGGAGCGCGCTGCTCGCGGCCGTCGGCCACGACGTGCGCCGACCCATCGCCGCGGCCTCCGCCGCCGTGCAGACGCTGCGTGCACCCGACATCGACCTGTCACGGGCCGACCGGGAGGCGCTGCTCGCGACCGCCGACGAGAGCCTCGGTCAGCTGGCGGTGCTGTTGGCAGACCTGTTGGACGTCAGTCGCGTGCAGGCCGGAGTCCTCGCGGTCACCCCGGCGGCGATCGCGCTCGAGACGGTGGTCGCCCCCGCACTCGACGAGCTGGAGCTCGGCCCCGACGACGTCGACCTCGACCTGCCTGCGGACCTGCCGCCGGTGCTCGCCGACCCGGTCCTGCTGCAGCGCGTCGTCGTGAACCTGCTCGCCAACGCCGCCCGGTACGCGCCGGAGGGCACCCACGTCCGGGTCGCCGCGAGCGCCTTCGCCGGCGGGGTCGAACTCCGCGTCGCCGACCACGGCCCCGGCATCCCCGAGGACCGCCGCGACGAGGTGTTCCAGCCGTTCCAGCGACTCGGCGACACCGACAACGAGACCGGGCTCGGGCTCGGGCTGGCCCTGGCGCGCGGGTTCACCGAGGGCATGGGCGGGACGATCGAGGTCGACGACACCCCGGGCGGTGGGCTCACCGTCGTGGTGCGGCTGCCGATCGCCGGGCACGTGGGAGTGGAGATCCGATGAAGGTCCTGATCGCTGACGACGACGCACAGCTCGTCCGCGCCCTCTCGGTGACGCTCTCGGCGCGCGGGTACGACGTCGTCACGGCTCGGGACGGGCGCGAGGCGATCGACGCCGTCATCACCGAGCGCCCGGACCTGGTGCTGCTCGACCTCGGCATGCCCCGGCTCGACGGCATCGGGGTGCTCGAGGGCGTCCGGGCTTGGTCGCAGGTACCCGTCCTCGTACTCTCCGGCCGGACCGACTCGTCCGACAAGGTCGACGCGCTCGACGCCGGTGCCGACGACTACGTGACGAAGCCGTTCCAGATGGACGAGCTCCTCGCCCGGCTGCGGGCACTCGGACGGCGGCGGGTGGTGGCGTCGGAGGAGACCCCGACGATCGCGATCGGGCCGCTGCTCGTGGACCTCGTCGCGAAGCAGGTCACGCCGGCCGAGGGTCCGGCGATCCGCCTGACGCCCACCGAGTGGCGCCTGCTCGAGGTCCTGGTCACGAACCCCGACCGGCTGATGACCCGCGAGATGCTGTTGACCGAGGTCTGGGGGCCGACGCACGGCAACGACTCCGGGTACCTGCGGCTGTACATGGCCCAGCTGCGGCGGAAGCTCGAGCCCGACCCCGCGCACCCGCGCTACCTGGTGACGGAGTCCGGCATGGGGTACCGCTTCGCCCCCGGAGCGTAGGGGACCGCCGCCGCCGTCGCCCTGGCGGGTCGCTGTCGGGGAACTGTCGTGTCGGTGGCGGGTCCCTGTCGTGGTGCGCCGTTCCGCGGTTCCCTACTGTTCAGGACATGAACGAGATGCGGATCGGTGAACTCCGACGACTGCGGGGCTGGACCCAGGAACGACTGGCCGAGACGAGCGGCATCGCCGTGCGGACGGTGCAACGGATGGAGAGCGGCAACGACGCCAGCCTCGAGTCGCTGTCCGCTGTGGCCACGGCCCTCGAGGTCCCCGTGCGCGACCTGTTCGCCACCGAGGAGCCGGCGTCGCTCGACCCCGGGGTGCGCGGGCTCGACGAGCGTACCGAGCGGGAGCAGGCGCAGCGCGACGCAGCTTCGCGCGGCTGGCAGTACCTGTACTCCGGTGTCGGCATCGTCGTGACGCTCGGCACCCTGGCACTGATCGGTTCGCGCATCTGGCCGGGGGCCGCGATCTTCGTCATCCCGATCTACTGGGCGGGTGGGCGGCTTCTCTCGCAGTTCCTGATGGCGACCGTCGTCGAGCCCGCGCTCGACCGTCGGTACCCGTTGTCGCGGTCTCGTCGGGACGCCTCGTCGCGATCCCGTCGGTTCACGCCCGGGAGCTGAACGCCGCGAGCTCGGCCCGGGTCCGGGCGCCGTGCTTCCGGAGCAGGTTCGCCACGTGGTACTTCACGGTGTTGACGCTGATGCCGAGTCCCTCGGCGATCTCCCGGTTGCCGACACCGGTCGCCACGAGCCGCAGGACGTCGCGCTCCCGCGGGGTCAGGTCGCCGTCGTCGACCGCGTCCACCTCGGTCGGCCGCGGGTCGAGCGGCAGTGAGATGTCGAGCACGGACCCCCAGCCGGGCGTGCTCGCGACCTGCACCCGCCCGTCGAGCGTGACGACCCGCTCCGCGATCGGCCGCATGGCGTCGTCGTGCACGTCGAGCGTGCCGGAGCCGTCGTCGCGGAGCTGCATGAGCAGGTTCCGGCCGTCGCAGTCCCACTGGATGCGCACCCGCTTCGCCGCGCCGTCGTCGACCAGGGCGAGCACCGCGGTCCGGACGATCGCCCGGGCCGCGTGGGCGACGTCACCCGGGAGCGCACGGCCGGTGGCCGGCGGCTCGACGAACTGCACGTCGAGGTCCCCGAAGCGCACGAGCGGCCGCAGGTCGGCGCGCAACCGCGAGAACGCGCCGATGACGGGTTCGAGCAGGGTGCTCCGCTGCTGATCGGTCACGGTGCGCAGATCGACGAGGGCGGCCGAGGCGATCTCGACGGCCTCGGCCCGGGCGGCCGCGTCGGTCACCCGCGACGACCGGAGCACGGCGAGGACGGACTCCAGGGTGAGCGCGTGCCGGTCCGCCTGCTCGGCGACCGTGCGGGCGTGCTCGGCGGCCGCGAGCCGGATGGCGGAGCCGCCCCGGGCCTCCAGGGTCTCGACCGATGCGTCCATGGACGCGACCGTACCTGTCCCACCCGAGCGGACGGGCCCACCCGATGGGATGGGGCCCCTGCCGGGGCGGGTAGCGGCGTGCCGGGGCGTGCGACGGAAGGATCGAGGGCATGGCAGCAACCACCGTCTCCGCAGCGCTCGACCTGGTCGTCCGCGAGGTCGGCGACCTGGCAGCCCGCCTCGACGACGCCCCGGCCCAGCGCGCACTCGACCTGATCGAGGGCGCCGACCGGGTGTTCGTCCACGGCGCCGGGCGCTCCGGACTCGCCCTCCGCATGACCGCGATGCGCCTCATGCACCTCGGCCTCGCTGCGCACGTCGTCGGCGAGGTCACCACCCCGGCCATCCGATCGGGCGACCTGCTCCTCGTCGCGAGCGGCTCCGGCACGACCACCGGCATCGTGCAGGCCGCACGCACCGCGCACGAGGTCGGTGCATCCGTCGTGGCGCTCTCGACCACCGACGACTCCCCGCTCTCCGAGCTGGCGGACGTCACCATCGTGCTGCCCGCCGCGACGAAGACCGACCGCTCCGGCACGGCTTCGGCCCAGTACGCCGGAAGCCTCTTCGAACAGGCCGTCGCCCTGGTGGGCGACGCCGTGTTCCACGCCCTGTGGGCCCGAGGCGGGCAGTCCGCCGACGGCCTCTGGCCCCGTCACGCCAACCTCGAATGAAAGGCACACCCATGCAGCTCCAGTTCGCCATGGACACCCTGACCACCGAAGCCGCCCTCGAGCTCGCCGCCGCGGCCGCGCCGCACGTCGACGTCCTCGAGCTCGGCACGCCCCTGATCAAGAGCGCCGGCCTGTCCGCCGTCACCGCGATCAAGGAAGCACACCCGGACAAGATCGTGTTCGCCGACCTCAAGACCATGGACGCCGGTGAGCTCGAGGCCGACATCGCCTTCTCGGCCGGTGCCGACCTGGTCACCGTCCTCGGTGTCGCCGGCGACTCGACGATCGTCGGTGCCGTCAAGGCCGCCAAGAAGCACGGCAAGGGCATCGTCGTCGACCTGATCGGCGTCTCCGACAAGGCCGCCCGTGCCCGCGAGGTCGTCGCGCTCGGCGCCGAGTTCGTCGAGGTCCACGCCGGGCTCGACGAGCAGGCCGAAGAGGGCTTCACGTTCTCGACCCTGCTCGACGCCGGCAAGGACTCGGGCGTCCCGTTCTCGATCGCGGGCGGCGTGAACGCGTCCTCGGTCGCCTCGGTGCAGGAGGCCGGTGCCCGCATCGCCGTCGCCGGCAGCGCGATCTACAGCGCGTCGGACGTCGGCGCAGCAGCCGCCGAGATCCGCGCCGCCATCAAGTAGCGCGTCTCGGTCGCCCTTCCCGGGCGACATCGTGAGCAGGAATGGTCGGGTGTGCAGGTCGCACCCGACCATTCCTGCTCACGAAGCGAACGCCGCCGTCCGGATGCGCCGTACGGTGGCCACATGAACCGAGCGCTGCGCTGGACCACCTGGATCGTCGCCGTCGTCGTGCTGATCGCCGTGGTGTTCCTCGTCTGGGCGCACATCGTCATGCAGGGCACCCGCAGCGCCGCCCTGCAGGTCTGGCGCGACGACCGGATCGCGGTCCGGGACGCCGGCGACTCGGTGGTGATGACCCCGACCGGCCAGGCCGACGGGGTCGGGATCGTCTTCATCCCCGGTGCGAAGGTCGACCCGTACGCCTACATGGCCACGTTCCGGCAGGTGGTCGCCAACGGCACGACGGTGGTCATCACGAAGCCGACGCTGAACCTCGCGTTCTTCGACACCCGGCCGCTCACCACGTTCGAGGCCCACGCGCCCTCCGTCACCCGCTGGGCGGTCGGCGGGCACTCCCTCGGCGGGGTCCGCGCGTGCCAGCTCGCCCAGGACGCGGACGGCCTGCTGCTGCTCGGCAGCTACTGCGCGAACGACATCAGCCGCTCCTACATCGACGTGCTGAGCGTCTCCGGTTCGCGTGACGGTCTGTCGACCCCGGCCAAGGTCGACGCCGCGCGGGACAAGCTGCCGTCGACCGCCACCATGACCGAGATCCAGGGGTCGAACCACGCCGACTTCGGCGCCTACGGCGACCAGCCGGGCGACCGCACGGCGACCATCAGCCGTGCTGATGCCCGCCAGCAGATCTCGGACGCGGTCGAGGCCTGGGTGCGCGACCTGCGCTGATCACGCGGGCGGACCGGCGGACGCACCACGGGCCTCCAGACGGTCTGCCTGGAGGCCCGTGGTGCGCAGCGTCAGTGGATCCGGCCCGCCTCGTGGTCGCGTCCGGAACGGCGCCCGGTGAACCGGGCGACGAAGTACAGGACCACGCCGACGGCGAGCAGGATCGCGGCGTAGAGCCAGACCTGACCGCTCTGCTGCGTCAGCAGCAGGATGCACGACAGCACCCCGAGCACCGGGACGAACGTCCAGACCCGGAAGTGGTCGTGCTCGACGTGGTCGCGGCGGAGCACCAGGACGGCGACGTTCGTGCTGATGAACACGAAGAGGAGCAGGAGCACGACGGTCTCGGCCAGCACGCCCACGTCGCCCACCAGGGTCAGGAGCATCGCGACGACGGTGGTGGCGATGATCGCGGTCCACGGGGTCTTCCGGTTCGGCAGGACCTTCGCGAGCAGGGCGGGCAGGAGCCGCTGCTCGGCCATGCCGTAGGTCACGCGGCTCGACATGATCATCGTGAGCAGCGCGCCGTTCGCGACGGCGACCAGGGCGATGAGGCTGAAGACCCAGTCGGGGATCGGGACGCCGGTGGCGGAGACGACCGCGAGCAGCGGGCCGCTGGACTCGGACAGCTCCGACGCGGGCAGGGCGATCGCACTGGCGAGGGCGACGAGGACGTAGACGACGCCGGCCGTGGCGAGGGCGCCGAACAGGGCCTTCGGGTAGACGCGGCGGGGGTCGCGGACCTCCTCCGCGATGTTGGCGGACGTCTCGAAGCCGACGAACGAGTAGTAGGCGACGATCGCGGCGCTCAGGGTCGCGAGTGCCGGGTTCGCCTCGGACGGGAACGCACCGATCCGGGAGACGTCACCGCCGCCACCGCCGAGCATCACGGCCACGACGACGATCACGATGACGAGACCGGAGACCTCGATGATCGTCATCACGACGTTGCTCTTGAGCGAGTCGGAGATGCCGCGGGCGTTCAGGCAGGCGATCAGGGCGAGGAAGACGATCGCGGTGGGCACGGGCGGCAGGTCGACGAACGTGCCGAGGTAGTCGCCGGCGAAGGCGAGCGACAGGCCGGCGGCGCTCGTGACACCGGCGGCGAGCATGCTGAACCCGACCAGGAACGAGACGATCGGCGCCTTGTAGGCGCGTTCGGCGAAGACCGCGGCACCGCCGGCCTTCGGGTACTTCGTCACGAGTTCGGCGTAGGAGCCCGCCGTGAGCAGGGCCAGCAGGAGCGCGAGCACCAGCGGTGCCCAGAGCGCACCGCCGACGTCCTTCGCCAGCGTCCCCATCAGGGCGTAGATGCCGGCGCCGAGCACGTCGCCGAGGATGAAGAGGAACAGCAGCGGGCCGGTGATCGCCTGGCGGAGCTTCGACTGCGTGCCGTCGTGGGGTGCGGCCGTGGTGTCGCTGGTCATGGTGGTGCCTTTCGTCCGGGTCAGCGTGCCGGGGCGTGTCTCGGAGGCCTCACAGGTGCACCGTGGCGGGGGTCCTCCCTGCGCGGCGGAGCGGCCGGTGAACTCGCTCCACAGGGCGCGGCGCGTCGGAACGTCCGGACTGGAGCGGTCCTAGACTCGTCGGGAGCCACACGTCCACCACCAGTCCCCGGAGGACCGCAGATGACGACGCAGGACCAGCGCACGCCCGCGCGACTCAGTGACCAGCGCGCGCTCCTGTTCGACCTCGACGGCGTGCTCACCCCCACCGCCGACGTGCACATGCGCGCGTGGAGCCGACTCTTCACGCCGTACCTCGAAGCGCACGGGGTCGCGCCGTACACCGAGCAGGACTACTTCACCTACATCGACGGCAAGCCCCGCTACGACGGCGTGCGCTCGTTGCTCGAGTCGCGCGGCATCGACCTGCCGCAGGGCACCCCCGACGACGCGCCCGACACCGACACGGTGTGCGGGCTCGGCAACCGGAAGAACGCGGAGTTCACCGCCGAGCTCGACGAGCACGGCGTCGAGCCCTACCCGGGTTCGCTCCGGTTCCTGACCGCCGCGATCGCCGCCGGCCTGTCCGTCGCGGTCGTCTCGAGCTCGGCGAACGCCACCTCGGTGCTCAGGACGGCGGGCATCCTCGACCGGTTCCCGGTCGTCGTCGACGGGCTCGTCGCGCGCCAGGACGGCCTGACCGGCAAGCCGGCGCCCGACACCTACCTCGACGCGGCGACCCGGTTCGGGCTCACCGCCGCCGAGTGCGTCGTGGTCGAGGACGCCACGAGCGGGGTCGAAGCCGGCCGCAACGGGTCGTTCGGTCTCGTCGTCGGTGTCGACCGCGGCGCCGGGGCGGACGCCCTGCGCGAGCACGGTGCCGACGTCGTCGTGTCCGACCTCGACGAACTCATCGACCAGCTGCCCGCACCGGCCACCAGCACGACGTAGGCCACCCGGCCGGACGCTCCCTGGCTGCCGGCCGCACCGACGCACCCATCTCCCTCCCTTCCCACGGAGCAGCATGAACCCCATCACCTCGGACCCCCTCGACCGCGTCCGCTACCCGATCGACGAGTGGGCCCTCGTCGAGACCGAGTACACCCCCGACGAGCAGGGCGTCGCCGAGACGAACTTCGCCGTCGGCAACGGGTACCTCGGCCTGCGCGGGAACCTCGACGAAGGCCGTGGCGGCGTGCAGTACGGCACGTACATCAACGGGTTCCACGAGACCTGGCCGATCCGGCACGCGGAAGACGCCTTCGGGTTCGCGAAGACCGGGCAGACGATCATCAACGCGCCCGACGCCAAGGTCATCCGCCTGTACGTCGACGACGAGCCGCTCGTGCTGGCCGAGGCCGACATCCTCCGACACACCCGCCGGCTGGAGTTCCGCGGCGGGTACCTGTTCCGCGAGACCGAGTGGTCGACGCCGTCCGGCAAGCGGGTGCTCATCCGGGCACGTCGACTCGTGTCGTTCACCGACCGGCACCTCGCCGTCATCGACTACGAGGTCACCGTGCTCGACGCGGACGCCTCGATCCTGCTGTCGAGCCAGATCCTCAACCGCCAGGACGTGCAGGACGAGTACCACGCCGGCATGCGGGCCGCGGCGAACGCCTTCGACCCCCGCAAGGCCGAGTCGTTCACCGAGCGGGTGCTCGTGCCGAAGCTCAAGCGCAGCACCGGCGGCCGTTCGGTCCTCGGGTACCAGGCGTCCAGCTCCGGCATGACGATCTGCGTCGGCGTCGAGCACCACATCGAGACCGAGAACAGCTGGGACGAGTCGTCGTCGATCGAGGACGACCTGGCGAAGCACGTCTACCGGGTGCAGGCCCGCGCCGGGCAGCCCATCCGGCTCGTGAAGCACGTGGTCTACCACACCTCCCGCGGGGTGCCCGTGCGCGAGCTCGCCGACCGGTGCGACCGCACGCTCGACCGCGCGCACGCCGAGAACGTCGACGAGACCTTCGCGAAGCAGCGCGACTGGCTCGACGACTACTGGGCCCGCAGTGACGTCGAGATCGCCGGTCAGCCCGCGATCCAGCAGGCCGTCCGCTGGAACCTCTTCCAGCTCGCGCAGGCCACCGCCCGCACCGACGGCCACGGCATCGCCGCGAAGGGCGTCACCGGCTCCGGCTACGGCGGCCACTACTTCTGGGACATGGAGATCTACGTCCTGCCGTTCCTGTCGTACACGGCGCCGATCGTCGCCCGGAACGCCCTGCGCTTCCGCTACAACATGCTCGACGCGGCTCGGGCTCGGGCCCGCGAGCTGAACCAGCGCGGCGCCCTGTTCCCGTGGCGGACGATCAACGGTGAAGAGTCCAGTGCGTACTACGCCGCCGGCACCGCGCAGTACCACATCGACGCCGACATCTCGCATGCGCTCATGCAGTACGTGCGGGCCTCGGGCGACCGCGAGTTCCTGAAGCGCGGCGCCATCGACGTGCTCGTGGAGACCGCCCGGCTCTGGGCCGACCTCGGGTTCTGGCGGTCCAACGGCGACAAGAAGTTCCACATCGACGGCGTCACCGGGCCGGACGAGTACACGACGGTCGTCGACGACAACCTCTACACGAACGTCATGGCGCGGGCGAACCTGTGGTTCGCCGTCAACGCCTGCCGCGAGCTCGCCGCCGACGACGCCGAAGAGTACGACCGCATGGTGCGCCGGACCGGTCTGCAGCCGGACGAGCTCGTCGAGTGGGAGCACGCTGCGGAGTCGATGGAGATCCCCTTCGACCCGCACCGCGGCATCCACCCGCAGGACGCCCAGTTCCTCGACAAGGAACTCTGGGACCTCGAGAACACCCCCGAGTCCAAGCGTCCGCTGCTGCTCCACTACCACCCGCTGGTGATCTACCGGTTCCAGGTGCTGAAGCAGGCCGACGTCGTGCTCGCACTGTTCCTGCAGGGGCACGAGTTCACGGCGGCCGAGAAGCGTCGCGACTTCGACTACTACGACGCACTCACCACCGGTGACTCGACGCTGTCCGCGGTCGTGCAGTCGATCATGGCGGCTGAGGTCGGGTACCACGACCTCGCCGACCAGTACTTCCAGACCGCGCTCTACGTCGACCTGGCGGACCTGCACGGCAACACCTCGGACGGCGTGCACATCGCGTCGACCGGTGGCATCTGGGGCGCCCTCGTCAACGGCTTCGGTGGCATGCGCGACCACGGCGGGCGGATGAGCTTCAACCCGCGGCTGCCGAAGCACTGGGACCGTCTGTCCTACCGTCTGACGGTGCGCGGATCGCGGGTCCGGGTCGACCTCGAGCAGGAAGCCATGACGCTCACGGTCGAGACCGGTTCGGGCTTCACGGTGTGGGTGCACAACCAGCAGTGGGACATCGAGGCGGGGGAGCCCACCGTGGTGCCGCTGCCGCACCACGGGCCGCGCATGTCCGGGCACGCCCCGACCACGAGCGACATCCAGGGCACGCTGCGTGCGGACGGCTCGGTCATCACCGCGTCGATCCCGACGATCTCCCTGGAGCGCGACTTCGACCTCGACGACTCGACCGGCTGACGCCAGTTCCTGCGCTGCACTGCCCTGCGCCGCAGTCGCACGTCGCCCCGGTTCCGCCTCGCGGAGCCGGGGCGACCTGTGTTCCCGGGACGTTGCCGGCGCCTCCGAACGCGTCCAGTCGGCCCGGGGCACCGTGGTCTGCCGTGCCCCTCGGGTCGATGGCGTCTCCCCGGGCACGGTTCGTGCAACGAGAGGAGACATCATGGGCAACCGGTTCGAGGGCAAGGTCGCGATCGTCACGGGCGCAGGGTCCGGCATCGGTGAGGCGACGGTGCGGGCGTTCATCGACGAGGGTGCGTCGGTCGTGCTGACCGACAGCGTCGAGGAGAAGGTCCGCGCGGTGGGTGACTCCCTACCGACGCACCGGGTCGTCGCCCTGCACGCCGACGTGGCGAGCCCCGACGACTGGCAGACCGTCGTCGACGCGGCGATCGACCGGTTCGACCGGGTCGACGTCCTGGTGAACAACGCCGGCACCTTCAGCTCGGGCGACATCACCGACATCAGCACGGCCGAGTGGCGCCGGGTCATCGAGACCGACCTGTCCGGTGTGTTCTACGGCACCCGGGCGGCCCTGCCGTTCCTGCGCGAGACGAAGGGGTCGATCGTCAACACCTCGTCGGTCTCCGGTGAGGACGCCGACTGGCGGATGAGCCCCTACAACGCGGCGAAGGGTGGCGTGACGAACTTCACCAAGGCCGCTGCCCTCGACAACGGGCAGTTCGGCGTGCGCGTGAACGCCGTCGCTCCGGGACTCATCTGGACCGACCTGACCCAGGAGCAGGCGGAGGACGAGGCCCTGCAGTCGAAGTTCACCGAGCGCATCGCCCTCGGCCGCGGGGGTCGCTCTGCCGAGGTCGCCGAGGCGATCCTGTTCCTGGCCAGCGACGCGGCCTCGTTCATCACGGGTGCGGTCCTGCCGGTGGACGGCGGCACCATGGCGAGCAACGGGCAGCCGCCGCAGGCCTGAGCCACCCCGTCCCGGCGGCACCGTCAGCTGGCGACGAGCTCGACCTTGAACCGCTCGGCGTCCTCGAGGAAGGCCGCGTGGTGCTCCGGGCCACCGGCGAACGGGTGTCGGTCCTCGTACAGGCGTGCCCAGCCGTGACCGGGAGCATCGGCCCAGAGTCGCTCCACCGTCTCGGCAGTACCGGCGTGGAACGCCAGGTGGCTGAGCCCCGGTCGGCGGCGGTCGTGATCGCCGTCCAGCGGCGCCGATTCGAGGACGACGTACAACGGGCCGAGCCGCCAGCTCCGGCCGTGCTCCCAGCGCTGGAACGGCTCGTAGCCGAGTTCGCCGAGCAGCCAGCCCCAGGACCCGGCGGCGGTGTCGAGGTCGGCGGTGCGGAGCTCGACGTGGTGCAGCGTGCCGAGCGTCACAGGAGCTTCCGCAGGGTGTTCGTGTTGCGGGTCGTCGTCGTGCGCTTGAAGCGTGCGGCGCCGGCCCGCTTGGCGAACACGGTGTCGGTGCTCGACCCCTTCGGACACGACCAGTAGACGACCCCGTTCCCGCGGGCGACCTGCTCGACCGAGTCGTCGAGTTCGAGGTCCGTGACCAACGCGTCGAGCGCACCGTCGTCGGACCCGAACACGACGTAGTCGTGCCGTTCGTCGGCACGCGCGAAGGGGAACCCGTCGACCACGGCCGCGAGGGCGTCGTGCCGGACGAGCACGATCCAGGCGTCGTAGCCGAACCGGTCGCGCAGCCCCTGCTCGATCGACGTCTTGAGATGCTCGGCGGGCACGTCGGCGGAGAACACGACGTTGCCCGAGGCGAGCACGGTGCGGACGTCGTCGAACCCGAGCCCTCGGAAGAGCTCCGCGAGCTCAGCGCTCCGGATCGTGATGCCGTTCACGTTGACGCCGCGCAGCAGCGCCACCCACCTGTCCATGTCCGGACGGTAGCGGTCCGGGCCGCTCACGTCCACGTCCGGGCCACGCCCCAGCCGGCGCCCTGCGGCACGATGTCGACCACCAGGGCCTCGCCGTCGTCGTCGCTGGTCGCCTGGAACCGCCAGCCCACGGTGCGCTCGGGCGCATGGGTGATCGCGGTGGGCAGCTCGGCGCGCGTCACGGTCAGTCGGGTGGGGGTGTCGCTCACCCGCCAGCGCCGTCCAGCCCACACGAGCCGCGTCGGCGTGCCCTCGGCCCACCACACCGTGGCCGCCGTGTCGGTGATCATCATCGGGTCTCCTCGTTCGAACGTGTGTTCGAATGGTAGGCGGCAACCACTGACGGAGCAACCGGCCATTGCGTTCAGAACACGTTCTGAATAGGCTCGATCCATGACGCTCGTCGCTCCGCCCCGATCCCGACGGTCGGTGCAGTCCTCTGACCTCTCCCGCCACGCCAAGCAGGTGTTCGCTGCCGCCGAGGAAGCCCCGCTCGAGGTCACCCGTCGAGACGGGAAGCCCCTCGTCCTCACCACGAAGGAACGGTCCGACGACGACGACGCGGTCCTGGACATCGCGGCGCAGCTCATCGCCGCGGTGACGCTCAACGAGCAACTGCCACTCCACGATCGGCTGGCGATCCCGTACCCGTGGATCAAGCTCCTCAGCGCCGCAGACCAGCAGCGCTTCGCCCGGGAGATCGTCGAAGTCGCCCGTGGCTCGTTCTCGCTCCGGCAGCCGCGCAGACTCCTGCTCGAGATGCAGGCGTGGCGCAACAGTGCCGAGGCGATCGCCGCGGGCTGGGACACCGGAGAGCCGGAGATCCTCGCCGAGCCGATCCGCGTCGAGAAGCCCTGACGCGGTGGCGGGCCGGCGCGGCGGGGTCCCCCGGCCGATCCGTTCGACGGAGTACACGATCGTCTTCGGGACACGTGGCGCGGAACAGGGGTGGCGCGACGTGGTGGCGGTGCAGCGGAACGCAGTCGCTGCCGCGTGGGATCGGCTGACCACGGATCCGTTGACCGAGGACCTGTCCTGCCACGCCCTGCGCGGGGAACTCGGTGTGGTTCGACACTCTGGCCGGGAGTGGACGCGTCGTCAGTTCGAGCTGAAGCGCGGCGCCCGGATCTGGTTCACGGTCGACGTGGATGACCGGGTGGTGTGCATCACCGATGTGCACACCCACCACCCCAACCAGACGAAGTGACTGCGCTCGGCCTCGGCAGTCGTCGTGTAGACGGGACCCATGACGAACGACGAACAGGGCCCCGACGCGCAGCACCAGGTTCCCGAGGGGGTGTCCGAGGCCACGGTCGAGGCACTCGGCAGCCTGTCCGCCGCGGTCGAGGTCATCGAGCACGCCCGCGGCCTGCTCTACGGGTTCCACCGCCTGACCGGCACCGCTGACCTGAACCTCGGTGAGGCGGTCGAGCAGCTGCGGAAGGCCGGGCACACCGAACTCGCCGAGCGCATCGACACCGAACTCGTGGGCCGCAACGTCATCGCGGGCCGCTGGACGTTCCAGATCGTCGAGGACTACGACGACGGCTACTACGCCCTCGCCAAGGAGCTCGAGCGCACGGCGCGGGACGAGCTCGTGCAGGGCCGTCGCCACCTGTTCGAGGCGGGCATGAAGGAAGACCGTCGCACCCAGGACCAGCGCCACCACGAGGCCACGCCGAGCGACCTGCCGGACTGACCACGGGCCTCCAGGCCTGCGGAAGACGCCGGCGTCCTGCGGAAGACGCCCCGGAAACGTCGAGACGCCGCCGGATTCGGCGGCGTCTCGATGACACGACGGCGTCTTGTGCCAGGTCCAGCCAGACCCGGATCAGCAAGGCCCAGCCGCAAAGCCTCAGCCGACGCCGAGCAGCGCCTCCAGCGGCCCCCGCGCGAAGTACAGCAGGAAGCCCGCGGCGACGACGTAGAGCAGCCACGAGACCTCACGACCACGGCCGGACAGCAGCTTGATGAGCACCCAGCTGATGAAGCCGGCGCCGATGCCGTTCGCGATCGAGTAGGTCAGCGGCATGACGACGATCGTCAGGAACGCCGGCAGGGCCGAGCCGAAGTCCGACCACGAGATGTCCGCGACCTGCGCGACCATGAGCGCACCGACGACGACGAGCCCGGCGGCGGCGACCTCGAGCGGGACGACCTGGGTGAGCGGCGTGAGGAACATCGACGCCAGGAACAGCAGGCCGGTGACGACCGAGGCCATGCCCGTGCGGGCACCTTCGCCGATGCCGGAGGCCGAGTCGATGAAGACCGTGTTCGACGACACCGACGCGCCACCACCGGCGATCGCGCCGACGCCCTCGACGACGAGCGCCGACTTCAGGCGGGGGAACGTGCCGTCCGGCTTCGCGACACCGGCGGCCTTGGCCAGACCGGTCATGGTGCCCATGGCGTCGAAGAAGTTCGTGAAGACGAGGGTGAAGACGAGCATCGACGCGGCGAGCGGGCCGATGCGGGTGAAGGCACCGAAGACGTCGGCGTGGCCGACGAGCGACAGGTCCGGCACGGCGAACAGTGCGCTCGGCAGGCCGGGGGCGTTGAGGTTCCAACCGGTCTTCGATTCGACCGACGTCGGTACCTGGAAGATCGCCTGCAGGATGATCGCGATGATCGTGGTCGCGACGATGCCGATGAGCAGCGCACCCTTCACCCGGCGGGCCATGAGCGTGCCGATGATGATCAGGCCGATCAGGAACACGATGGTCGGCAGGGCGCCGACGGAGCCGTCCTCGCCGAGCTGCAGCGGCGGCGACGCGAGCCCGGAGGACCGCACGAAGCCGGAGTCGACGAGCCCGATGAACGCGATGAACAGGCCGATGCCGACCGTGATCGCGGCCTTGAGCTGTGCGGGGACGGCGGTGAAGATCATCGTCCGGATGCCGGTCAGCGCGAGGATCACGATGATCACACCGTTGATGACGACCAAGCCCATCGCCTCGGCCCAGGTGACCTGGTGCACGACGCTGACGGCGAGGAACGAGTTGATCCCGAGCCCCGCGGCGATGCCGAACGGCAGGTTCGCGATGATGCCCATCGCGATGGTCATGACGCCGGCGACGAGACCGGTCGCCGCTGCCACCTGAGCGTTCTCGAGCCATCCGCCGCTGACGTCCTTGGCGGCCTGGTCGGCGCTGAACCCGCCGAGGATGAGGGGGTTCAGGATGACGATGTACGCCATCGTCACGAACGAGACGAGGCCACCGCGGACCTCGCGGGGGATCGACGATCCGCGTTGCGTGATGGAGAAGAATCGATCGAGGCCGGTCGCGAAGCGGTTCCGGGGCGTGGTGTCGGTCTGCGGGGCGCTCACCACGAGAGTTTAAAGGACGCTGGGTTTCGGGCGTGTCACACCGGTCTCACAGGTTGTGACAGCCGGGAGGCCCGTTCCACGCGGATCGCGCACCTCGCGCTGGGCGTCTGCCCGCGTTCTCCGGCCAGGGCTGGTGTTGGATGAGCGGGTGACGTCACCCATGGACCGCGCCCGTGTGGAGGCCGCCGTCCGCGAGCTGCTGCTCGCCATCGGCGAGGATCCCGACCGGCCGGAACTCACCCGCACCCCCGCCCGGGTCGCCGACTCGTACGCCGAGTTCTTCTCCGGCATCGGCACCGACGCGGTCGCCATCGCCCGGGACGGCACCGTGCACGCCGAGGACGGCGAACGCGGTCGGCTCGTCATCGTCCGGGACGTGAAGTTCCGCTCCGTCTGCGAGCACCACCTGCTGCCGTTCCTCGGGGTCGCGCACCTGGCGTACGCGCCGGGCGACCGGCTCATCGGGCTCGGCACGCTGGCGCGGGTGCTCGACGCGGTGGCCTCCCGTCCGCAGCTGCAGGAGCGGCTCGGCGAACAGGTCGCCGCGACCATCGCCGAGGGGCTCGGTGCCGAGGGCGTCCTGGTGGTCCTCGACGCGCAGCACCAGTGCGTCACGACGCGTGGGGAGCGCCAGACCGGTTCGACGACCGTGACGGTGGCGGCGACCGGTTCGCTGGCCGACACCGCAGGACGGGCCGAGGCGATCGCGCTCATCGGCGCGGGGCGTGGGACCGAGGCCGGGCACGACGAGCGTGCCGGGGCGGACGCATGACGGGCCTCCTGGATGGCGCGGCCGGACCCGGCGTGGCCGGACCCGGCGCGGCCGGACCCGGCTGGGTCGTGCCGGACCTGCGCCACCCGGTCCGGACGTTCGGCCGCCGCACCATCGACTTCGACCACCGCATCGCCGTGATGGCGATCGTGAACCGCACCCCCGACTCGTTCCACGACCGCGGCGCCACCTTCGAGCTCGACCGGGCCGTCGCCGCCTCGGTCCGCGCAGCCGAACAGGGCGCCGACTGGGTCGACATCGGCGGCGTGAAGTTCGCCCCCGGTCCGGAACTGCCCGCCTCCGACGAGATCGACCGCGTCGTCCCCGTCGTCGAGCAGCTCGCCCAGCAGTCCGACGTCGTCATCAGCGTCGACACCTTCCGCCCGGAGGTCGCCGCGGCGGCGATCACAGCCGGGGTGACCGTCGTCAACGACACCACCGGCCTGTCCGACCCGCGGATGGCCGCCGTGGTCGCCGACTCCGAGGCCACCGTCGTCATCACGCACTCGCTCGCGGAACCCCGTCGTCCGCTGCCCGCACCCCCGCAGTACGGCGACATCGCGGGCGAGGTCGTCGCGTTCCTGCGCGAACGGGTCGACCGAGCGCTCGCCGCGGGCATCCCCGAGTCGCGGATCATCGTCGACCCGGGCCACGACCTGCACAAGAACACCGTGCACACCCTCGAGCTCACCCGTCGGCTGCCCGAGGTCGTCGCGCTCGGCTACCCGGTCCTCGCCGCGGTGTCGAACAAGGACTTCGTGGGGGAGTCGCTCGGCCGCCCCCGCGGGGAACGGCTCTCCGGATCGCTCGCCGTCGCGACCGTGAGCGCGATGCTCGGCGCCCGGATCGTCCGGATGCACGACGTCGCCGAGAGCGTCGACGCGATGCGCATGGTCGAGGCCACGCTCGGATGGCGCACCCCCGTGGAATCGAGGCACAACACGTGAACGTCCTGCCCCCGTCGATCGCGGACCTGTCCGACGACGACCTGCTCGACCTCTACACCGCCGACGCCGGGGCCCCCTGGCTCCGCGTGAACTTCGTCGCGACGCTCGACGGTTCGGCCTCGGCTGCCGGGGTGTCCGGGTCGCTCGGCGGTGACGACGACCTGCGCGTCTTCGACCTGCTCCGGCGGGTGGCCGACGTCGTGCTCGTCGCCGCCGGCACCGTCCGTGACGAGGGCTACGGGCCGATGGTCCTGCACGACGCCGACGTCGCCTGGCGGCGGGCGCACGGCAAGCCGGACCACCCCGTGTTCGCGATCGTCACCGGCTCGCTGTCGCTCGACCCGGGGTCTCGGGTGTTCACCGAGGCGCCGGTGCGCCCGATCGTCCTGACGTCGGAGACGGCGGCAGCGTCGGCGAAGGCGCAGGCGCTCGCCGAGGTCGCCGACGTCGTGCCCTGCAGCGCGGACCACGAGCCGGACTCGGTGGACGCCGGACGGATCCGTGGGCTGTTGGCCGACCGTGGCCTCGGGACGATCCACTGCGAGGGCGGGCCGTCGTTCCTCGGGGCGCTCATCGCCGCGGACGCCGTCGACGAGCTGACCCTGACGATCGACCCGTCGCTCGAGGGCGGGGCGGGGCCGCGCATCGCCCGTGGGTCCTCGCCGGAACTCCGGCGGATGCGACCGGCGCACGTGCTGCTCGGCGCCGGCGGCGTGCTGCTCACCCGGTACGTCCGGGCGCGCTGACACCGGTCGCGCGCGGACCGCGGGACCGCGGGACCGCGGACCGCGGACCGGTCGGGCCCGTGGGCTAGGGTCGGGCGCGTGATCGACATCGTGGCGTCCGGGGTCCTCTTCGACATGGACGGGACGCTCGTCGACTCGACCGCGGTGGTCGAGGCGACCTGGACCCGGTTCGGCCACGCGAACGGCATCGACCCCGACGAGATCCTCGCGTTCTCGCACGGACGGCAGGCGATCGACACCCTGCGGCGCTTCCTCCCCGATCTGCCCCTGGCCGAGCAACAGCGGATCGCGGCCGAGCTCGTCGCCGAGGAGACCGCGAGCACCGAGGGCATCCTCGAGATCCCCGGCGCCGTCGCCTTCGTGCAGCGGCTCGTCGAACTCGGCGTCCCGGTGGCCCTCGTGACGAGCGCCCCGCGTGACCTCGCCGCGGGCCGGATGGCCGCCGCAGGGTTCGCCGTGCCCGAGGCCTTCGTGCCCTCGGAGGACGTCGAGCACGGCAAGCCCCACCCCGACGGCTACCTGCGCGGAGCTGCCCTGCTCGGCGTCGACCCGACCGACTGCGTGGCGTTCGAGGACGCCCCGGCCGGGCTGGAGTCCGCCATCGCCTCCGGCGCCACCACGGTCGTCGTCGGTCCGCTCGAGCACCCGGTGACGGCCGGCCTGCACCGAGTGCACGGGTACGACGGCCTGACCGTCGAGCGTGACGGCGAGGGCTTCCGCATCCGCGGCTGAGCGCGGCGCCCGTCCTGCGCGGCTGGCGGTCTGCCGCCGGTCAGGACACCCCGCCCGGCCTGCGCCGAGTGGTCAGGAACCGTCGGCTGCGCCGCCGCCAGCCGACACTTCGCGACCGCCCGGCGGACGTGAGCGAGGTGTTGCGACCGGCCGAGTGGCGGCCTGGAGGCCCGTGGCGGGCCCGCACCGTGCCTCCAGGCCGACTGTGGGCGCGTCCACGGCGCCTCGCCGGCCGGTCAGGACACCCCGCCCGGCCTGCGCCGAGTGGTCAGGAACCGTCGGTTGCGCCGCCGCCAGCCGACACTTCGTGACCGCTCGGCGGACGTGAGCGGGGGGTTGCGACCGGCCGACCGGACCCCGAGCCGCCCCTGGAGGCCTGCCCAGCCGACCCCGACGACCCTCGGGTGTGCGGCCGGAACGACCGGGCCGCGGAAGGAGCGATCATGGCAACCCTCGACGGCAAGAAGGTCCTCGTCATCACGACGAACTACGGCGTGGAGCAGGACGAGATCGTCGTCCCCACCGAGCAGCTGCGTGAGCGCGGTGCCTCGGTGACCGTGGCGGCGAAGGAGACCGGCACGATCCAGACCCTGGTCGGCGACAAGGACCCCGGGCAGACGCTCGAGCCGGACACCACCATCGCCGGTGTCGACGCGAAGGACTTCGACGCCCTCGTGATCCCCGGCGGCACGATCAACGCCGACACGCTGCGGCAGGAGCCCCGCGCGGCGACGCTCGTGCAGGCCTTCGCCGAGGCGAGCAAGCCGGTCGCGGCGATCTGCCACGGCCCGTGGACCCTCGTCGAGGCGGGCGTGCTGTCCGGCAAGACCGTCACCTCGTTCCCGTCGCTGCAGACGGACCTGCGCAACGCCGGTGCCGAGTGGGTCGACCAGGAGGTCCAGGTCGACGGCGGCTTCATCACCTCCCGCACCCCGGACGACCTGCCGGCGTTCGTCGACGCGATCGAGAGCGCCCTCACCGCCTGAGCGCTGTGCCGCAGGGCGTCTCGCCG
The DNA here is from genome assembly GCF_003224215.1 of Curtobacterium sp. MCLR17_043. Taxonomy (NCBI): domain Bacteria; kingdom Bacillati; phylum Actinomycetota; class Actinomycetes; order Micrococcales; family Microbacteriaceae; genus Curtobacterium; species Curtobacterium sp. MCLR17_043. The sequence continues at coordinate 322,722 of NZ_QKLH01000001.1, read as the reverse complement.
CCCGGCGACCGCATCAGCCGAGCGCCACGGGGTGGGCCGTGCGGAGCACCGCGGGTCCGAGGGTGAGCACGCCGTCGGATTCCGGATCGCACCGCACCCCGCCCCGACCCCTCATCGCCCGGAACGCCCCGGGGGCCACCTCGTGGTCCATCCAGGCGCAGGGGTTCGCCGGTCGGTAGCCACGGAAGCGCACGGGACCTTCGCTGCCGCCGGGAGTCACGCTCTCCAGCGAGAACGGCTCACCCCGCAGCGCCTCGACGTCGGCGCCCCGCAGGAACACGTTCCGCCGGGTCGCAGCGGGGTCGACGGTGGCGCCGATTGCCTGACCGACGGCTTCGAGCCCCTCCAGTCCGATCACCGTGACCGAGGCGTGCACGTGCGCCCGGGCCGCGAAGTACCGGTCACCGACGATGCCCAGCCCGGACCGGAGCTCGATCCGGCCGCGTGACTCGTCCGGATCGTCCGCGCCCACCGGCAGCGCGCCGTCGGCCGGGCGTCCCTCGTACCGGTGCCGCGGCGAGACGAGCAGCAGCGCGACCTCGACCTCGGTCCGGAACGGCAGGTCGTCGAGACCGGCCACGTCGTCTGCGGAAGTCACCCGGTCAACGCTAGCCGGGCCTCCCGGCCGTGCGCTGCTCCGTCCGATTCCCGCCAGTCGACGTCGGCGGCGCATGTCAGGCTGAGCCCATGACCAGCCCGGACACCGACGCGCAGCCCGACGCGCTGCACGCCGAACGGCACCGCGCCGTCGCCTCCCGCGACGCGCGCTTCGACGGCCAGTTCGTCACCGCCGTGCACTCCACCGGCATCTACTGCCGGCCCAGCTGCCCGGCCCGCACGCCGAGGGTCTCGGGTGTCACCTTCTATCGCACGAGCGCCGCAGCGCACCTGGCCGGCTTCCGCGCCTGCAAGCGCTGCCTGCCCGAGGCGACCCCCGGCAGCCCCGAGTGGGACCTGCGCGAAGACGTCGCCGGCCGGGCGATGCGGCTCGTCCTCGACGGTGTCGTCGAACGCGACGGCGTCCCCGGGCTCGCCGCGCGCGTGGGCTACTCGGAGCGGCAGCTGAACCGCATCATGACGGCCGAGCTGGGCGCCGGGCCGAAGGCGCTGAGCCGGGCGCACCGGGCGCAGACCGCGCGGACCCTGCTCACCTCGTCCGACCTGACCGTCGCCGACGTCGCGTTCGCCGCGGGGTTCGCCAGCGTCCGACAGTTCAACGACACCGTGCGCGAGGTCTTCGCCGTCACCCCGACCGAACTCCGCGCACGCCGGTCCGGGGGAGTCGACGGTGCCTCAGGCGGCGGTGACGGCGGACTCCACGTCCACTTGCCGGCCCGTGCCCCCTTCGACGCGCAGGGCCTGCTCGACTGGCACGCGCTGCACGCCCTGCCGGGCACGGAGCAGGTGGACACCGACCCCGTCGGTCGGGTCGCGTCGTACGGGCGGCTGGTCGACCTGCCTGGAGGCCCGGGCTGGTTCAGCGCGGCGGCCGCCGTCCCCGACGCGGCCGGGCGGGGCACCGGCATCGACCTGCGCGTGCGGGTGACCGACCTCTCCGACCTGCCGGCACTCGTGGCGCGTGTCCGCGCACTGTTCGACCTCGACGCCGACCCGGTCGCCGTCGATGCGGTCCTCGGAGCCGTGCCCGAGCTCGCCGGACCCGTCGCACGGGTGCCCGGTCTCCGACTCCCCGGCGCGGTGGACGCGCACGAGATCGTGTTCCGCACCCTGATCGGGCAGCAGGTCTCGGTGGCCGCGGCGCGCACCGCGCAGACCCGGCTCGTGGCCGCACTCGGAGCGACGGTGCCGGACGCCATCCGGGCCGCCGGGCTGCTGTTCCCGTCAGCGGCGGTGATCGCCGAACGCGGGCACGAGGTCCTGCGTGGCCCGGCCGCCCGCGTCGACACGATCCTGCGGGTGGCCGCCGCGCTCGCCGACGGGTCCCTGGTGGTGGACGGTGGGCAGTCCCTCGGCGACCTGCGCGACGGACTCCTCGCGGTGAAGGGCATCGGGCCGTGGACCGCCGACTACGTCGCGCTGCGGGTCCGGCACCACCCCGACATCTTCCTCCACAGCGACCTCGCCGTGCGGAACGGTGCACAGGAACTCGGGCTGCCCGGAACGGCGCGTGAGCTCTCCCTATGGTCGGAGCAGGTGGCCCCCTGGCGGAGCTACCTCACGATGCACTGCTGGCGACCGATCATCGACCGCGCGATGACCGCGACCGCCGGCGCCCGTGCAGCCCGTGCCCCCGAGGACCCCCGGAAGGACGACCGATGACCGACGCAACCATCCAGACCCTGGACACCCCCGACGGGCCGTTCACCGTGCTCGAGGACGCCGAGGGCAGGGTCCTCGCCTCCGGGTGGACCGACTCCGTCGAGCGGATCCTCGCCCGCCTGGCCGATCGCCACCGCCCCGACCGCGTGCTCGACGGCGTGGTCGCCTCGGCCGAGGCCGTGGACGCCTTCTACTCGGGCGAGGTCGAGCACGCCATGCAGGTACCGGTCCGGCAGTTCGGCACCGAGCTCTTCACCGAGGGGTGGCGCCAGCTCCGCCGGATCCCCGCCGGCGGCACTCTGACCTACACCGGGTTCGCGGCGGCGATGGGGCGGCCCGACGCGGTGCGGGCGGCGGCGAGCGTGTGCGCCCGGAACGCCCCGGCGCTCTTCGTCCCGTGCCACCGGGTGCTGCGCTCGGACGGCACGCTCGGGGGCTTCGCGTGGGGGCTCGACGTCAAGCGCTCCCTGCTCGAACGGGAGTCGGTCGGCACCACGGCACTCGTCTGACTTGTACAAAACGCTCTAGAATGTACAGGTGAGCGAAGTGTCGATCTCCGAAGCCCGTGGCCGTCTGGCGTCGATCATCGACGACGCCCGACACGAACCCGTCTACCTGACCCGGCGCAACAAGCGCGTCGCGGCCGTGGTCGACGCGGCCGTCCTCGACCGGTTGCTCGAGGCGGCGGAGGACCTGGACGACCTGAAGGCGGTGGAAGAGGCCCGACTCGAGAACGAGCGCATCGGCGGCGAGAACGTCAAGTGGGAGGACCTCAGGCGCGAACTCGGTCTGGGATGACCTACGACATCGAGTTCGAGCCGAGTGCGGGGCGTGCCATCCGCAAACTGCCGCCACATGCCCGACGACTCGTCGAAGGGGTTCTCGCGATCCTGGCTGACGAGCCACGTCCACCCGCGGCTCGTCGACTCGTCAACAGCCCGGAATGGCGTGTCCGGGTCGGTGACTACCGCGTGATCTACCTGATCGACGACGGGCGGCTCGTGGTCGTCGTCGTGCGCGCCGGGCACCGGCGCGAGGTCTACCGGGGTCGCTGAGGCGTCAGGCGATCGCGCCGCGCAGGCTGTCCACGTGCAGCTCGACGAGCGCCAGGACCCGCTCGGGCGCCCGCGCCGCGGGATCCCACGTGTGCTCGACCGCCAGCCCGTCGATCAGCGCGTGCAGCCGGTCGGCTTCGTCGGTCAGGTCGCGACCGTCGCCGAAGCCGCCGTCCTCGCGCAGGATCTCCAGCGCCCGGGTGCACACCCGGCGGACCCCGTCGTTCAGGCGTCGGGCACTCGCAGCCAGGTGGTCGTCGGTGCGCGCGAGCACGCCGAGCTGCACCTGCGCCAGGATCTCGGTCGTGCGCTCGGCATCGAGCGGCAGCACCTGGGCGAGGACGTCCAGTGCGAGCGCACGACCCGTCGAACGCAGAGCGGCGAGCCGAGCGGTGACCCGTTCCTCGATGATCGTCAGGCAGTGCTCGCGCAGGGCGTCCTGCGTGGGGAACACGCGGCGGAGTGATGCCGGAGCGATGCCGGCCTCGTCCGCGACGTTCCGCACCGACAGTGCGCTCAGGCCGTCCCGCTCCAGGATCCGCAGGCAGGCCGCGGCCACCAGGGATCCCCGTTCCTCGAGGTCGACACGGCGGGGCACCGGGTCAGCCTACGGCTGGCTCGATGCTCCGGCCGGGTCCGCGGCTGCGGTGGTGACTCGGCGCGGCCAGATCGTGTAACTGATCGCCCACAGCAGTTCGATGCCCAGGACCACCCCGAGCAGTGCGACCGTGCCCTGCAGCTCGTCCGTGCGCTCCGGGTCGCCGACGACGAGGACGAGCGCACCGATGATCCCGCCGGCGATCAGCACGGCGAGCCCGGTCCGCAGCACGTCGCCCCAGCACCGGGCCGTGTACCGCCGTCCACTCAGGCGTTCCGGTGCGGGACCCCCGGCGAACCGGTGCGTGAACCGGACGTCCGCCCACGCGATCATCCGGTGCCCGTACGCGACCGAGAAGCCGATGTATATCGCCGCGAGTCCGTGGTGCCACGACGCGGTTCCGCCACCGAGCAGGTCGACCGCGACGACCGCGAGCAGCACGAGGTCGATCACGGGTGCCGCGACGAGCATCGCCGCACCCGTGCGCGGCCGTCGCAGCAGGTACCGGGTGGTCAGGCCGCCGAGGATCGCGACCCAGAAGGCGATCTCGCAGGCGACGATGGCGATGAGTGTCATGGTTCCCCGTGGCGGTGGCGGTGTTCGTTTGAGTACAGGTGTACTCAAACAGCATGGCACGGCGACCCCCACGGTGTCGAGCGACCGGGTTCTGCCCCTGGAAGCGGGGGGAGACACGGACTCCCACGCCTGCGACACTCGGAGGACCGGTAATCCGCACGGTCCCCTCCGAGGCCCGACGCATCGCCGTCGACAGCTCGCAAAGGACCCCATGCTCCCTCCAGTCGACCGAACGGTCGTCTCCTCCGACGGCACCACCATCGCCGTCTCCGAGGCAGGGGACGGGCCGGCGGTCGTCGTCGTGGGCGGTGCCTTCGACCACCGGGGGACCCCGTACCTCGACCGTGTGGTCGCCGAGCTCGGCTCGACCCACCGCGTGGTGACCTACGACCGCCGTGGCCGTGGTGCCAGCGGTGACTCCGCGACGTGGGCGATCGAGCGCGAGGTCGACGACCTGCGCGCCGTCGTCGAGAGCATCGGCGCACCGACCACCGCCGTCGGCATCTGCGTCGGCGCCGGCGTCGTCCTGCACGGGCTCGCCACCGGACTGCCCGTCGACGGTGCCGTCCTGTGGGAACCGCCGTACCGCGCCTCGGTCGACCCGCACGCCGACGACGTCGTGTTCGCCGACCTGCTCGACGAACACGTCGGTGCCGGCCGCCGGGCCCAGGCCGTCCGCGGGTTCCTCACCCAGGTGCTCGGGGTCCCGATGGGCCAGGTCACGGCCCTGCGGCTCAAGGGGTCGCTCTGGCGCTCCCTGGTGGTCGACGCCCACGTGCTGAGCCGCGAGGTCCGGGTGCTCAACGGCCTCGCCGTGCCGGAGCGGGTCGCCGCCGCGGTCGGCGTACCGGTGCTCGTCGGCGCCGGTGGCGACGGACTCGAGTGGATGCGACGAGCCGCCCGCGCCCTCGTCGACGCGGTGCCCGGTTCCGAGTACGCCGAGGTGCCCGGGCAGGGACACGTCCCCGCCCCGGCGGCCCTCGGAGCCCTGATCGACCGCGTCCGGAGCCGGATCGTCTCGCCCAGCAGCTGACTGCGAGAGGATGGGCGGGTGAACGCACCCCGCCTCGGTCTCCTGCTCGACGTCGACGGGCCCATCGCCAGCCCGGTCTCCCGCACCATCGCGATCCCGAGCATCGTCGCGGACCTCGTCGCGCTCGCCGCCGAGGGCATCCCGATCGTCTTCAACACCGGCCGCAGCGACGCCTTCATCCGCTCCGAGGTCGTCGGTCCGCTGCTCGCCGGGGGCCTCGCCGAGGGTGGCCGCGTCCACGCCGTCTGCGAGAAGGGTGCCGTGTGGTGCTCGATCGGTCCGCAGTACGACGGCGGCATGGGCGAGCTGACGGTCGCCGAGGACCTCGCGCTGCCGCGGGACTACGCCGACGAGATGCGCGAGCTGGTCCGCGACGAGTACGCCGACCTGGTGTTCTTCGACGAGACGAAGCGCGCCATGGTGTCGATCGAGCAGCGCGTCGAGGTGCCGAACGCCACCTACCTGGCCCGCCAGCCGGAGTTCGACGCGAAGGCCATGGCCGCACTCGAGCGTCGCGGGCTCGGTGTCCGCCGACTCGACGACGTCCGGCCCGATGCCGACGGCGCCGTGCAGTGGCGCATCGACCCGACGATCATCTCGACCGACGTCGAGTCCGACCGCAGCGGCAAGGACCTGGGTGCCGAACGCTCGCTCGAGCTCCTCGGGCAGGACGGCGAGCTCCCGGTCACCTGGCGCACCGTGGGGGACTCCCGCAGCGACTACGCCATGGCGGACTGGCTGCACGCCCACGGCCACGAGGTCGCGCACGTCGACGTCCGTCCCGCCGACGGGGTGCCGGCCACGCCGTACCCGGTGCTCACCGCGCCCGACGGCGTGATCCACGACGAGGCCGGAGCCCGGTTCCTGGCGGACTGGCGCGCCGGCCGCTGACGCGAGCACACCCGCATCCCGCTGACGCGGCCACAACCGCGCCCCGCTGACGCAACCGCAGCCCTGGACGCACCCGTCGGCCGGCCGAGCGCTGCGCGCCGGACCGCCACCGCGCCTCCCGGCCGTCACCGGACCGGCCCACCGTCCGGCCGGACGCTTTGCGTGACACAGTGGTACACCAGTACCCTTCCGAGGTCCGCCGCCAGCCGATGACGGGATCCACCCCATGGCAACGAAGCTCCGCATCAAGTCGATCGAGGCCTCCCTGGCCGACTCCGAGGAGCAGGGCAGGTCCCTGAAACGCTCCCTGAAGACGTTCGACATCGCCGCGATGGGGATCGCGGTCGCCGTCGGCGCCGGCATCTTCTCGGTCGGCGCGAACGCCGCCGCGAACTTCGCCGGGCCCGGCGTCATCATCTCCTTCCTGCTCGCCGCCGTCACCTGCGGCCTGGCGATCATGTGCTACGCCGAGTTCGCGTCGACGATCCCCGTCGCCGGCTCCGCGTACACGTTCACCTACGCCACGATGGGTGAGCTGCTCGCCTGGATCGTGGGCTGGGACCTCATCCTCGAGACCCTCACGGCCAGCGCCGTGATCGCGAAGTACTGGGGCATCTACCTCAGCGAAGCGTTCAAGGTGTTCGGCGTCGACCTGCCCAGCACGATCCAGCTCGGTCCGATCCCGTTCACCTGGGGGCCGGTGCTCATCGTCGGGATCTTCACGGTGCTCCTCGCCTTCGGCACCCGCCTGTCGTCGCGGGTGTCGGCGGTCATCACGGTCATCAAGGTCGCGATCGTCGTGTTCGTCATCGTCGCCGGTGCGTTCTTCGTCAAGGCCGCGAACTTCACCCCGTTCATCCCGCCGGCCGAGCCCGCCAAGGGTGCCGAGGGCAGCGTCTGGACGCAGTCCCTCGTGTCGTGGTTCACCGGTGCGGAGCCCGCCCAGTACGGCGTCTTCGGCCTGCTCGCCGCGGCGTCCCTGGTGTTCTTCGCCTTCATCGGGTTCGACGTCGTCGCCACCAGTGCCGAGGAGACCGAGAACCCGCAGAAGACGCTGCCCCGCGGCATCTTCATCGGCCTCGGCATCGTGACCCTGCTCTACGTCGGCGTCAGCATCGTCATCACCGGCATGGTCTCGTACCAGCGCCTGGCCGAGGAGGACACACCGTCCCTGGCGTCGGCGTTCAACATCGTCGGGCTGCCGTGGGCCGCCGGCATCATCGCAATCGGCTCCCTGATCGGGCTGACCACCGTCGTCATGGTGCTGCTGCTCGGGCTGTCCCGCATCGTCTTCTCGATGAGCCGCGACGGCCTGCTGCCCCGCTGGTTCTCGAAGACCAACCCGAAGACGCAGACCCCGGTGCGCGTGCAGGTCGTCGCCGGTGTCGTCGTGGCGCTGCTGGCAGGGTTCACGGCGGTCGACAAGCTCGAGGGCATGATCAACATCGGCACGCTGTCCGCGTTCGTCCTGGTGTCGATCGGCATCGTCGTGCTGCGTCGTTCGCGCCCCGACGCCCCGCGGGCCTTCCGGGTGCCGTGGTCGCCCGTGCTGCCGATCATCTCGGCGGTGCTGTGCTTCTGGCTGATGCTGAACCTCGAGGTCGAGACCTGGCTCCGGTTCGTCGTCTGGCTGGCCATCGGCTTCGTCATCTACTTCGGCTACAGCCGTCGGCACAGCCGCGTCGGCCAGCGCATGCAGTAGGGCGGTTCCGCCTCGCCGGAACCAGGTTCCGGACACAGCACCACGCGGTCGCGTGGTGCTGTGTCCGTTTCGCGGTGCGCCACGCGCCGCCGCTACGCGCCGACGAGCAGCAGCACGCCGAACGCGAGCATCACGACGGCGACCAGGCCGTCGAACACCCGCCAGGTCAGCGGCTTCTCGAACAGCGGTCGCAGCAGGCGGCCGCCGAACCCGAGCGCACCGAACCACAGGCAGCTCGCTGCGACGGCACCGATCGTCCAGAGCCACCGGTCGTCCGCACCCTGCTGGTTCGCCACCGACCCGAGGAACACCAGCGTGTCCAGGTAGACGTGCGGGTTCGCCCACGTGAAGACGAGCATGGTCAGCACGGCCGTCCGCATGGTCACCACCTGGCCGGGAGGCGCGGTGCGCGTCCGCCCCGCCGCCACCGTCGTTCCGGTGGTCGCGTCCACCCCCGCGCCCGCGTCCGTGCTGGCGCCCACCACACCGTCGTCGGCCGCCTCGTCGGCGACCCGCATCGCGTCCCCTGAGGGCCGCAGCGCACGCCGCGCCGCGAGCACCCCGTACGTGAGCAGGAACGCGGCACCGATGAACCGGATCACCAGGAGCGCCACGGGGAACCGCTCGACCACGGCGCCGATCCCGAGCACCCCGGCGACGATGAGCAGCGCATCCGAGACCGCGCACACCACGACCGCCGCGGCCACCACCCGGAGTCCTGCGCTGACCGCGAGCCGGAGCAGGTACGTGTTCTGCACACCGATCGCGACGATCAGTGCGAGGCCGGTGCCGAGGCCGGAGAGCAGGGGCAGGAGCGAGGTCACGATCCGACGCTAGGGCCGGGTGCCGGTGTAGTACAGCTCACGTTCCTGCAGCCCCGTAAGCTCAGCTGCATGACCCGGTTCCAGCGCGAGCACCTCGAGACGCTGCTCGCCGCCGTCGACCACGGCACGCTCGACGCGGCGGCCCGTGCGCTGGCGATCACCCCGTCGGCGGTCTCGCAGCGGATCAAGTCCATGGAGCAGCAGGTCGGCCGGGTCCTGCTCCAGCGCACCACCCCGGTGCGCCCGACCGCGGACGGCGCAGTCGTGCTCCGGCACGCACGGCAGGTCCGGCTGCTCGACGAGGAGACCTCCCGAGCGCTCGGCGGTGGATCGTCGGTGGTGCCGTCGATCCCGCTGGCCGTGAACGCCGACTCGCTCGGCACGTGGTTCCTCGACGCCCTCGCCCTCGTGCGGGCCGACACCGAGGTGGTCTTCGACCTGCACCGCGAGGACCAGGACCGCACCGCCGAACTGCTCCGCGCCGGCACGGTGATGGGCGCCGTGACGGCCGAGGCGGATCCGGTGCAGGGCTGCTCGTCGGTGCCGCTCGGGATCGACCGATACCGGGCGGTGGCGTCCCCGGCGTTCGTCGCCCGCTACCTCGGCGACACCGGCACCGAGCGGCGGATGCTCCGGCGGCTCGACGAGGTCCCGCTCGTCGACTACGACCGCGACGACGACCTGCAGCAGGGGTACCTGCGACAGGTCCTCGGCCACGCTCCGGGCGGCCCGCGCCACTTCGTCCCGACCTCCGCCGACTTCGCCCGTGCGGTCACGCTCGGGTTCGGGTGGGGACTGCTGCCCGAGGCGCAGTGCCTCGAGGCGATCGACAGCGGTGTCCTGGTCGAGCTGGCCCCGGGTCGGCACGCCGACGTGGCGCTGTGGTGGCAGCGCTGGAACCTGGCGTCACCCCTGCTCGAACGGGTCACCGACGCCGTCCGTGCGACCGCGTCGTCGCGACTGCACCCCGCACGACAGCGTCAAGACTGACAGCGCGGACACCAGTACGTGTCGCGCAGGGTGAGTTCCGAGTCGCCGAGTTCGCCGTGCCGGATCGGGGTCCCGCACCGCAGACACGGCTTGCCGGCACGGCCGTAGACCCAGAACCGTCGCCCGGGGCGGTCGACGCCGGTCGTGACGCGGGCGCTGCGGTCGCGGTTCGCCAGGATCAGCCGGCTCGCGAGCGTGATCGTCCGCGCCGGGTCCGGCACCTGGCCGACCGGACGCGTCGGCAGCACGCCGCGCAGGAAGCAGAGTTCGTTCCGGTACACGTTGCCGAGCCCGGCGAGCACCCGCTGGTCGAGCAGTGCCAGCCCGACCGGGCGCTCGGGGTCCTCGGTCAGGTTGGCGAACGCCAGGTCGGCGTCCCAGTCGGGGCCGAGCAGGTCCGGCCCCAGGTGTCCGACGACCTCGGACTCCTGGTCGCGCGGCACGACCTCGAGCACCCCGAGGGCGAAGCCGACGGTGGAGACCCCCTCGGCGTCCAGGATCACCCGGGCCTGGTGCGCAGGTCGACGCCAGCGGTCACCGGGCGCGTAGACGTCCCACCGGCCCTCCATCTTCAGGTGCGAGTGCACGGTCAGGTCGCCGATGCGGTGCAGCAGGTGCTTGCCGCGGGGGACGACCTCGTCGACGGTGCGGCCGACCAGGTCGAGCGTCGCGAACGCGGGGACGCGGAAGTCGCTCTTCGTCAGCACCTTGCCCGCCAGTGCGGTGTGCAGGCGGCGGGCAGCCCGGTAGACGGTGTCGCCTTCAGGCACGGGTCACCTCCGACGGGTGCGCGCGCGCAGTCCCGATGGCACGGGTCACCTCCGGCACGTGGTCGCTGCACTGCCGGGAGGCGCGGCTCGCCTCACACACGGAGCCGCAGCCCCTGCGGGGTCGCCGTGAACCCCGCGGCCCGGAGCGCGCCGCCGAGCGGCGTCTCGAGCACGAAGTCCCCGTCGACCCGCTCGACCGAGAGCTTCCGCAGCCCGGTCCGGACGATGCCGGCGATCGAGGCGGCCGCGGCAGCGAGGTCGGCGGCGTCGTCGGTGAAGGTCAGCACCGACTTGCCACCGCGCTCCACGTACACGGTGAGCTTGCCGTCGACGGTCGTGACGAGGGCACCCGCCTTGCGCCCGGGCCGGTGGCCCCGAGCGGTCTTCGCGCCGCTGCCGACCGCGGTCTCAGGCGGGGCGGCTCCGCCGTCGTCGGCCACGAGACCGGGGTCGGCGTCGCCCGTCGGCCACGGCAGCGAGGCCCCGAACGGGTTCGCCGGGTCGGTCGCGGCGAGTGTGAGCGCCTCGCGCTTCCGGTCCGGGTCGTCCCGCTCGTCGTCGCCGAGTTCGCGGGCGTAGGTGCGCAGCCGGTCGACGGTCGGGCCGGTGGCGAACTGCGCCGCGCCGAGCCCCTCGACGAAGTACCCGCGACGAGCCCGGCCGGACTCCTCGAACCGCGAGAGCACCCGGTACACCCCGGCGAATCCGCCGCGGACACCTTCGACCTGCACGGCACCGCGGGTGACGACGCCGTAGCGTTCGAGCAGCTGTTCGGCGGTCGCGGCGGCCCGCACGGTCGAGTCGGACTCGGCCAGCGGCAGGAGCGACCAACGACCCCCGACGGACGGCGGCCCGGACTGCGTCGGCATCGTCGGACGCCGACGGCCGCGGTAGGCCCGAGCCCGCGGAGCACTCGAGCTCTTCGCCTTGCCGCCGAGCATCGAGCGCAGCGGGGCGAACGTGTCGTTCGTGATCTGCCCGGCCCACACCAGGTCCCACAGTGCGGTGGTGAGCGCCTGGTCGTCGCTGCTGCCCACGGCCTGCCCCAGCTGCCGGAAGAAGTACGCGCCGCCGCCGGCCAGGGCGCCGAGCACGTCCCGCTGCAGCTCCGTCGTCTCGTCCCCGGAGGGCTCGGCGAGCGTCGTCGCCGCGGTGTCGGCCAGGTGCAGGCGCACCCAGCCGTCGTTGCCGGGCAGGGTGCCCCCGCCGGACCACAGGACCTCGCCGGTGGCGGTGAGTTCGTCGAGCATGCTCGTCGAGTAGTCCGTGACGCGCGACGGCAGCACGAGGGTCTCCCAGGCGCTGGCGGGCAGGGCGACCCCGGCGAGCTGGTCGATCACCTGCAGGACGCCGTCGACGCCACGGAGCCCGCCGCGGGTCCCGGGGGTCTGCACGTGCTGCCAGGCGGGCAGGAACCGGGCGAGGGTGTCCGGCGAGACCGGTTCGACCTCGTGCCGCAGGGCTGCCAGGGACTTCGTGCGGATCCGTCGCAGGACCTCGGCGTCGCACCACTCGGCACCCTGGCGGTCTGGGCGGAACTCGCCCTCCACCACCCGGCGGTCGGCGACGAGCCGGCGCAGGGTGTCCTGCACGACGGCGATGCCCAGCCCGAGGCGACCCGCGGCCTCCTGCGCGGAGAACGGCCCGTGCGACCGGGCGTAGCGGCCGATCAGGTCACCGAGGGGGTCGGCCACGGGTTCGACGAACGCCGTGGGCACACCGATCGGCAGCGGGACCCCGAGGGCGTCGCGCAGGCGGGCGGCGTCCTCGATCACGGCCCAGCGCGTCGCGCCGGCGTGCGAGAACGAGAGCACCCGGCGGTCCCGCTCCAGCACCTGGAGCGTGCTCCGCAGTTCGGCGGTGGCCGCTGGACGGTCGGCGGTGTCGGCGAGCCAGCTCCGGTCGACCGCTTCGTCGAGGTCGAGCGCGCCGACGAGCCGCAGCACGTCCACGAGTCCTTCGGCGTCACGGGCACGGCGGTCCGGCGACAGCCGCTGCAGGTCGCGCTCCACCGAGGTGATGACCGCCGGGTCGAGCAGCTCGCGCAGCTCCGCGCGGCCGAGCAGCTCGCCGAGCAGGGTCGAGTCGAGCGACAGGGCCGCTGCCCGGCGTTCTGCGAGCGGGGTGTCGCCCTCGTACATGAAGGCCGCGACGTACCCGAACAGGATCGACCGGGCGAACGGCGACGGCTGTTCGGTCTCCGTCTCGACCAGGCGGATCCGACGTCCGGCGATGTCGTCGGCGATCCCGAGCAGTGCGGGCACGTCGTAGACGTCCTGCAGCACCTCGCGCACGGTCTCGAGCACGATCGGGAACGTCGGGTACTTCTGCGCGACCTCGAGCAGTTGCGAGGCCCGCTGCCGCTGCTGCCAGAGCGGCGACCGCTGCCCGGGGTTCCGACGGGGCAGCAGCAGGGCGCGCGCCGCACACTCACGGAACCGCGCGGCGAACAGCGCCGAGCCGCCGACCTCGTCGGTGACCAGGGCCTCGAGGTCGTCGCGCTCGAACACGAACAGGTCGGCACCCGGCGGCTCGGCGTCGGTCTCCGGGATGCGGACGACGATGCCGTCGTCGGCCGCCATCGCGTCACCGTCGATGCCGTGCCGCTCGCGCAGCCGTGCGGCGACGGCCAGGGCCCACGGCGCGTGCACCTGCATGCCGTAGGGCGAGTGCAGGATGAGCCGCCAGTCCCCGAGCTCGTCGCGGAACCGCTCGATGACGAGCGTGGTGTCGTTCGGCACGTGACCGGTGGCCGCGCGCTGGTCGCGCAGGAAGGTCAGCAGGTTGGTGATCGCGCGCTCGTCCAGTCCACCGGCGGCGACGCGGGCGCGGGCGTCGTCGTCCGAGGCGCCCTCGACCTCGCGGACGAACGCACCGGTCGCACGGCCGAGCTCGGCGGGCCGGCCGATGCCGTCGCCCTTCCAGAACGGCACGCGTCCGGGCTGCCCGAACGCCGGGCTCACGACGACGCGGTCGTGGGTGATCTCCTCGATCCGCCAGCTCGTCGCACCGAGGGCGAAGACGTCGCCCACGCGCGACTCGTAGACCATCTCCTCGTCGAGCTCGCCGACGCGGGACGCCTTCTCGCCGACCATGAAGACGCCGAACATGCCGCGGTCGGGGATCGTCCCGCCGCTCGTCACCGCGAGTCGCTGCGCACCGGGGCGCCCGGTCAGGGTGCCGTGCACGCGGTCCCAGACCAGCCGTGGCCGGAGTTCGGCGAACTCGTCGCTCGGGTACCGGCCCGTGACCAGGTCGAGGGTCGCCTCGAACGCCGACCGGGGCAGGCCGCTGAACGGGGCGCTCCGCCGCACGAGCTCGAACCAGTGCTCGACGTCGAGGGTGTCGATCGCCCCGGCCGCCACGGTGTGCTGCGCCAGGACGTCGAGCGGGTTCGCCGGCACCGAGATCGACTCGATCTGGCCCGTGACCATCCGCTCGACCGTGACCGCGCTGTTGACCAGGTCGGCCCGGTGCTTCGGGAACAGCACGCCTCGGGAGATCTCGCCCACCTGGTGTCCGGCACGACCGACGCGCTGCAGGCCGCTCGCGACCGAGGGCGGCGCCTCGACCTGGACGACCAGGTCGACCTCGCCCATGTCGATGCCGAGCTCGAGTGAACTCGTCGCGACGACGCACCGCAGCCGACCGGACTTCAGGTCGTCCTCGATGATCGCGCGCTGGTCCTTCGACACCGAGCCGTGGTGCGCGCGGGCGAGCACCGGGACCGAGGCGTCCGAGCCCCCTCCACCCGTCTGCCCGGACCCGCCGATCAGCTGCGCCGGCGGGCGCTTGGCCCCCTGGGGTGCGACGGCGTGCGCCGAGGTGCGGGCCGGTGACTGCGGGCGGTCCCGCGCCACCGGGAGGCCGTCGTCGTCCGGGGACGCCCCCGCCGGCACCAGCACGCCGTCACCGGCGGCGGCGAGCACGCGTTCCTCGTGGATCTCGTTGAGCCGCGCCGTGAGCCGTTCGGCCAGCCGTCGCGAGTTCGCGAACACGATGGTCGAGCGGTGTTCCTCGATCAGGTCGACGACACGTTCTTCGACGTGCGGCCAGATCGACCCGTTCGTCGGCGACTCGGACGCGTCCGCACCGACCGGCGGCGCCCCGAGCTCGGTCATGTCGTCGACGGGCACGACGACCCGCAGGTCGAAGGTCTTCTGCGCGGGCGGCGCGATGATCGTCACCGGGGCGCGGCCGCCGAGGAACCGCGCGACCTCTTCCGGCGGGCGGACGGTCGCGGACAACCCGATGCGCTGCACGGGCTTGTCGAGCAGGTCGTCGAGGCGCTCGAGGGACACGGCCAGGTGTGCGCCGCGCTTGGTCGAGGCGACCGCGTGGACCTCGTCCACGATGACGGTGTCGACGTTCACCAGGGTCTCGCGCGCCTGCGAGGTGAGCATCAGGTAGAGCGACTCGGGCGTGGTGATGAGGATGTCCGGCGGCTGGCGCAGGAGCTTCTGGCGGTCGGACGACGGGGTGTCACCGCTGCGCACCCCGACCGTGACGTCCGGCGGCTCGGTGCCGAGGCGCCGAGCGGTCTGGGTGATGCCGACGAGCGGGCTCCGGAGGTTGCGCTCGACGTCGACGCCGAGGGCCTTGAGCGGCGAGACGTAGAGCACCCGCGTGCGCTGCTTCGCCGGTGGGCGGTCCGTCGCGCTGATGAGCCGGTCGATCGACCACAGGAACGACGCCAGGGTCTTGCCGGAGCCGGTCGGGGCGATCACGAGTGCGTGCTGCCCGGTCGAGATCGCATCCCACGCCCCGGCCTGCGCGGGCGTCGGTGCGTCGAAGGCGCCGCGGAACCACTCGGTGGTCGCGGGGGAGAAGCGCTCGAAGACGTCCGTCATGGTCCGTCCCATCCTGCCCGCCACCACCGACAGCAGGCCGAGCGCACGTTCCCCTTGACAGAGCGATAGTTACCGATCTATCGTAAACACATCGCGATACGACGAAGACGATCAGGTCAGACCGATCGCGAGCCGACTCAGCACGACGAAAGGACTCCTCATGCGCCCCTCGTATGACGACAACAGCAACACGTCCCCCCGCGACCAGCGCGGGTTCGGCCCGCGCGGCCCCCGCTTCGGCGGCGCGCGGCAGCACCACGGCGCCGGCTTCCCCGGCCGTGACCGCGGTGGCCACGACCACGGCGGCCGCGGCTTCGGTGGCCGCGGGTTCGGCCCTGGCTTCGGCCCGGGCATGGGCTTCGGCCCCGGTTTCGGCGGGCCCGGCTTCGGCCGCGAACGCCGTCGCCGCGGTGACGTCCGCCTCGCGATCCTCGGTCTGCTGGCCGAGGGCCCGCAGAACGGGTACGCCGTGATCAAGACCATCGCCGAGCGCACCGGCGGCGCCTGGAAGCCGAGCCCCGGCTCGGTCTACCCGACGCTCCAGCAGCTCGTCGACGAAGACCTCGTGGTCTCGTCGGGCGACGGCCGCAAGACGCTCTTCGAGCTCACCGACGCCGGCAAGGCCGAGACCGAGGCCAAGGCCGACGAGATCGCTGCTGCACTCGACGGGGCACCGGGCATCCCGGACGCCCAGCGCGAGTTCTTCGAGGCGCTCCGGAAGACCATGGGCGTCCTGCAGATGTACCGCAGCACCGCGACCGAGGAACAGGCCAAGGCCGCCACGGCCAAGGTGGACCAGCTCCGCAAGGACCTGCTCCAGATCCTCGCCGACTGACGGACGTCACCCATGACGGACAGGAGGCCCGGTGCCAGCTGGCACCGGGCCTCCTGTCCGTCCGCACATCGTGAGCAGCTGTGGTCGGGTCCGCACGTCGGACCCGACCGTTCGTGCTCACGAAGCGCGCTCCGCAGCGCTACCCCGCGCCGACGAAGGCGGCCACGTCCGCCAGCTCCGCCGTCGACACGGCGTGCGGCAGGCCCGCGTAGGTGCGGTCGGTCACGTCGGTGTGCGCTGCGGCCCACACCTGCGTCCGGGCGGTGGCCTCGGGCGGGATCACCGGGTCGAGGTCACCGTGCCCGAGGAACACCCGAGGTCGCACGGCCGACACGGCCTCGTCGCGGGAGTCCGTGACGCCCGGCACGACGAAGCCCGACAGCGACACCGCGAACGCGAACGCCGCGGGCCGGGCGCGCAGGAGCTGGAGCGCCATCGAGCCGCCCTGCGAGAACCCGAGCAGCCCGATCCGCGGGTGATCGGCGGCGACGGAGTCGATCCAGTCGAGCACCTCGGCGGTCGCGGCGTCCACCGCCTCGGGCGCTGGGGAGCCGGGCGTGCCGAGCGGGTACCAGCTGAAGCCGGGCCCCCACGGCATCGGTGCCCGGAGCGACGCGACCGTCCACGCGGGCGGCAGCGCGGGGGCGAGGCCGAGCAGGTCGTGCTCGTTCGACCCGACCCCGTGCATCGCCACGAGCAGGGGTGTGCCCCGCCGGTCGGAGGTACTCCGGGTCCACTGCACCAGGTCCGCATCGATCATGTGGACAACGCTAACCATCCCCAACTCCCGCGCCTTCCGCCGAACTCGCCGCCGTCCCTGGTAGACACGGTGCATGTCCTCGCTGCGCACCCCCGATCCCGACTCCGGCTGGCTGTCCGACGAGGAGCTCGCGAACGTCCGCCGTCGTCTGCCGATCTGCTACGTCGAGGCGGTCCCTGTCCGCACCGACGGCCTCGGCGTCGTGACCGAGGTCGGCGTGCTGCTGCGGGTCTCCCCGAGCGGTTCGATCGCCCGCACCCTGGTGTCCGGCCGTGTGATGTTCGGCGAGTCGATCCGCACCGCGCTGTTCCGTCACCTCGAGAAGGACCTCGGGCCGATGGCGTTCCCGCAGCTGCCCTCGAGCCCGACGCCGTTCACCGTGGCCGAGTACTTCCCGCTGCCCGGCGCCTCGGTGTACACCGACGAGCGGCAGCACGCGATCTCGCTGGCGTACGTCGTCCCCGTCACGGGGACGTGCGAGCCCCGGCAGGACGCCCTCGAGCTCACGTGGATGACCCCGATGGAAGCCGCGTCCGACGCCGTCGCCGACGAGATGGAAGGCGGCCGTGGCGCACTGCTGCGGGCTGGTCTGGCATCGGTCGGCGCCCTCCACTAGTCCGACCGGGGCGTCCGCGCCCGGCGCACGACGAAGCCCCCGGATCCGATGGGATCCGGGGGCTTCGCAGCGCGGTTGCGAACCGGCTTCAGTGCTTGTCGTCCTTGAAGCTGTCGGCGACGCCGTGCGCGGCGTCCTTGACGTCGGTGACGCCCTGCTTCGCCGAGGCCTTGCCCTGGTCGGTCTGGCCTTCGGCCTTCAAGCGGTCGTTACCGGTCGCGTTGCCGGCGGCTTCCTTGACCTTGCCTGCCGCCTTCTCAGCGGCGTTCTTGATGTCATCGATGCCAGCCATAGGCACTCCTTCCAGAAGCGGACGTGTTCCCCGTCAGCCGCTTGCGCGGCATCCGGTGAAGCAGACCGTACGCCCGGTGGAGTACCCCACCCCCAGCCCCCGCCAAGGTTCGCCAGCACACTCACGCAAAACACCGGTGTTCACGGATCACACCCCGGGATGCGGGGGTTCGAAACGTGAACACCGGTGTCGTGCGGGCATCGACGCGCTCAGGCCGAGCGGGTCAGAGCGCGCAGGTCAGTGGCGGTCGGCAGCGCCGGCCGGACGGGAGGCGCGGCGCGAGCCACCACGACGGTTGCCGCCCGACTCGTTGCCGGACCGACCCGCGGCGTAGCCGCCCTCGGACGACCAGACGGCCGACGAGCCGCCGCGCACGACGTCGCTGCTGCCTGAGCGACGGTTGCCGCCGCTGCGGCGACCACCGGTCGAACCGGCGGCCGCGGCACCGGAGCGCCCGGCGCCCTCGGTCCGTGCGCCACGGGCCGGACGGCCCTGACGGCCCCCGGCCGAAGCGGCGGACTCGCCAGCCGAGCCGGAACGCGCGGGCTGCGCCGCGCCTCCTGACCGACCGCCGCGACCACGGCGACGACCGCCGCCGTCACCGGCGGACTCGGCCGAGCGCTGCTTGGGCTGACGCTGCTGGGTGGGCTGCTCCTCGGCCACGTGGCGGATCGGAGCGACCTCGCCGACGAGCGCGGTGACGGCCGGCGAGGTCGCCGAGACGTGCTGCGGGGTGACCTTGATCGCGGCTGCACGCATCATCTGCGCGACGTCGCGACGCTCGGCGGGCATGGTCACCGTGACGACGTCACCGGACGAACCGGCACGCGCCGTGCGGCCCGAGCGGTGCAGGTACGCCTTGTGCTCGGTGGGCGGGTCGACGTGCACGACGAGCTCGACGTTGTCGACGTGCACACCGCGGGCGGCGACGTCGGTGGCGACGAGCACGAGGGCCTCACCGGAGGAGAACTTCGCGAGGTTGCGCTCACGGGCGCCCTGCGACAGGTTGCCCTGCAGGTCGACGGCCGGGATCCCCTGGCTGCTGAGCTGCTTGGCGAGGCGCTTGGCGTGGTGCTTCGTGCGCATGAAGAGGATGCGGCGACCGTTGCCCGAGGCGAGGGCGCTCACGAGGTGCTTCTTCGCGTCGGCGTCGGCGACCTCGAACAGGTGGTGGGTCATCGCCTCGACGGGGCTGTTGGCCTCGTCGACGGAGTGCATCACCGGGTTGTGCAGGAACTTCTTGACGAGCTTGTCCACGCCGTTGTCGAGCGTGGCGGAGAACAGCAGTCGCTGCCCGTTCTCCGGCGTCGCCTGCATGATCTTGGTCACGCCGGGCAGGAAGCCCATGTCGGCCATGTGGTCGGCCTCGTCGAGGACGGTGACCTCGATGTCGCCCAGGTTCACGTGACCCTGCTGCATGAGGTCGGCGAGGCGACCCGGGCAGGCGACCACGACGTCGACGCCGCCGCGCAGGGCGTCGACCTGACGACCCTGACCGACGCCACCGAAGATGGTCGTGGTGTTGAGGCCCATGGCCTTGGCCAGCGGGGCGAGGGCGACGTCGATCTGCGTCGCGAGCTCACGCGTCGGTGCGAGCACCAGGGCGCGGGGGCGGCCGGCGCGGCGCTTGCGGCCGCTGGCGGCGAGGCGGGCGACGAGCGGGATCGCGAAGGCGATGGTCTTGCCGGAGCCGGTGCGGCCGCGGCCGAGGACGTCCTTGCCCTGCAGGGAGTCCGGGAGGGTGTCCGCCTGGATGGGGAACGCCATGTCCTTGCCCTGGTCGGCGAGGACGGAGACCATCGGCGCGGGGACGCCGAGGTCGGAGAAACGGATGTCTTCGGTGGTCATGGTGACCTTTCGAGCCGGAGCAGTCCGGCTGTGGGCGCGCTCTGAGGCAGCGCGCGGGCGGGATGCGCGCCAACGGATGTGGCTGGCGCAGTCGCCGCAGCAGAGAAGCCTGGGCACCTTCGTGAGGTGCTCGATCATCGACCAGAGTCCGGAGACAGGTGGTCGGGAGTTCGGGGCGTCCGTACGACGCACGAGGCGATCGGCGCCTCGAGTACGACCAGCATAGCGTGCACATCCCCGGAACAGCGAGGGCGGGGTCGTTCGCCGTGCGCGTGCGAGGATTCCGGGGTGCGCATGCGATCCGTCCTGTTGACCACCGCGATGGCCGTGGTGGCCGTCCTCGGCACGGCCGGCTGCGCCGAGGCCGCCACGACCAGCGCGGCCGCGAGCTACCGCAACCTGCCGACCTCGGGTCGGGTGGACTACCAGCTCGGCGGCGGGTACACCCCGCCCTCCGGCGTGACGATCGTCGAGCGCGACAGCACCGACCGCCCGGCGAAGGGCAAGTACAACATCTGCTACGTCAACGGGTTCCAGACGCAGCCCGAGGCCGCCCGCACGTGGAAGAAGTCGTACCCGTCGGCGATCCTCCGCGACCGCGCAGGCAAGCCGGTCTCGGACCCGGGGTGGCCGGACGAGATGCTCCTCGACACCCGGACCGCGGCCAAGCGTGCCCTGATCACGAAGGTGCTCGCGAAGACCGTCGCCCGCTGCGGTGAACGCGGGTTCGACGCGGTGGAGTTCGACAACCTCGACTCGTGGACCCGGAGCGGCAAGCGGCTCACCCGTGCCGGCAACCTGGCGCTCGCGAAGTCGCTCGTCGCCAAGGGGCACCGGCACGGCCTGGCCGTCGGGCAGAAGAACACGCCGCAGCTCGGGGCGTCCGGCCGGAAGCAGACCGGGTTCGACTTCGTCGTCGCCGAGGAGTGCGTGCAGTACCGGGAGTGCGCCGCGTACACGAAGGCCTACGGCGGGCGGGTCATCGACGTGGAGTACTCGGACACCCTCGAGCGCTCGTGGGGTTCGGTGTGCGGGCTGAAGAGCCGTCCGGCCATGACGATCCTGCGCGACCGCGACCTGGTGACCCCGAAGGACGACGCGTACGTGTACGAGCACTGCTGAGCGTTCGGGACGTTCCTTCCCAGAACGTTTGCGATGCCTGGTCGAATCGGGCGTACCGGGTCAGAACTTCCGACCGGGTACGCCCGGAACGACCGGGTACGCCCGGAACGACCGGGTACGCCCGGAAGCGCCAGCCCCGCCAGCCCCGCCAGCCCCGCCAGCCCCGCGCCCGCTACGCCGTCCAGGCCTCCCGCAACGCGGTGGCGGCCTGGTCGGCCGACAGCCCCGCCGAGCGTGCTGCGGCGGCCAGGGCGCGAGCGGCCTCGGCCACGGCGTCCGGTACCTCCGCCGGTCGCACCACCCGGGTACCGGCGCCCCGTGCGGTGTGCACGAGCCCGGCCTCCTCGAGTAGCTGGTAGGCCTTCGCGACGGTGCCCGCGGCGAGCCCGAGCTCGTCCGCCAGCCCACGGACGCTCGGCAGCCGTTCGCCGTCCACCAGGTACCCGGCGGTGATCTGCGCGGCGATCTGCGATCGGACCTGCTCGAACGGCGGCACGCGGCCACCGACGTCGAGGGCGACGAGTCCTGTCATGCGTTCCACCCTAGAAGTCGTACTGCTCGCCGACGGGGATCGGGACCGGCACGGTGTTGCCCGGGGGCGCGAGCGGGCACGCCCACGCCGGGTCGTACGCGCACGACGGGTTGTAGGCGAAGTTGAAGTCGAGCACGAGCGACCCGAGGTCGTCGCCGCCCAGGTCCGAGCCCTTGATGGTGTCGAGCAGGTAGCGCCCGCCACCGTAGGTGCCGCGGGCCTTGCCGGCGCTGGCGTCCTTGACCGGGACGAACACCCCGCCCGCGTAGCCGCCGTGCTTCCAGACGTCGAGGGTGCCGACACCGGGGACCCGCACGAGTCCGAGCCGGTCGAAGTGGACGACGCCGTCGGTGCCGGTCTCGAAGTCGAACTCGGCGGGCTCCGTGGCCTCGATCCGCACCTGGAACCGCCACGCCGGGTCGTAGTCCGGCACCGGCAGGGACTCGAAGTCGCGGGCGTCCTCGTCGAGCAGCGGCGAGGCGGGGTGCTCCGCGAACATCGCGTCACGGGTCTCGCGCCAGAGTGCGTGCGCCGTCTGGGGGTCCGGGGTGGCGCGGACGCGGCGGTACAGGTCGAACGTCATCCGCCGCCAATCCGTCGTCGCCAGCGTGCTGCGCACGCGGTCGTCGGTCGTCGGCTCCTGGGGGCGCGTCTGGCTCACGTGGTCGAGGCTACGCCCGCTCCGCGGTGGACGGGAGGCCCGACCCGCGTCACGTCACTCGCCGTCGGTCCGCCAGGTGGGCGCGAGGGCGCGCATCCGGAACGCCCGCCACTGCCAGATGACCCACATGCCGGGCCACAGGGCGAGCCCGAGGACGGCCGGTCGCATCCGGTAGGTCAGGCGGTCGAGCAGCAGGGTCCGGCCACCCGGTGCGGGGACGACGGCCATCCGGTGCGACATCGTCATCCGCCCGAACAACCCGGACGTGCCGCCGCCGTTGTCGCGCTGCACGGGGACTCCCCGGACCTCGTACAGGTCGAGGTCGACGTGCGTGTCGCCGCTCGGCACCAGTCCGAAGGCGTCCGCGGTGATCGGGTGCGGGTGCCCCGGCTCCCAGCGCTCCGGGAACCCCTGGGGATCACGCGAGCGGTACGCCAGGAACGGTTTCGTCACCGCCACCATCACGGACGGTGACAGCAGAGCATCGCGCACGGCCTCGACCGGCGCGTCGAGGACGATCCGGAGGCCGACGTGCATGGCGGTGACGCTACGCCCGCGGGCTGGACGGCGCGCCGTGGCACGCTGGACGACGACGCAGGCGAGACGCCTCAGGCGTGCCGGGCCGACCGGCGGCGGGACCCCTCGGCGCGGTCGTGCCGCCGGAGCCGCTCGGCCAGCGAGAGCCGCACGGCCGGCCACTCCGACGCGATCACCGAGAACACCACGGTGTCGCGCAGCGTGCCGTCACGGCCGATCGCATGGTTCCGGAGCACGCCGTCCTGCTTGGCGCCGAGGCCCGCGATGGCCGCCCGGGACTGCAGGTTGTGCCAGTGGGTGCGGAACTCGACCGCGATGCACTGCCAGGCCTCGAACGCGTGCGACAGCATGAGCAGCTTCGACTCGGTGTTGATCCCCGAGCGCTGCGCGGACCGGGCCAGGAACGTGCTGCCGATCTCGACGTGGCGGTTGCCCGGGTCGATGTTCATGAAGGTCGTCGCCCCCACCACCCGGCCGGTCGGGCGGTCCCGCACGGCGAAGGGCACCATGCGTCCGGCCTCGTGCTCGGCGAGCCGCCGGTCGATCTCGGCCTCGACCTGTGCCGGGGCGGGCACTGAGGTGTACCAGGTGCGCCACAGATCGCCGTCCGCGACCGCCGCCCGCAGGTCTTCCGCGTGCTCCTGCCCGAGGGGCTCGAGCGTCACACGGTCGCCGGTCAGGGTGGGTACGGGGGCGATCTCCATGACCATGCATCCTAGGGTTGGCGACCCTGGTGGAACCCGGTCGGACGGCGACCCTGTGGAGAAGGACAGCATCGCCCGGGCGGCTATCGTGACGGACGTGGCAGAACGCACCCAGGAGAAGTACCAGGTCCGGTTCGCGTGGGGTCCCGGAGGTGCGGCACGGATCGCCCACGGCACCCACCTGCTCGTCTGGGTCGACGCCCTGCCGCCGACCCCCGACGCCGCAGCACAGCGGCGCGCGCTGCGGAACGTGACCGCCCAGCTGCCGCAGGGGCCGGAGGTCGTGCTCGGCCACCTCGGCAACGCGGTGGCGGTCGCGGAACGCGTGACGGGCCTCCAGGCCGCACGCGGTGACCGGTGCGTCGTCGCGATCGTGGCCGCCGGGCTGCACCACACCGCAGCCCTCGACGACGCGGCCGAGGCGGCGGGGGAGTCCGTCGACGTCGCCGACGCACCCGACTTCGCCGTCGAGGACCTGCTCGCCGCCGGAGCCGTCGTCGACGCGCTCACCGAGGTCGGCATCGACCACACCTCACCCGAGGCCGCTGCGGCCTGCGCGGCGTACACGGGGCTGCGCCGTGCCGTGCGGCACCTGGTCAGCGCGTCCGAGGGAGCCGCCGTCCTGAGCCGCGACGACGTGCACGCGGCGCTCGCCGCGGGGCCGGACCTGCCCGTCCTGCGGGAATCGGGGGAGCGCGCGTAGCGTTCGCCCCGTCACGGAACCAGCGAGCGAAGGAGCAACGCCATGAAGGCAGTCGTCGGCGACACGGTGATCGCGGAGGCCCCCGAAGAGGACCTCATCAAGATCGAGGGCAACTGGTACTTCCCGCCGTCGAGCGTGAAGACCGAGCTCTTCACCGAGAGCCCCACCCAGTACCACTGCCCGTGGAAGGGCGACACCCAGTACTTCACGGTGAACGTCGACGGACAGGCGCTGCAGGACCGCGCGTGGTCGTACCCGACGCCGATCCCGTCGTCGTTCGACCGCGTCGGCAAGGACTACTCGGGCTACGTCGCGTTCTGGAAGGACGTCCAGGTCGTCGAGTGACGACCGCCCGTCACCCTGACCGGCTGCGACTCAGCCGGTCAGGGTGAGCACGACCAGCGCGACGTTGAGCGCCACGATGACCGCCGCGATCACCCACGCCACCACGCGGGTGGTCGCGGCGTTCACGTCGGTCCCCATCACGCTCCGTCGCGAGGTGTAGACCACCAGGGGCACGATCGCGAAGGCGATCCCGAAGCTCAGCACCACCTGGCTGACCACGAGCAGCATCGTCGCGTCGATGTTCACCGCGAGCAGCACGATGGCCGGCACCAGGGTGATCGCGCGCCGGGCCACGAGCGGGATCCGCACGTGCAGCAGGCCCTGCATGATCTCCGCGCCGGCCATGCAGCCCACCGAGGTCGAGGCCAGGCCGGACGCGAGCAGGCCCACGGCGAAGAGCACCCCGACGACCGGGCCGACGTTCTCGGCGATGGCGCGCTGCGCCCCGGGGATGGAGTCGGTGCCCTCGACGCCCGGCAGGGTGGCCGCGGCGAGGACGAGCATCGCGATGTTCACCCCGCCCGCGACGATCAGCGCGAGGCCGACGTCCCACCGGGTCGCGACGAGCACCCGGCGACGCTCCGGCCCGGCGGGGACGTCCCCGTGGCGGTCCCGGGCGAGCGCGGAGTGCAGGTACACCGCGTGCGGCATCACGGTCGCGCCGAGCATCGAGGCCGCCAGCAGCACCGACCCGGAGCCCTCGAACCGCGGCACGAGCCCGGCGACCAGGTCGGCCGGGGACACCCGGGCGAACAGCAGCCCGGCACAGAAGCCCACCGTCAGGATCGCGAGCATCGCCGTCACCACGGTCTCGAACAGTCGCGTGCCCCGGCGGCTGTGCAGGGTCAGCAGGAGCATCGAGACGAGCCCGGTGATGATCCCGCCGACCACGAGCGGCAGGCCGAAGAGCAGGTAGAGCGCCAGCGCGCCGCCGATGACCTCGGCGATGTCGGTCGCGGCGGCGACGATCTCGGCCTGACCCCAGAACAGCAGGCGCGGGGTGCGCCGCATCCGCAGGCCGAGGTGCTCTGGCAACGACTTGCCCGTCACCACCCCGAGCTTGGCGGACAGGTACTGCACCACCACGGCGCTGGCGTTCGCGGCCACGAGCACCCAGAGCAGCAGATACCCGTACTCGGCGCCGGCCGTCAGGTTGGCGGCGACGTTGCCCGGGTCGACGTACGCGATGGCCGCGACGAAGGCCGGTCCGAGCAGGGTGAGCCCGGCTGCGCGGCGACGCGGGGCACCGGATGGGTGCTCGTCGAGCCGGGGGCTGGCAGTGTCGGTCATGCACCGATCCTGCCAGAGAATTCGGCATCCCGAATCTTTTTCTTCGACGGGTCGTGGTGCTCGCCGGTCGCCGCTCGCGGATGCGTGTGTCGGGTGGTCGCGATCGGTCGGCTGGGATACCGCCAGCCGACGGTTGGTGACCGCTCGGCGGAGGTGCGCGGGGTGTCGTGACCGCTCGTGCTCAGCTCGTCGTCACTCTGCGGCGCGGCGGGCGCGGTGCGCCCGGACCTTCGCCCGGTTGCCGCACCGCTGCATCGAGCACCAGCGACGGGTCCCACCGCGTGACGAGTCGTAGAACACCAGGCCGCAGTCCTCGGCCGAGCAGCGGCTCAGCCGCGTCGGCCGGCCGTCGGCCTCGACGTCGTCGAAGCCGACCTCGGTGAAGAGCGCGACGGCGTCGCGCGCGACGCTCGACAGGGCCTGCGCCAGGCGGACCCGGTTCGCTCCGGCACGGCGTCGGCCACCCGGGAGGCTCGGGGGCACGTCCGGCAGGGCGGCGAACAGGTTGACGGTGTCGATGTCGTCGGGCGCGGGGCGCGTGCGGCCGGCCCCGGCACGCAGGCCCGCCGCCACGGCGGTGCGTTCCGCGGCGGTGCTCGCCGGCGCGGGGGCGGCGGCCACGGCGAGCCGGGCGATCGCGGCACGCAGGGCCCGGGCGTCCTGCAGCTCGCGGGCGCTGGCACCGACGTCGATCGGCTCGGTGTGCTCGCTGAGCCACTCGTCCAGGTCGGCCGGGCTCGCGAGCAGCTCCCCGAGCTGCGACCGCGGTCGGCGTCCGGTGGGGTCGTCGGCGAAGCCACCCGTGTGCGCGAAGTCGAGCGCGATCCGTCCGGCGTCGAAGAACCAGGAGGAACCGGCGTCCGTGCGGATGTGCTGCCCCGTGTGCATCCGCCCAGGCTAACGGGTTACCGGCGCGCCTCCGTGCGTCGGGACCCTCATGCGGTAGTCGACGCCATCGTGGCCGCGTCGTCGTCCGCGGTCCGGCGCCGCCAGGTGATGACGTTCCGGGCATCGAACCGCCGGGAACAACGGGCACAGGCCAGGGGACGGGTGGGCGTGCGGTACCGGAAGTGCTCGTGCCCCGCGGGGCAGGTGCCGATCCAGGGGGCGAGTTCGCTTGCGATCGGCCCGTCGTGCAGCCGGGAGCCGGTGTACCCGATCGCCGCGGCCGTGCGCTTCCACTTCGGTCCGTGTGCCGCCCGGGCGCCGGCGAGTGCGTGCGCGACCTCGTGCAGCAGGACCTGCTCGACGTCGTCGTCGGAGAACCGGGCGGCCAGGTGACGGCTCACCGTGATCCGCTTCCGCGCGAAGTCGCACTGCCCGGCGCGGGTCTTGGCGTGGTCGAAGCCGAACGCCCACGTGCCGGCACCGAGGTGTTCGGCGATGAGCGCTTCGGCACGGAGCCGGACGGTCTCGAGCGCGGTCACTGCTCGGCGCGCGGGTCGGCCTGGCCCTTCTTCGCTGCCCGGGCCGCGATCCGGCCCCAGATGTCGTCGGCCTCGGTCCGTGCGGCGTCGGGCGCACCGAGCACGCGGCGGCGGATCGGCGGGACCTGCTTCACCGGCTCGGCGACGCGGGTGGTGGGTTCCTCGTCCTCGGCACGGCGGGCGGCGACCTCGCGGGCGGTCCGTGGCTTGTCGGACGGTTCCGCCGGGTTGGTGATCGAGGCCCGCATGGCGGCTTCGACCGCGGTGCGCAACGCGTCGGTGCGCTCGGACGGCGCGCCGGCCTGTCGGAAGGCCTGGTACGCCCGGGAGAGTGCGGCGCGGGCCTCGTCGAAGCGGTCGTTCTCGAACAGCGACCAGCCCTCGATCTCGGCTGCGGCGCCCTCGAGTTCGGGCCACTCCTCGGTGGCGGCGGTGTCGCGGGCCATGGCGGCCTCGGTGGCGGCGCGGTCGTGCCGCCCGAGGTCGTGCAGGACGTGCGCACGACGGATCCGAGCGGCGACCTTGTCCTGGCGCTCCCCGGTGAACATCGCGAGGCGGAACACCTCTTCCGCGATGACGAGCGACTCGTCCAGACGACCGAGCAGGCGGAGGAGCTCGGCCCGTTCGGCGAGGGCGTCGGTGCTGCGGCTCTGGCCGAGGTCACGGAGCCGCTGGTGCACGGCGTCGACGTCGACCGCGGGTCGCAGGCTGATGGGCGCGAAGGTGCTGCCCGGGCTGACTCCGGCCGTCACGGGAGCCGCGTGGCGCGGTTCGCGGGAACGGTCGGACAGGTCGGGCTGCTGGCGGTCGTCGGGCGGGAGGGACATCGGTTCGAGGGTAGCCGCGGTCTCCCGGGAGCGGTCGGTGCGACGCGCTCAGGTTGCGCGGGTGCGGCCGTCCGCGCGTGCCGCCCGGGACGACGAACGGCCCGCCGTGCCGGAGCACGACGGGCCGTTCCGAGTGGTCGATCAGGAGTTGGCGGCCACCGCGGCGGCAGCGGCCACGCCGACGTAGGTGACCAGCGTCGCGATCGTGGCCACGACGGCCAGGATGATCGCGAAGATGCCCCAGCCGCGACCACGCTTGGTCACGGCGGCGATGATGCCCTGCACGAGCGCCCAGAGCCCGAGGATCGCGGCGACGCCGGCGATCACCGCACCGACACCGATCTGCGAGATCACGGCCGGGTCGTTCATGAGCTGACGCTGCAGCTCCTGCTGGTCCGGGGTCGCACCGCTGCTCGGCACGAGGTTGTTGATCGCGTCGCTGTTGGCGAGCGCCGACCCCATCACGTACCCGCCGATGACGCCGATGACGAGCGCGGCGAGTCCGAGGAAGAACGCCACGACACCGAGGGTCTTCTTCTTGGGCTTCGGCTCGTCGTGGCTCTGCCAGGCCGGGGCACCGGAGTGCGCGGGCGCGGCGGCGTACGGCTGCTGGTCGTGGTGCTGGTCGTGGCGCTGCTGGTCGTTCCAGCTCGGCGTGCTCGACGGCTGGCCGTACTGCTGCTGGCCCTGCCCTGGCTGCTGCCCGTACTGCTGCTGCTGGCCCTGCCCGTACTGCTCGCCGTACTGCGGGGTCGAGGTCGGCGCCGGGTCCACCCGCTCGCCGTACCGCGGGGCCTCGGCGTCGGGCTGCTGCTGCGGGGCGTCGCCCCAGCGCGGCGCCTGGCCGTCGCCCGTCCGGTCCTGGTCGTTCCGGTCGTCGTTCGTCATCAGGGTTCCCATCGCTCGGTCGCGCACCTGCGCGGTCGTTCAGACCATCCTGACAGCCGGACCCGCCGAGTGCCCGAAGTCCGTCCCCGGCGGTGCCGCGCGGGCATCAGCCCCCGAACACGCTCCGGTTCGGCTCCGGCGACGCGACCGCCGTCTGGTCGGTGACGATCGGCGCCCCGGCGATGAACGCCTTGAGCTCCGCACCGTGCACGACCTTCGCCGGCATCGGGTCGGACGAGTACCGCCTCGGCATGTCCGCCACCGGCAGGTCGGTCGGCGACCCGAGCAGCACGATGTTCCCGAACCGCCGGCCCTTGAGCATGCCGGTGTCCGCGACCGCGGCGACCGACGGCAGCACCGACTGCAGCGTCGACGCCTGCCCGCGGGCGAACGCCAACCCGGCGCCGTCGGCCACGTTCACCGCGACGATGCCCGTCGGCGACAGGAACGCTGCGACCTCGCGGTAGAACTCGACGCTCGTCACGTGGGCGGGGATCTGCGAACCGCCGAAGACGTCCACCACCGCCAGGTCCACGGTGCCGCGGAGTCCGGCGGGCAGCTTGCCGAGGACCTCCCGCGCGTCGCCGTACCGCACCCGGATCGAGGCACCGCGGGGGAACGGCAGGGCCTCGCGTACGTGCTCGACCAGGTCGCGCTCGAGCTCGATCACCTGCTGCCGCGAACCCGGACGGGTCACCGCGACGTAGCGGGGCAGGGTGAGGGCGCCGGCGCCCAGGTGCAGTGCCGTGATCGGGCCGTCCGGCAGCAGGTCGATCGCGTGCCCGATCCGCCGGATGTACTCGAACGCCAGGTGGGTCGGGTCCTCGAGGTCCACGTGTGACTGCGGGGTGCCGTCCACCACCAGGGTGAAGGACCCCGGTCGGTGCCGGTCCGGCTCCACCACCGAGTACCCCGCACCGATCCGGAACCCGTCGAACGCATCAGCCATGCCGTCAATGGAACACCACCGCGATCACCACCCGCGTCCCCACCCCTGGTTGGTGTGCCTGCGGAGCGCCCGGAACGAGGCTGATCACACCGGTCGGGAACGCCCCGCCGGACCACCTCGAAAGGCACACCATGTCGGTCCAGCTCCTCGCGAACGTGCTCATCGGCCTCGCCCTCGTCGCCTTCCTGGCGTACCGGCAGGCGACCTGGCGGTCCCTCGACCCGGCGCGCATCTGGCGGGGACCGCTCGTGATGGCGATCGTCGGCGTGGTCGTCCTCGCACAGACCACGGCGACCGTCACCACCACCGACGTCGTGTTCCTCGGCCTCGAGGCCCTGCTCACCGTCGGCGTCGGCCTCGCGATGGGGGCCATGACGCGGTTCCGCACGGTCACGACGCCGGACGCCAAGGGCCGCACGCTGCAGTCCCGCACCGGGTGGCTCGGCGCCGCGCTCTGGATCGTCCTGATCGCCGCCCGCGTCGGGCTCGACGTCCTCGGCGGCCACCTCGGTGCGCACCTGCTCACGTCGACCGGCACGATCCTGCTCGTGCTCGCCCTGAACCGTGCCGCCCGTGCCCTGGTCGTCGACCAGCGCATCCCCCGCGGCGGCGACCGGTCGGCGGCCGCCCGCCGCGGCATGATGGTGCGGTGAGCCTGCCGACCGACCCGGACCGGACCGACCCCGCCGGGGTCCGGTCCGCCTCGGTGCTCTCCTGGGGACTCAACGCCGTCGGGATCGCCGTGGTCGCCTTCTGGTTCGTGCGGAACGGCCTCCTGCTCCACCACCCCGCGTGGGTCTGGGCCGTCGGGGCCGTGGCGCTCGCCGCCTGGGCCGTCCGCGAAGGGGCACGCACGCCCCGCGTCCTCGTCGCCGCAGCCGGCGTGATGATCGCCGCCGGATCGCTCGCCGTGGTGCCGACCGACTCGCTGCTGGTGGTCCCGGTGATCGTCGGGCTCGTCATCCTCGGCGCGGACCTGCGTCTGCCGGTCTGGACGGCCGCGGTCGCCGCGCTCGCCGCCGTCGTGGTGGTGGCCGTCACCGCGACGCTCGCGCAGACGTCGGTGCAGTTCGTCCTCGGCGTGAGCGGCGGGCTGCTGCTCGGCGTGCTCGTCGGCTTCAGTCGTCGGCAGGTCCGGATCACGACGGCGCAGGCCCGCGAGACCGAGCGGCAGCAGCAGCGCGCACGGCTCCTCGCCGACCGGTCGCGGGCGTCCCGGGACATCCACGACGTCCTCGCCCACTCGCTCGGCGGCCTGGTCCTGCAGCTCGACGCGGTCGAGGCCCTGCTCGAGGCCGGCCGCGTCGACGAGGCCACCCGCCGAGCCGGCGACGCTCGCGCGCTGGCCGCGGACGGCCTGGCCGAGGCACGGCGTGCGGTGCACGCGCTCCGCGACGAACCGCAGCCCGGCCAGCCGGAGCCGACCCGTGCCTCCAGTCCGTCCGCCGACCACGCGTCGGGCCTGACGGCCCTGCTCGACGCGCACCGCTCGTTCGGCGGCGAGGCCGTCGTGCAGGGAGACGCGACCCTCGCGGTCCTCGACGACGCCCACCGTGCCGCCGTGGTCCAGGTCGTCCGGGAGGCCCTCAGCAACGCCCGCAGGCACGCTCCCGGCCGCCCCGTGTCCCTGTCCGTGATCCGGGACGGCGACGCCGTGGACGTCGTCGTGGCCAACCCGCTGCCGAGCGGCGGGCAGGGGGTGCTCGGGATGCGCGAGCGGTTCGCGGAACTCGGCAGCGAGGCCACGGTGGAGGCCGAGCGTTCCGACGACGAGTTCGTCGTCGCCATGCACCTGCCTGTCGACGGCACGCGCGACGCGGACACTGCGGACGCTGCGGTCGCCGCGGAGGACGACCGCTCGTGACCATCCGGGTGCTCGTGGTCGACGACCAGGCCATCGTCCGCGACGGCCTGGTGACGGTGCTGTCGCTCGTGCCCGACCTGCAGGTCGTCGGGCAGGCGGCGGACGGCGCCGAGGCGATCGCCGCCGTCGACCGGCACGTGCCCGACGTCGTCCTGATGGACCTGCGGATGCCGGGGGTCGACGGGCCGACCGCCACCGCGCGGATCGTCGCCGAGCACCCCGGGGTCGCGGTCCTGGTGCTGACGACCTACGCCGACGACGACTCCATCACCACCGCGCTGCGGGCGGGAGCCCGCGGCTACCTGACGAAGGACGCCGGACGGGCGGAGATCGCGACCGCGGTGCGGGCGGTGGCCGCCGGGCAGTCGACCTTCGACGCGACCGTGGGGGCGCGGCTGGTGGCGCGCCTCGCCGGCGGTGCTGGTGCCGGTGCCGGTGTCGCTGCTGGTCCCGCGGCGCCTGCCTCACCCGATCCCGGTCCGTCGCTCGGTGCTCGGTTCCCGGACCTCACCCCGCGCGAAGTGGACGTCCTCGAGCGGATCGCGGACGGCCGGACGAACCCGCAGATCGCCGCCGAGCTGTTCCTGACGGTGCCCACCGTGAAGTCGTACGTGAACCAGGTCTTCGCGAAGCTCGGGGTCCGGACCCGCGCCGAGGCCGTCGCCCGCGTCCTGCGCTGACCGTCCGCACCCCGTCGTCGCTGGGCGACGCACTGCGGACACGTGAATGCGTACACATGGACGACCAGCGGACGCCAAGACTCGTTGCGTACCGTTGACGTCTGTCGTCACGACGCCAGAGCGTCGATGCGTGTGTGCCCCCACACTCCACGCGTCCGCCCGGACACCGTGACCACGACGTGCCCGTGAGCGCCCCCACCGCTCGAGCGTGCGCGCCGTCGGCGTGCTGCTGCGCGCCACCCCTCCGGCCACCCGCGCGCGCTGGCCGTCGAACGCACCGCACCCGATGACGAGTGCACCACTGCTGATCCGCCGCAGGAGACCTCCGTCATGACCGCCGACACCATGAGCGTGCCCACCGCACGCCTCACCACCCCGGACACGCGCCGGTCCGGGACCCGACCCACCCGGGTGATCCGGGCCTCCCGGCCGTCCCGCGCCGCCCATCCGTCCCGCGCCTCGCTGCCGTTCCACGCCGACCGCGAGACGGCACCCACCTGGATGCGGGCCGTCGGTACGGCGCTGCTCCTCGGTGGCGCCGGCCTGTCCGCCGCCGTGCTCGGCTGGCCCGGGGACGCGCCGGAGGTCGCCCTGCTGGTGCCGGCCCTGCTCGCCGTCGCCCTCGGGTCGCTGCTCCTGCTCGCCCGGGCCGGGTTCACCGTCACCGAGCGGCACGTGACCCTGCACTTCCGTCCGCTCCCGCCGCGGCGCATCCCGCGCCGGCGGATCACCGACGTCCGCCTGGTCGAGGCGGACGCGGCCACCTACGGCGGTGTCGGCCTGCGGATCCGTCGCGGCGTGCGTGCGCTCATCCTGACGCCGGGGCTCGGGATCGAGCTCACGGACGACCGGGGCCGGGTCACGTTCGTCCGCACGCGTCGACCGGAGGACGCGTTCCGTGCGCTGGCCGGACTGCCGGGCGGGCCGGGAGGCGCGGATGGCGTCGAGCGCGAGCGCCTGGGCTGAGCAGGGACCCGGCTGAGCAGGGGCCCTGCTGAGCACGTACCTCGGCTGAGCGGGACCCGGCTGAGCGCGGGAATGGAAGCGGCGTGTGGCGGCTTATACACGCCACTGCCGAATCCGGTCAAGCCGGGACTGGACAGCGCGCCACGGAGCGAACTATGATGACAGTTCGCGCTCCCTGGCATCCGTGTCGTCATATTGCGGTCGACGCAGAGTCTTCAGAACCACCGAGTTCTGAGATGTACAGACTCATCTCGCCCTGGTGCAGCCGGACCCGTATATGGCGGCGGGTACCGCTCACGGAGATCATCCCACACGTGCACCGACGTTCCGCGTCAGGCACGCGTCGGCGTGGTCGCAGGGCTTGCATCTCAGGGTTCGCCGAGCGATCAATCCACTCACCTACACACTGCTCGTCAGTGTCGGCCCGACGGGGCCTACCGGAGGTCACACCCTTGGCTGCTGCGCCCAACGCATCCACCAACCCCAAGAACGGTCGCAACCACTCGCGACTCTCGTTCGCCAAGATCACGGACACCCTCACGGTTCCTGATCTGCTCGCACTCCAGACGGAGAGCTTCGACTGGCTCGTCGGCAACGACGTCTGGAAGGCCCGCCTCGCCGAAGGGCAGGAGCAGGGTCGCACCGACCTCGCGCTGCACTCGGGGCTCGAGGAGATCTTCGAGGAGATCTCCCCGATCGAGGACCTCGGCGAGACCATGCAGCTCTCGTTCACCGCGCCGGAGCTCGAAGACCCGAAGTACTCGATCGACGACTGCAAGGAGCGCGGCAAGACCTACGCCGCTCCGCTGTACGTCAACGCCGAGTTCATGAACCACATGACGGGTGAGATCAAGACGCAGACGGTCTTCATGGGCGACTTCCCGCTCATGACCGAGCGCGGAACGTTCATCATCAACGGCACCGAGCGCGTCGTCGTGTCGCAGCTCGTCCGTTCGCCCGGCGTGTACTTCGAGCGCCAGCAGGAGAAGACCTCCGACAAGGACATCTACTCGGCGCGGATCATCCCGTCGCGTGGTGCCTGGCTCGAGTTCGAGATCGACAAGCGCGACCAGGTGGGCGTGCGCATCGACCGCAAGCGCAAGCAGTCCGTGACCGTCTTCCTCAAGGCCCTCGGCCTGACGAGCGAAGAGATCATGGACGAGTTCCAGGGCTTCGCGTCGATCGAGTCGACCCTCGAGAAGGACGCCGTCCTCACGAAGGAAGAGGCGCTCAAGGACATCTACCGCAAGCTCCGTCCCGGCGAGCAGGTCGCTGCCGAGGCCGCGCGTGCGCTCCTCGACAACTTCTACTTCAACCCGAAGCGCTACGACCTGGCGAAGGTCGGCCGCTACAAGGTCAACCGCAAGCTCGGCATGGACGCCCCGCTGTCCGACTCGGTGCTCACCGTCAAGGACATCGTCGCGACGATCAAGTACCTGGTGTCGCTGCACGCTGAGCGCACCACGATCGACGGCGTCCGTGACGGCGAGCCGGTGCAGCTGCGCCTCGACGTGGACGACATCGACCACTTCGGCAACCGTCGCATCCGCGCCGTCGGCGAGCTCATCCAGAACCAGGTCCGCACGGGTCTGTCCCGCATGGAGCGCGTCGTCCGCGAGCGCATGACCACGCAGGACATCGAGGCGATCACGCCCCAGACGCTCATCAACGTGCGTCCGGTCGTCGCCGCGATCAAGGAGTTCTTCGGAACGTCCCAGCTGTCGCAGTTCATGGACCAGAACAACCCGCTCGCGGGCCTGACGCACAAGCGTCGTCTCTCGGCCCTCGGCCCGGGTGGTCTGTCCCGTGAGCGTGCCGGCGTCGAGGTCCGTGACGTCCACCCGTCGCACTACGGCCGCATGTGCCCGATCGAGACCCCGGAAGGCCCGAACATCGGCCTGATCGGTTCGCTCGCGTCCTTCGGTCGGATCAACTCCTTCGGCTTCATCGAGACCCCGTACCGTCGCGTCGTCAACGGCGAGGTCACGAAGACCATCGACTACCTCACCGCTTCGGAAGAGGACGACTTCGTCGTCGCGCAGGCCAACGCCCCGCTGACGAACGACTTCCACTTCGCCGACGACAAGGTGCTCGTCCGCAAGAAGGGTGGCGAGGTCGAACTCGTCGCCAAGGACGAGGTCGACTACATGGACGTCTCCCCGCGCCAGATGGTGTCGGTCGCGACGTCGCTCATCCCGTTCCTCGAGCACGACGACGCGAACCGCGCCCTGATGGGTGCGAACATGCAGCGCCAGGCCGTCCCGCTGCTCCGCTCCGAGTCGCCGCTCGTCGGCACCGGTATGGAGGGCTACACGGCCATCGACGCCGGCGACGTCGTCACCGCCGACAAGGCCGGTGTCGTCTCCGAGGTCTCGGCCGACGCCGTCACCCTGCAGCTCGACGAGGGCGGCACGCAGACCTACTACCTGCGCAAGTTCGACCGCTCCAACCAGGGCACGAGCTACAACCACCGCGTCATCGTCTCCGCAGGCGAGCGCGTGGAGCAGGGCGAGGTCATCGCCGACGGTCCCGCGACGGAGAACGGCGAGCTCGCGCTCGGCAAGAACCTCCTCGTCGCGTTCATGCCGTGGGAGGGCTACAACTACGAGGACGCGATGATCCTGTCGCAGAACCTCATCAAGGACGACACGCTCTCCTCGATCCACATCGAGGAGTACGAGGTCGACGCCCGCGACACCAAGCTCGGCAAGGAGGAGATCACCCGTGACCTCCCCAACGTCAGCCCGGACCTGCTGGCCGACCTCGACGAGCGCGGCATCATCCGCATCGGTGCCGAGGTCCGCCCCGGCGACATCCTCGTCGGCAAGGTCACGCCGAAGGGCGAGACCGAGCTGAGCGCCGAGGAGCGTCTGCTCCGTGCCATCTTCAACGAGAAGTCGCGCGAAGTCCGCGACACCTCGCTCAAGGTGCCCCACGGTGAAGAGGGCACGATCATCGGCGTCAAGGTGTTCGACTCGCAGGACGGTGACGACGAACTCGGCTCTGGTGTCAACCAGCGCGTGGTCGTCTACATCGCCCAGAAGCGCAAGATCACCGCGGGTGACAAGCTCGCCGGTCGTCACGGCAACAAGGGCGTCATCTCGACCATCCTCCCGGTCGAGGACATGCCGTTCCTCGCCGACGGCACCCCCGTCGACATCGTCCTTAACCCGCTCGGCGTCCCCGGCCGCATGAACTTCGGCCAGGTGCTCGAGATCCACCTCGGGTGGCTCGCCAAGCAGGGCTGGAACGTCGAGGGCATCCAGGACTGGGCCGAGAACCTGCCGGAGGCAGCGCACAGCGCCGAGCCCGGCACCAAGGTCGCAACCCCGGTGTTCGACGGTGCGTACGAGCGCGAGATCGAGGGCCTCCTCGACTCGACCCTCCCGAACCGCGACGGCGAGCGCCTGATCGGCTCGTCCGGCAAGGCGCAGCTCTTCGACGGCCGCTCCGGCGAGCCGTTCCCGGAGCCCGTCTCGGTCGGCTACATGTACATCCTCAAGCTGCACCACCTGGTCGACGACAAGATCCACGCGCGTTCGACCGGTCCGTACTCGATGATCACGCAGCAGCCGCTGGGTGGTAAGGCGCAGTTCGGTGGACAGCGATTCGGTGAGATGGAGGTGTGGGCGCTCGAAGCGTACGGCGCCGCCTACGCCCTCCAGGAGCTCCTGACGATCAAGTCCGACGACATCCTCGGCCGCGTGAAGGTCTACGAGGCGATCGTCAAGGGCGAGAACATCCAGGAACCCGGCATCCCCGAGTCCTTCAAGGTCCTCATGAAGGAGATGCAGTCGCTCTGCCTGAACGTCGAGGTCCTCTCGGCCGACGGCCAGGCGGTCAGCCTGCGCGACAACGATGACGAGGTCTTCCGCGCTGCGGAGGAGCTGGGCATCAACATCTCCTCGCGGTTCGAGTCGTCCTCCGTCGACGACATCTGATCCCGCCCGTACATCGAAGCCTGAATCAGCAAGAGAGAAGAACATTGCTCGAAGCAACTTCCTTTGACGCCATTCGGATCGGCCTCGCGACCGCCGAGGACATCCGTCAGTGGTCGTACGGCGAGGTCAAGAAGCCGGAGACCATCAACTACCGCACCCTGAAGCCCGAGAAGGACGGTCTGTTCGGCGAGCAGATCTTCGGTCCTTCCCGCGACTGGGAGTGCGCCTGTGGCAAGTACAAGCGTGTCCGGTTCAAGGGCATCGTCTGCGAGCGCTGCGGCGTCGAGGTCACCAAGTCCTCGGTCCGTCGTGAGCGCATGGGCCACATCGAGCTCGCTGCCCCCGTCACGCACATCTGGTACTTCAAGGGCGTCCCGTCGCGCCTCGGGTACCTCCTCGACATGGCGCCGAAGGACCTCGAGAAGGTCATCTACTTCGCGGCGTACATGATCATCGACATCGATGAAGAGGGCCGTCACGCGGACATGCCGGGTCTCGAGAACGAGATGCGTCTCGAGATCAAGACCCTCGAGGGCCAGCGCGACTCGATCATCGCTGACCGCCTCAAGAAGCTCGAGGACGACCTCGCAGCCCTTGAGGAAGAGGGTGCGAAGGCCGACGTCAAGCGCCGCACCAAGGACACCGCCGAGAAGGAGATGTCCCAGGTCCGCAAGTCGTTCGACGAGGACATCACCCGTCTCGAGCGTGTGTGGGAGGACTTCCGCAACCTCAAGGTGGGCGACCTCAAGCCCGAGGACGCCGTCTTCCACGAGCTCCAGGACCGGTTCGGGATCTACTTCGACGCCTACATGGGCGCCGAGGCGATCAAGCTCCGGCTCGAGGCGTTCGACCTGGCCGCCGAGGCCGAGGCACTGCGTCTGCAGATCGCCGAGGGCAAGGGCCAGAAGAAGATCCGCGCGATCAAGCGTCTGCGCGTCGTCAGCTCCTTCCTCGCCACCGGCAACTCGCCGGCCGCGATGGTGCTCGGCGTCGTGCCGGTCATCCCGCCGGAGCTGCGCCCGATGGTGCAGCTCGACGGTGGCCGTTTCGCCACGTCGGACCTCAACGACCTCTACCGTCGTGTGATCAACCGCAACAACCGTCTCCGCCGCCTGCTCGACCTCGGTGCCCCCGAGATCATCGTGAACAACGAGAAGCGCATGCTGCAGGAAGCCGTTGACGCGCTGTTCGACAACGGTCGTCGTGGACGTCCGGTCACGGGTACCGGCAACCGCGCCCTGAAGTCCCTGAGCGACATGCTCAAGGGCAAGCAGGGTCGTTTCCGCCAGAACCTGCTCGGCAAGCGCGTCGACTACTCGGGCCGTTCGGTCATCATCGTCGGCCCGCAGCTGAAGCTGCACCAGTGCGGTCTGCCCAAGCAGATGGCGCTCGAGCTCTTCAAGCCGTTCGTGATCAAGCGCCTCATCGACCTGTCGCACGCGCAGAACATCAAGTCGGCCAAGCGCATGGTCGAGCGTTCGCGTCCGCAGGTGTGGGACGTGCTCGAGGAGATCATCCGCGAGCGCCCCGTGCTGCTGAACCGTGCGCCGACGCTGCACCGTCTGGGCATCCAGGCGTTCGAGCCGCAGCTCGTCGAGGGCAAGGCCATCCAGCTCCACCCGCTCGTGTGTGCTGCGTTCAACGCGGACTTCGACGGTGACCAGATGGCCGTGCACCTGCCGCTGTCCGTCGAGGCCCAGGCCGAGGCCCGCATCCTGATGCTCGCCTCGAACAACATCCTGAAGCCGTCCGACGGCCGTCCGGTGACCCTGCCCGCACAGGACATGATCATCGGTCTGCACCACCTGACGACCGTCCGCGAGGGCGCCGTCGGTGAGGGCCGTGCGTTCTCCTCGGTCGCCGAGGCGATCCTGGCCAACGACCAGCACACGCTGCACCTCAACGCGATGGCGAAGATCCGCATGACGGGTGTCCACTTCGCCGAGGGTGAAGCTCCCGAGGGCTACGAGCAGGGCGACACCGTGCTGCTCGAGACGACCCTGGGCCGTGCGCTCTTCAACGAGACCCTCCCGGCGAACTACCCGTTCGTCCAGAAGGTCACCGACAAGGGTGTGCTCTCCGCGATCGTCAACGACCTCGCCGAGCGCTACTCCAAGACCGAGACGGCCGCTGCGCTGGACCGGATCAAGGACGCCGGCTTCTACTGGGGCACCCGCTCCGGTGTGACCGTCGCCCTGTCGGACGTCGTGACGCCTCCTCGCAAGAAGGAGATCATCGCGGGCTACGAGATCCAGGCCGCCAAGGTGCAGGGCGAGTTCGACAAGGGTCTGATCACCGACTCCGAGCGTCGCGCCGACCTGATCAAGATCTGGACCGAGGCCACGAACGAGATCGCGCAGGAGATGCGCGACAACTTCCCGGTCGACAACACCATCAACCGCATGGTGTCGTCCGGTGCTCGTGGTAACTGGCTCCAGGTCCGAAACATCGCCGGTATGCGTGGTCTGGTGAACAACCCGAAGGGCGAGATCATCGCCCGCCCGATCATCAACTCGTACCGCGAGGGCCTGACCGTGGCGGAGTACTTCATCGCCACCCACGGTGCTCGTAAGGGTCTTGCCGACACCGCGCTCCGTACCGCGGACTCCGGGTACCTCACCCGTCGTCTCGTGGACGTCTCGCAGGACGTCATCATCCGCGAGGACGACTGCGGCACGACGCGTGGCCTCGAGCTGCCGATCGCGACCGTGGACGCCGACGGCAAGCTCGTCCGCGACCCGCGCGTCGAGAACACCGTGTACTCCCGCACCCTGGCCACCGAGGCCGTGGACGCACAGGGCACGGTCGTGGCAGAGGCTCGCGAGGACGTCGGTGACGTGCTCCTCGAGAAGCTGCTGGCAGCCGGTGTCGAGAGCATCAAGGTGCGCTCGGTCCTGACCTGCGAGTCGGCCGTCGGTGTCTGCGCGAAGTGCTACGGCCGTTCGCTCGCCACCGGCAACCTGGTCGACATCGGTGAGGCAGTCGGCATCATCGCCGCGCAGTCCATCGGTGAGCCCGGTACCCAGCTGACGATGCGTACCTTCCACACGGGTGGTTCGGCCTCGGCCGACGACATCACCCAGGGTCTGCCGCGTGTCACGGAGCTCTTCGAGGCGCGTACCCCCAAGGGCGCGTCCCCGATCGCCGAGGCCCCCGGCCGCGTCGTGGTCGAGGACACGGACAAGGGTCGTCGGATCATCCTCACGCCGGACAACGGCGACGAGCCGTTCATCTACCCGGTGCTCAAGCGTGCGACGCTCCTCATCGAGGACAACCAGCACGTCGAGCTCGGCGAGCAGTTCATCGCCGGCACCGTCGATCCGAAGGAAGTCCTCCGGGTCAAGGGTGTCCGAGAGGTCCAGAAGCACCTGGTCAACGGTGTGCAGGACGTCTACGGCTCGCAGGGTGTGCCGATCCACGACAAGCACATCGAGGTCATCGTCCGCCAGATGCTCCGCAAGGTCACCGTCGTCGACCACGGCGACACCGACCTGCTGCCGGGTGAGCTCGTCGACCGGTCGCGCTACAACGCGCTGAACCGTGCGGCGCTGCAGGAGGGTCGCAAGACCGCCTCGGCTCGCCAGGAGGTCATGGGCATCACGAAGGCGTCCCTCGCGACCGAGTCGTGGCTGTCCGCCGCTTCCTTCCAGGAGACCACCCGCGTGCTCACGCAGGCGGCCATGGAGGGCAAGCAGGACCACCTCGTCGGCCTCAAGGAGAACGTCATCATCGGTAAGCTCATCCCCGCCGGGACGGGCCTCAGCCGGTACCGTGACGTGGACGTGAACGCGACCGAAGAGGCGAAGGCGGAGCGGTACCCCAACCGCATCTTCGCTGACGACTCGTCGTTCTCGGACGCCGACCTGAGCTTCGTCGACTTCGACAGCTTCTCGTCGGACGACTTCACGCCGGGCACGTACAACTGAGCCTGATGTGATCTCACGAAGGCCCCGTCTCCGCAAGGAGGCGGGGCCTTCGTCGTGTCGTCACCACGTGACGGCCTGGAGGCGCGGTGCGGGGCCGCCACGGGCCTCCCGTCCGCCGTGGGGTCGCGGCTAGAGCGCGCGGCCCGCGCCGTTGTCGCGGCCGGAACCGCGTCCGGTCTCGTCGACCAGCGAGAACAGGCTCAGCACGTTGCCGTCGGGGTCGCGGACGTCGAACCAGTCGACCGCCCCGTCGACGCACTCGACGGGGCCGATGTCGATGCCGAGCGCGCCGATGCGTGCGTGCTGAGCAGCGACGTCGTCGACGCCGAAGCGGACGCTGACCGGGTTCTCCTCGGCCTGTTCGTCGACGTAGAGCTGGATCCAGATGCCGCCGACCTCGTACTCGGCGACGCCGTCCTCCGGCTCGAGGTCCGGCTCGGTGCGCTCGAAGACCGCGCCGTACCAGAGGCAGGACGCCTCGATGTCGCTGACGGGCAACCCCACGGTCACGCTCGTGATGTCCATGACTCATCATGTGCCCGGGTGGGGGTGCGCGTCGAGGGGGATTCCGCGGTGCCGCGCTGTCCGGCCCGCATGGCAGGGTGGGGTGATGGCAACCCTGCGCGAACGGATCCCCGCCCCGTCCCAGCTCGAGCTGCCGTCACCCGTGAGCGGCATCGTCTTCCGTCCGGGGTCGCGCGACGACCTGGTGGGCATGCACGCGGTCGCAGTCGCTGCCGCTGCACTCGACGATCCTCGTGCCCGTCCCTCCACAGCGGACCTCGACCGCTCGTTGTCCACCGAAGGGCTCATCGTCGATCTGGACACGGTCGTCGGCGTCGATGCTGATGGACGTGTGCAGGCCTACGGCATCGTCATCGACGTCCCTTCGCGGGTCACCGCGGCACGGGCGGTGCTCAGCGGTGCCGTCCACCCCCGGTACCGGAGCAGTGGTGTCGGGCGCCGGCTCCTGGCGTGGCAGGTCGGTCGAGCGCGGCAACGGCTCGCGGCGCTCGACATCGACCTTCCCGCGACCCTCGACATCGGTGGCCGCTCCGGTGCTCCCGTCCTCGCCCTCGCCGAGCGGCTCGGGTTCCGGCCGGTCCGGCACTGGGTCGAGATGGAGCTCGTCTTCGCCGACCATGCCGTCGACGGCCCCCCGATGCCCGTGTTCCCCGATGGTCTGGTCCTCCGTCCAGCGGCCCCGGACGACATCGAGCCGATGCGAGCCGCCAAGAACGACGCCTTCCGCGACCACTGGGGCTCGCAGCCGATGGTCGCGTCCGACTGGCGGGGCTTCCTCACCGCACCGAAGAGTCGGCTCGACCTGTCCCGACTCGTGGTCGATCCCCTGGGCAACGTGCTCGCGTTCGCCGTCGTCGAGGTCGATCCGGACGGGTTCGCCGCACGCGGACGGGCGTTCGGCTCCGTGCACTGGGTGGGGGTCACCCGTTCCGCGCGTGGTCGCGGGTTGGCGCCGCTCGTGCTCGGCGCCGCACTCGCGGCGATGCGAGCGGACGGGCTGTCGGCTGCGGTGCTGGACGTCGACACCGAGAACCCGAGCGGCGCGGCCCGGATCTACGAGCGGCTCGGATTCGTCCGGGGCGAGGTCCACGTCACGGCCGCGGTGTCCCTCTGACCGGGGCCGAACGGGTCGTGGACCCCAGTTCTGGGTGCAGCCAGACCCCCTCCGCCCCCTCTTTCTGGGACTGCGGTCGGCGAGGGCGCCAGAAGTAGCGTGGTCGGGCGCCACATCCCTGGTGGTGCATCACCCGACGACGTCTCGCCGTGCGCGAGTCCAAGGAGGCACGGGACTCATGGCGACCCTGTCCGAGATCCTCATCCTGAACGGCGCGCTTCCGATCGAGCACCTCGATGCGATGACGGGCGACGAGGACCTCGACGAGCGCGCGATCCGGGGCCTGGTCGACCAGGGCGTCGTGAGCGAGGCCCAGTTCATCACGGCGCGGGCCGCGTCGAACAACTCGCGCACCGTGCCGCTCAGCGACTACCCGGTCGACGGCACCGCCGTGTCGATCCTGCCGGCCGCACTCTGCCGTCGCCACGGCGTGCTCGGTGTCGGGTTCGAGGGCGACCTCCTCATCCTCGCGATGGTGAACCCCACGAACGTGCTCGCGATCGACGACGCCCGCACCGCCTCGGGCCGCACGATCAAGCCGCTGCAGGTCGAGGAGCGTGACCTGGTCGCAGCGCTCGACCGCTACCTGCGCGCCGACGACGAACTGAACGACCTCACGTCGTCGCTGGAAGAAGAAGCGTCGGCCACCTCGAACACGCAGGTCGACATCGCCGACGGCGCCCTCGACGACGTCCCGATCGTCCGCTTCGTGAACCTGCTCGTGTCGCAGGCCATCCAGGACCACGCATCCGACATCCACATCGAGCCGGGCGAGCACGAGGTCCGGATCCGGTACCGCATCGACGGCGTGCTGCACGAGATGGCGCCGGCGCCGAAGAACATCCAGAACGGTGTGATCAGCCGTCTGAAGATCATGAGCGACATCGACATCGCCGAACGTCGCAAGCCGCAGGACGGCCGCATGTCGGTGCGGCACGGCGGCCGGCAGATCGACCTCCGCGTCGCGACGCTGCCCACCGTGTGGGGCGAGAAGGTCGTCATGCGGATCCTCGACAACACGAACACCTCGCTGACCCTCAAGGACCTCAACCTCCTCGAGCAGAACTTCCAGGCGTACCAGCGGTCCTACTCGAAGCCGTACGGCATGATCCTGGTCACCGGTCCTACCGGTTCGGGCAAGTCGACGACGCTGTACACGACCCTCAACGCCGTGGCGAAGCCCGAGATCAACGTCATCACGGTGGAGGACCCGGTCGAGTACCGGATGGCCGGCATCAACCAGGTGCAGGTCAACCCGAAGGCCGGCCTGACGTTCGCGTCCGCGCTCCGCTCGATCCTCCGGTCCGACCCCGACGTCGTGCTGCTCGGCGAGATCCGCGACCACGAGACCGCCCAGATCGCGATCGAGGCGTCGCTCACCGGGCACCTCGTGCTCTCGACCCTGCACACCAACGACGCGCCGTCGGCCGTGACCCGCCTGACCGAGATGGACATCGAGCCGTTCCTGGTCGGATCCGCCCTCGACTCCGTCGTCGCCCAGCGACTCGCACGCCGGCTGTGCGACCGGTGCAAGGCGCCAGCCGTGTACGAGATCGAGCAGCTCCAGGCGCTCGGGTTCCTGGCCCCCGGCGACGAGATGCCCGCGTTCTTCGCCCCGGTCGGCTGCGCGGTGTGCTCCAACACCGGGTACCGCGGGCGCATCGCGCTGCACGAGGTCATGACCGTGACCGAGGAGATCGAGCGGCTCACCGTCGGTCGCGCCTCGAGCGCGGAGATCAGTCGCGTCGCCCAGCAGCAGGGCATGCTCACGCTCCGCCAGGACGGCTTCGAGAAGGTCAAGCTCGGCATGACGAGCGTCGACGAGATCCTGCGCGTCGTCGCGTGACCGGGGAACAGGACGAGCAGATGACCGACTCCGTGTACGACATCACCACGCCCGGCGACGAGCCCGTCGCCGGATGGCACCCCGGCACCCCCGGCGCCGAGGTCGGCTCCCGC
The DNA here is from genome assembly GCF_003224215.1 of Curtobacterium sp. MCLR17_043. Taxonomy (NCBI): domain Bacteria; kingdom Bacillati; phylum Actinomycetota; class Actinomycetes; order Micrococcales; family Microbacteriaceae; genus Curtobacterium; species Curtobacterium sp. MCLR17_043. Next base: position 277,842 of record NZ_QKLH01000001.1, on the reverse strand, counting down.
CGTGCCGCGCGTCTGGCCGCGGCCGCTGCCGCCCCGCCCGAGCAGGTCTACGACCTGACGGACGACTCGGCGCTGTGGCCCGCGCCCACCGGCACGCCCGTGGCCAGCCCGGTCACCGGGCCCGTGGGTGGTCCGGTCGCCGCGCCCGTGGCGCAGTCCGCCACCGCTCCGGCGACGCCGCCCGCCGCGGTGCCGTCGTCGACCGCCACCTACGGGTACGCCGAGCCGACGACCCAGCAGCTGCCGGCCATGGCGTACAGCGGCACCCACCACGCCGCACCGGCGGCACCGGCTCCGGTTCCCGCCCCAGCCGCTGCGTCGGCTGGTGACATCGATTTCGCCCGGCACGCGCGTGAGGTCGCCGACCCCGACCTCATCACCGCACTGGCGCAGGTCGTCTACCAGGGGGCCTCCGACCTGCACGTCACGGCCGACGCCCCGCCCACCGTCCGCGTCGACGGCTCGCTCCGGCCGGCCGTGCCCGGAGGCGCGTGGTCGCGTGGCAAGGTCATCGCGGCACTCAAGACGCTGCTGTCCGTCGAACAGGCCGGGCAGTTCGACCACGACCAGGAGCTCGACTTCGCGTACTCGCTGTCGCCGGAGTACCGCTTCCGTGTGAACTACTACCAGCAGCGCGGCAACTGGGGCGCGGCGTTCCGCATCATCCCCACCAGGATCAAGACGCTCAAGCAGCTCGGCATCCCCGCGCACGTCGGCGACTTCGCCGGCCTGCCCCGTGGCCTGGTCCTCGTCACCGGTCCGACCGGTTCGGGCAAGTCGACCACGCTCGCCGCGCTCATCGACCTGGTCAACGAGAGCCGTGCCGACCACATCGTCACGGTCGAGGACCCGATCGAGTTCATGCACGACCACAAGCGGTCGATCATCAACCAGCGCGAGGTCGGCGCCGACACCCGCTCCTTCGCCTCCGCGCTCAAGCACGTGCTGCGGCAGGACCCCGACGTCATCCTGATCGGTGAGCTCCGCGACCTCGAGACCATCTCCGTCGCGCTCACCGCCGCCGAGACCGGCCACCTGGTGTTCGCCACCCTGCACACGCAGAGCGCACCCGGCACGATCGACCGCGTCATCGACGTCTTCCCGCCGCACCAGCAGGGGCAGATCCGGACCCAGCTCGCCGCCACCCTGCAGGGCGTCGTCTGCCAGACCCTCGTCCCGAAGGCCAACGGCGTCGGCCGGGTCGTCGCCACCGAGATCATGACGATCACCCCGGCCATCGGCAACCTCATCCGCGAGGGCAAGACGTACCAGATCACCTCCGCCATGCAGGCCGGCCGTGACCTCGGCATGCACACCATGGACCAGGACCTCGCCGAACTGGTCAACGTCGGCACCATCTCGCGCAAGGCCGCGATGGAGAAGGTGCACGACGAAGAGGGCTTCGACCGGCTCGTCCAGCGCGTCGAGTCCCCGTCCGACTCCTCGGCCGCCGCGATCGCCGCCAGCGGCATCGACTTCGGCGACAAGTTCTCCGGAGGCTACTGATGTCACTCGCGTTCGACTACCGCGGGCGTGACGGCGCCGGCAAGCTCGTGAAGGGCCGCCTCGATGCCGCGTCCGAAGGGGCCGTCGTCCAGCGTCTCCGGGGGATGGGCGTCTCCCCGATCGCGATCACCGAGGCGAAGGCCGGCACCGGGCTGCAGACCGAGATCAAGATCCCCGGGTTCGAGAAGGGCGTCGGGCTCAAGGACCTCGCGATCATGTCGCGGCAGGCCTCGACGATGCTTACCTCGGGGCTCTCGCTCCTGCGGGCCCTCACGATCCTGTCCGACCAGACCGAGAACAAGAAGCTCAAGGACATCCTCGGCAAGGTCCGCGACGACGTGGAGCGCGGCGTCTCGTTCTCCGACGCCGTCGCGAAGTACCCGGTCGACTTCCCGCCGATCATGATCAACATGATCCGTGCGGGGGAGACCGGCGGGTTCCTCGACCAGGCCATGGACTCCATCGCGACGAACTTCGAGAAGGAGCACAAGCTCCGCTCGACGATCAAGTCGGCGATGACCTACCCGGTGGTCGTGCTGTGCATGTCACTCGCCGCCGTCGTGATCATGCTCATCTTCATCGTCCCGATCTTCCAGGACATGTTCTCGTCGCTCGGCGGTCAGCTGCCGTTGCCGACGCAGGTCCTGGTGACCCTGTCGCACGCGATGCGCTGGCTCGCACCGGTCCTCGCTGTCGCCGTGATCGTCGGCTGGCTGTGGTTCCGGGCGAACAAGAACACGGATCGCTTCCGGAGCTTCCGCGACCCGATCATGCTCCGCCTGCCGGTGTTCGGTGGACTGACCCGCAAGATCGTCATCGCGCGGTTCGCGCGGAACTTCTCGAACATGATCGGCGCTGGCGTCCCCATCCTGCAGGCCTTGTCCATCGTCGGCCAGGTATCGAACAACTTCGTGGTCCAGAAAGCACTCGAGCGCGTTGCGGAAGACGTCCGAAAAGGCGAATCAATTGCCGCGCCGTTGGCCCGGGAAAGCATTTTCCCGGCAATGGTCTCGCAAATGGTCGCCGTCGGCGAGGACGCCGGTTCGCTGGAGATCATGCTCGAGAAGATCGCGGTCTTCTACGACTCCGAAGTCGAGTCGACGACCGAGTCGCTGACTGCCCTGATCGAGCCGCTCCTCATTGCGTTTCTGGGCGTCGTCGTGGGTGGCATGATCATCGCGCTCTACCTGCCGATCTTCCAGATCACGTCGTTGGTGAAGTAAGGGCCGCCCCTCGTGCGGGGGTGGAACGCGAGGGGACGCCCCCGTTACTGGGGGCAATTCGGAGGGCTCGGACCCCCCGTTCTCGGGATTCCGCCTCGAATCTCCGCTGAATACTCTTGTCAGCGGCGGCGGAGCACTCCCCGGCACATTCTCCCATCGCATTCCCCCAAGAACGGAACCACCATGTACTTCGCTCTCATGGGCAAGCTCGACGCTCGCCGCAAGGGTCTCCTCGAGGACAAGGAGAAGGGCTTCACGCTCATCGAGCTCCTCGTCGTCGTCATCATCATCGGCATCCTCGCCGCCATCGCCATCCCGGTGTACCTGAACGTGCAGAACAACGCGAAGGACGCCTCGGTCAAGTCGGACCTCGCGAACGCGAAGACCGCGGTCATCGCCTACCAGACGGACAACAACGGCAAGCTGCCCGCCGCTGCTGACTTCACGCAAGCGACGCTCGGACAGTACGGCTACACCAGCAGCCAGGACAACGCACTGAGCTACAAGGCGACCTCCACGACGGCGTTCTGCATCCAGGGCACCGGCGCCACGAAGACCGACTTCAAGATCACCGACACCCTGGCTGCCGCCAAGGGCACCTGCTGATCCTGATCTGTTCCTGAGGGCGGCCCGTCGGACGACGGGCCGCCCTTCTGCTCCGACACTCCAGGAGGAGGTGACCATGTTCCAGCGACTGCACGACCGGCTGTACCGGCACGACGCCGAAGCCGGCTTCTCCATCATCGAGGTCATGGTCGCCATGATGGTGTTCGCGGTCATGTCGATCGGGATCGCCTACGGCATCGCGAACAGCCTCCAGCTCACGCAGACCAATCGCGGTCGCGAGACCGCGGTCGCCCTCGCCTCGCAGGACATCGACACCCTCCGCCAGACCGCGGCCGCCTCCACCGGGGGGATCTTCCGCGTCCTCAGCAAGGCCGGTCCGGACAACACGAAGACCATCGGAGGCGTCGAGTACGCCATCGACCGGAAGGTCAGCTGGGTGCAGAGCGACGGCGCGACCGGCGCGTGCGGGACGTCGAACGGCAAGCTCGCCTACAAGAGCGTCGTCGAGACCGTGACCTGGCCGAACCCGCGGGGCGGTTCCAGCACCACATCGGTCTCGTCAGCGATCGCGCCGAGCGACGCGGTCACCGATCCCGGGTACGGCACCGTGATCATCTCGGTCACCACCGCTTCGGGAGCGCCCTACGAGGGTGTCGGGATCACGATCACCCCCGTCGGCGGCGGTGGCGGTGCAGCGCTGACGGCGGCGGTCCTCCCGACCGACGCACAGGGCTGCTCGTACGCGGTGAACGTGTCGCAGGGCGACTACGCGGTCTCTGCGAGCGTCACCGGCGGCATCGACACGAACCAGCAGCAGCCGTCCGTGCAGTCGCCGATCTCGGTGACCGCCGGCGCGAGCTCGCCGGTCCCGTTCGTGTACGACCAGTCGAGCCAGCTGACCCTGCAGTACGCAGCCGGCTCCAAGGCCATGATCCCGACCAACATGCCCACGACGCTGTCGAGCACTGCCGGTGGTCTGGACGTCGTCAAGCCGTGGGACCTGGCCAGCACCTCGCTCAACGTCACCTCGAGTTCACAGCCGTCGTTGCCGGTGTTCCCGTTCGCCTCGGGCTACACGGTCTACGCCGGCCCGTACTCCAACAGCACCGGGAGTGCGACGAGCTGCCTCAGTCCCAACCCCTCGTCCTGGTCGACACCGAACGCCGCCAACGCGATCGGTGTGAGCCCGCCGTCGGTCGCCACTGCTCCCGGGAAGCCGTCGTCGGCCTCCGTGATGATGGGCGTCGCGACCGTGACCGGCGTGAAGGACCGGTACATCACTGCCGTCTCGTCGGCGAACCCGGCCGCCGGCGACCCCGGCTGCGCCGCCGGCATGACGATGAGGTTCCCGGTCTCGACCGGGGACACCGCGACCATCGCCCTGCCCTTCGGCACGTGGACGCTCTACTCCGGGACGACGTTCGGGTCGACGACGAAGAACGAGATCGCGTCGAAGGCCTCGAACGTGAAGCCCGTGACCAACGGCATGGTGAACCAGAAGACCGCGCTGGTGCTCATCAACTACGACAACACCCTGACCCTCGACCCTCGCGGGCAGACGTCGTGATGCGGGCCGTCCGACGCCTCCACCGCGAGCAGGCGGGGATCTCGCTGTCCGAACTGCTCGTCGCGGTCAGCGTGTCGATGATCATCCTCGTCGCGGTGGGCGGGTTCTTCACGGCCACCCTGCGCGCGGGGGTGACGAACACGTCCTCCGACCAGAACGCTCGGACGGCATCGATCGCGATGAACTCCATCACGCGCTACGTGCACGCCGCGAGTCTGTTGCCGAAGTCGGACGGCACCTACGCCGCTGCGGTCACCCGGGCGGCCCCGACGCAGGTGGTGTTCTTCGCGTACATCAACCTCGACGGCAACAGCACCGACAAGCCCGTGCAGATCCGCTACTCACTGAACGACGCGAAACGCCTCGTCGTGGACCAGTGGGACGGCACGGCGACGAACGGCTTCTACTCCTTCCCGGCGACGACCCAGACCCCGGCGCGGAGCCTGGTGGTGGGTGGTCCGATCGCCTCGCCGACGAGCGACGGTGTCGCGCTGTTCTCGTACCTCGGAGCCGACGGCAAGACACTCGCGACCCAGCCGGACGGAACACTGGCGACCGCGCAGTTGGGCAACGTGCGAGCCGTCCGCGTGAACCTGGAACTCGGCTCCACCACAGCCGGTGCGAGCGGCAACACCCACGTGCAGAACACCCTGTACCTCTTCAACGTCGTCTACGGCACCAGCATCGGAGCGGGTTCATCATGATCCGTCGCATCAGCGCGGTCCTCGCGCGGGCCCAGCGCGACGAGCGCGGCATGGTCCTCGGCAACGTGCTCATCTTCGGCACCGTCATGATGCTGCTCGTCGCGACGATGATCGCCGTCTCCACCTCGGGCGCGGTCAAGGCCGCGTCGGACCGCAACTTCCAGAACGCGATGGCGGCCGCGTACGCGGGGCTTGCCGACTACCAGTCGAAGCTCTCGAACGACAACGGCTACGCGCTCTACGGCAACGCGAACGCCCAGTTCAGCAAGTCGAGTGGGTCGACCTTCGTCAACGCCGACAAGAACATCGCCTTCACCAACTCCGGTTCGGACTGGGCTCCGGTCGTCGGCTCGAGCGACCAGTGGTTCCGCTACGAGGTCGACAACTCCGACTACTCCGGCAAGGGTGTCCTGCGGGTCCGTGTCACCGGGAAGGCCGGGGGAAGCGTCCGGTCGCTCGTGGCCAACCTCAAGGGCGACGGCTTCATCAACTACCTCTACTTCACCAACTACGAGTCCTCGAACCCCGCGCTCACCGGGACCGGTTGCACAACCGCCTACCAGTGGCAATCGGTCGCGGGGAAGTGCACGGCGGTGCAGTTCGCCGGCACCGACACCCTGAACGGGCCGATCCGGACCAACGACGTGTTCACCTCGGCGTGCTCGACGGTGTTCAACGGGTCGGTCGAGCAGCACGACACGACGGTGCGCCCGTCGAGCGGCACCTGCGCGGGGACGTTCAACGGCGGTGCAGCAACCGCGGTGCCGTACCTCGGTCTGCCCGCGCTGAACACGAACATGTCGCAGGAGACGCGGACCGACCTCCCCACGACGGTTCCGCGGCCCGGCTGCATGTACACCGGACCGACCCGCGTGAAGTTCCTCGGGAACGGCAAGATGACCGTGTGGTCGCCGTGGTCCCGGGCCACGCAGATCAAGGTCAACAGCTCGAGCGGGGCGGTACTCGCCGCGGACGACGCAGCGAAGGCCGCAGCGCTGTGCGGGGCGGTCTCGGATCTGCAGAGTTCCGCCGGTGCCACCATCCCGACCCTCCCCTCGAACCTGATGTACGTGCAGGACATCCCGTCCGCTTCGAACAACGTGAACGCGTGGGGTGCGGCCTTCCCGTCGAAGTACACGAACACGTACTGCACCACCACGGTCACCGTGCGGTCGAACGGTTCGGCGACGAACACGAGCAACCAGCCGTTCAACAACGGACAGGGGTTCCCGGCCGCAGGTGAGTGGATCAACGGGGGATCGTCGGGTTCCTCGTACCAGACGGGTTCGGCGTCCGACACGTACAGCTGCACGGCGGGCGACGTCTTCGTCAGCGGGGCGTTCAGCGGGGCGATGACGATCGCGGCATCCGGGACCGTGTGGGTCACCGACGACATCACCTACGTCAGCGCCACGAACGACGTGCTCGGGCTCGTCGGCCAGAACGCCGTCGAGATCTCCAACCCCGCCCGCTGCACCTCGTACCCGACGACCTACCAGTGGGGTGTCGGGTACGTGGCGGACACCTCGCGCTGCAACAGCTCGGGCGTGGGTCTGCTGAACCGGTCAGCGGGCGAATCGATCACCGTGTCGGCGGCGATCGCGAGCAACGCGGGGACGTTCTGGAACCAGAACTACGACATCGGCTCGAAGCTCGGCACCCTCAAGGTCATCGGTTCGATCGCGCAGAACTGGCGAGGGGCGGTCGCGACGACCGGCAACACCGGGTTCTCGAAGAACTACGTCTACGACCAGCGCCTGCTGACGACGGCACCCCCGAAGTTCCTGCAGCCGGTGTCGACCTCGTACGGGGTCACGACGCAGGTCGAGGTCCAGGCCGCGTACACCGCCGGCGGCTCGTGCGCGACCACGACCGGTGGTGCGTGCCGATGACCGGTCTCCAGGCGCTCGGGCCCGCACTCCCCGGACTTTCCGCCGTGTTCGGACTGCTCATCGGCTCGTTCCTCAACGTCGTGGTGCACCGCGTGCCGGCGGGCCAGTCCGTGGTCTCGCCACCGAGCGCTTGTCCGGCGTGCCGGCACACGATCCGACGCCGCGACAACGTTCCGGTGCTCTCCTGGCTCGTCCTGCGCGGACGGTGCCGTGACTGTTCCGCGCCGATCTCCGCGCGGTACCCCGCCGTCGAACTCGCCACCGCGGTCCTGTTCGGGCTCACCGCCTTCGTGGTCGTGGGCCGCTCTCCTGCGGGGACGGCACAGGACACCGTGGCGCAGGTCGTGATCCTCGTCGCGTTGTTGTACCTGATGGCGATCAGCGTCGCACTCACCCTGATCGACATCGCCACCCACACGCTCCCGAACGCGATCGTCTACCCGTCCGGGATCGTCCTCACGGTGCTCCTCGTCGTCGCGAGTGCTGCCGACGGCGACTGGTCCGCTCTCGGTCGTGCGGCGATCGGTGCCCTCGGTTCCGGTGCCCTCTACCTCGGTCTCGCGCTGGCGGTCCCCGGCGGCATGGGCCTCGGCGACGTCAAACTGGCCGTGGTCCTCGGCCTCGTCCTCGCGTACCTCGGATGGGGACCCCTCGCAGTGGGTGCTTTCGGTGCGTTCCTGGTGGGCGGTACCGTCGCGATCGCGCTCCTCCTCGCCGGCCGTGCACGTTGGCGCGGCGGGCTGCCGTTCGGGCCGTCGATGCTGGTGGGGGCATGGCTCGGGATCGTCTTCGGGGACCTCCTCTGGACCGGGTACCTCCAGGTCCTCGGGGTCGCCTGAGCGACCACCACTCCACCTCCAACGAAAGCAGCATCATGGGCAAGAGCATCGTGGGCCTCGACATCGCGGGGTCGTCGATCCGCGCGGTCGAGGTCGTCGACGCCGACAAGGCACGACCGACGGTGGTGCGCTTCGCGGAGGTCCCCACTCCGCAGGACGCGGTGAGCCGTGGCGAGGTCCTCGAACCGAACACCGTCGCGGCCACCCTCCGCGAGCTGTGGTCGACGGGGCGGTTCCGCTCGAAGAACGTCGTTCTGGGGATGGGGAACCAACGGGTGCTCTCCCGAGACCTCACGGTGCCCCTCGCCCCGATGGCACAGATCCGCGAGAGCCTCCCGTTCCAGGTGCAGGAGATGCTCCCGGTGCCGGTCGGCGACGCGATTCTCGACTTCTACCCCGTGTCCGAGGGGGAGAGCGAGAACGGCCCCGTCGTCCACGGGCTCCTGATCGCAGCCATCAAGGACGCCGTGCTGGCGAACGTCAAGGCGGTGCAGCTCGCCGGACTCAACCCGATCGGGGTCGACATGATCCCGTTCGCGCTCACCCGTGTCCTGCTCGGGCGCCAGGGTGTCCCGGGAACCGCGGCGGTGGTGCAGCTCGGCGCGGACACCACCAGCGTGGTCATCGCGACCGACGGGATCCCGCAGTTCGTCCGGATCATCCCGATGGGGGGCAACGACATCTCCCGCGCGCTGGTCGGGACCCTCGACATCACCTTCGACGAGGCCGAGGCCGTGAAGCGCCACCTCGGGCTCGGCGGATCGGCACGGACTCCGGACGACGCCCGTGCCGTCGCGGTGATCACGGCCTCGGTCCACGAACTCACGACGAGCTTGCGGAACACGATCAACTACTTCGTCAACACCCGGCCGTCGGAACCCGTGACCCGGGTGGTGCTGACCGGTGGCGGGACCCGGCTGCAGGGCATGCGGGAGGCGCTGGCGGAGCAGACGCGCCTACCCGTCACGATGGGCGCCGCGTTCGACGGCGTCGGACTCGCACGGTCGATCCCGGCCGGCGACGTCGCCGACCACGTCGATGCGATCACGGTCGCCTTCGGGTTGGCAGTAGGGAGCAGAGCAGCATGACCGTCACAGAAGCGCGACCCGTCGACGCGGTCGGTGCGGCACGGCCGGAGCGTCCCCGACGGAGCGCTCGCGGCACGCAGGTCTCGATCGCCGGTCGTGAACCCCGCGTCGACCTCCTGCCCTCCGAGGTCCACGTCGACCGTCGTGAGCGGGGCGTCGCGCGTCGTGCGTGGCTCGGTGTCCTCATCACGGCGGCCGCCGCGGCACTCGGCGTCGGCGCAGCGGCGGTCCACCAGCTGGACACCGCATCGTCACTGACCGCGGCGCAAGCCGAGACGGCGTCGTTGCTGCAGCAGCAGCAACGTTTCTCCGACGTCCGGCAGGTCGAACAGGACAGTCAGCTCCTGGAGGCGGCACGAACCGTCGGGGGGTCGACGGAGATCGACTGGAACGGCACGCTGTCCCAGCTCAAGAACGTGCTGCCGGCCGGCGTCGCCATCACCTCGATGACCATCGACTCCGCTGACGTCACCACGGCGTTCGCACAGTCGGCGGTCCCGCTCGAGAAGGCCCGTGTCGCATCGATGCAGCTGACCGTGTCGAGTCCGACCATCCCCTCGGTACCCGACTGGACGGCTCGTCTGTCGCAGCTCAAGGGCTACGCCGACTCGACCATCACGTCGGTCGCGTTGCAGGAGGACTCCGGCGGGTACACCGCGACGGTCCAGGTCCACCTCGGGGAACGGGCGTTCGACGGCAAGTACACCCAGGAGCAGTCGAAGTGAACCGCAACCGCCTCTCGTTCGTCGTCGCGCTCGTCGCGATCGGGGCCGTGCTCGCCGGGGCGTGGTTCCTCGGGGTGCAGCCGCAGCTCGCCCAGGCTGCGGACAACTCCTCGCAGCAGACGGACATCGACGCCACGAACGCCCGGAACCAGGCCGAGCTCGATCGGCTCCAGGAAGCGAGTGATGCACTCGCCGAGACGAAGACGAAACTGGACGCGCTCCGCGTCTCGGTGCCGTCGACGCCGTCGACGGAGGCTCTCCTCCGAGAACTGAACGGTGCAGCGACCACCGCTGGCGTCACGGTGACCTCGATCACCGTCGGAGACGCGAAGGCCTACGAGCCGGCGGCCGGACAAGCCTCCGACGAGCCGGCGGCTCCGGCGAGTGCCACGCCGAGCGCCGAGCCGACCCCGACGGCGCCGACTGCCCGGACCGACGCTGCGATCAACGGATCGAACTTCGTCGTCATCCCGGTGACCGTGGCGGTGCAGGGCTCCTACGACCAGGCGCTCGCCTTCACGAAGGCGGTGCAGTCCGGGCAGCGGTTGCTCCTGGTGACCGGCATCGCCTCGACGAGTTCCGACTCGGGAGCGAGCCCGATGGACGCGCAGGCATGGTCGCTCTCCGGATCGGTGTACGTCCTCGCCGAGTCGGCCACCGCGGCGAAGGGCTGAACGACCCACGGACCGGGGTCGGCCACGCCACGCCGACCCCACTTCCGCGACACCCGTCGTTGTGATTACGATGCACCGGACGCCGTGATCGCGGCTGTTCATCCCCGCTCGAACGGTCGGCTCGAATCGGCCGTTCCTCGTCGTGCCCGGAGTCGCGCGTGTTGGTCGGAATCGTGGAATTCCTCGGTTGGTTCGGTGCCGTAACCGTTCTAGCAGGTTACATCTTGTTCTCCACCGGCAAGATCCCGAACGGTCCGCTCTACCAGCTGCTCAACTTGGTCGGCGGCCTCGCGGTGGCGATCAACGTCGCCGCACACCACGCCGTCCCCTCGACGATCGTCAACGGGATCTGGGCGATCGTCGCCGTCGTGGTCCTGGTGAAGATGGGCCGAGCGCGTCGCGCGGCGAAGCGCGACGGATCCGTGTCCACCGAGCCGCCGGTCCTGCACGCTGAACCGGCCGCGACCACCGGGGTCCTGCCGGTCATCGGCCCGGCGCTGCGTGGCCACGAGCCGGAGGAAACCGCCGAGGCGGACGCCGCCACGGGCCTCCAGTCCGACGACGCGACGGACGCGACGGACGAGAAGACGGCGGATGCTGCGCCCGCCCCCATGACGGAGACCGTCCCGATCATCACGGCGACGATCGCGCTCGCCCTGGTCGCCGCAGCGCAGGAGCAGTCCGACCGGGCGGACCGTCGCGAGCACGCGGGCGACACGGGCCACGCCGAACCCGATCGCTGACCAGCCGGTCGGCGATACGATCGGCCCATGTCCCGGTGGTTGATCGCGACGATGACGTCCGTCCTCTTCATCGCGCTCGTGATCGCCGTCACGGGCTTCGAAGCCCTGCTCGCCGACGTCGAGGTCATCTCGCAGCCCGACGCCACCCCGTACCTCGGGCCCGCGATGGTGGTCGGCGCCGCGGTGGTGGTCTTCCTCGCGACCGTGGCGGGTGCCCGGGACGGCAACCCCGGCGTGACGGCCCTGGTGGCCGCGGCGACGGTCTACCTGGTCATGCTCGGCGTCGGGGCCGTGGGCTACGCGCTCGTCCGCTCGGACGCGACGGAGCTCCTCGTCTTCCCCGCGGGGTACGCCCTCGGGCCGTTCGTGGTCGGGTCGGTCGTGGTGGCGCTCCTGTCGGTGCTGGGCGGGATCACGATGGCTCGACACCAGGCGCGGACCGCCGGCGGCTCAAGCGCTGCCGCGACGCGTCCGGACGGGGCTGACGCGCGCTCCGGGCACGACCGCACGAACGCGGGCGAGGAACCCGCCGGACGGTAGTGTTCGCAGGGCACGACGCACACGCAACGGGGGAACGATGAGCGACCAGCACGCGCAGGATCCGGACCAGCACGGCGGCTGGGGCGCCGTCCCGCCGGTGGACTCGATCCGTGGCGCCGAAGGAACATCCGCCGCAGGAGCCCCCGGATTCGCCGGGATGCCCGCACCGGTGCCGCAGCGTCCTCGCCGGAAGCTCCGTCGCGGCCAGCTCATCGGCATCATCTCGGGCGGCACAGCGGTCGTCCTGCTGCTCGTCGCCGGTGTCGTCGGCTACTCGGTCGGTTCCTCCTCGCACTCGGCGGACCGCCCGGTGCGGGCGTTCCTCGACGACCTGACGGCCGGACGCGTGGCCGATGCCCTCGACGACGCGGGCATCGAACGCGAGAAGACCGACGTGCTGCTCGGTGAAGCCGCCTACGCGAAGGCATCGGACAAGGTCACCGGCTACCGCGTCGCCGCGACGCGGACGGACGGCGACACCGCGACGGTCCGCGCGTACCTGCGCCAGGGCGGGCAGGACGTCGCTGCGACCTTCACGCTGGACAAGACCGGGACGGACTGGGGTGTGTTCCCCATCTGGGAGCTGCAGGCCCCCGAGCTCGGGTCGGTCGCCGTCGCCGTGCGGGGGCCGTCCGGTGCGGCGGTCACCGTCGCCGGCCGGAACGTGAAGACCGCGAAGGACGGCACGGTGAGCCTCCGTGCACTGCCCGGCACGTACGACGTCGCCTTCGACGGTGGCAAGTGGACCACGGCGCGTGGGGGATCGGCGAGCGTCAGCGGGTTCGGTCGGTCGACCTCGACCCCGGTGCAGATGACCACTACCCTGACCACCGCCGGGCAGCAGGCCGCCAAGCGGGCTGTGGACGACTGGGTGGACGGCTGCATCGCCTCCACCGACGCCGCCCCCGCCGGGTGCAGTTTCTACGCGTACGGGCAGAACCCCGCGTACACGTACTCGAACCAGAAGTGGACGCTCGAGACGCGGCCGACGGTCCGGGTCGGCAGCTGGACGACGAACGGCTGGTTGATCACGACGACGGCGCCCGGCCGGGCGAAGTACACGGCCGACATCTCGGGTGCTGCCGGCACCGGGACGGCCTCCGCGGGGCCGCTCAACGTGAACGCGAGCGGGTACGTCACGGGCTTCTCGAGCGACGGCGCCACGTTCCGCTCGGCGGTGGGCAACGGGTCGTCCGACACCGGCTCATGACGGTGTCGGTTCCCGGAGTGACCCGGATTGATTTCGTCCCGTTACGCGGGTAGTCTCTACCGGGTGTGCGCCCTCGGGCGCGCCCGAAAAGTCCGGCGAGCGGGATCGCCCAGCCGGACCACTCCGTCCCCCACTCGAACACCCGCCGTCCGGCGGTGCTCAGCGTGGGACGAGGAAGCCGGCGGAACGCGCCGGCCAGAGAGCACGAGCGAAGAACCAGGAGAACAGTTGCCTACTATTCAGCAGCTGGTTCGCAAGGGTCGTACGCCGAAGGTCACCAAGACCAAGGCGCCCGCCCTGAAGGCGAACCCCCAGCAGCGTGGTGTGTGCACCCGCGTCTACACCACCACCCCCAAGAAGCCGAACTCGGCACTGCGCAAGGTCGCTCGTGTCAAGCTCTCGAACGGCACCGAGGTCACGGCCTACATCCCCGGTGAGGGCCACAACCTCCAGGAGCACTCGATGGTGCTCGTCCGCGGCGGTCGTGTGAAGGACCTCCCGGGTGTGCGGTACAAGATCATCCGTGGCGCCCTGGACACCCAGGCAGTCAAGAACCGTAAGCAGGCTCGTAGCCGCTACGGCGCGAAGAAGGGTTGAGTTAGATGCCTCGTAAGGGTCCCGCCCCCAAGCGTCCCGTCGTCGCCGACCCGGTCTACGGTGCGCCGATCGTCAGCCAGCTCGTCAACAAGATCCTGCTCGACGGCAAGAAGGGCCTCGCCGAGCGCATCGTCTACGGTGCACTCGAGGGCGTTTCCGCCAAGAACCAGCAGGACGCCGTCGTGACGCTGAAGAAGGCGCTCGACAACGTCCGTCCGACTCTCGAGGTCCGTAGCCGCCGCGTCGGTGGCTCGACCTACCAGGTCCCGGTCGAGGTCAAGCCGCACCGCGCGAACACCCTCGCGCTCCGTTGGCTCACCTCGTACGCCAAGGCCCGTCGCGAGAAGACGATGACCGAGCGTCTCATGAACGAGATCCTCGACGCGTCGAACGGTCTCGGTGCCGCGGTCAAGCGCCGCGAGGACACGCACAAGATGGCCGAGTCGAACAAGGCCTTCGCCCACTACCGCTGGTAGTCCCGGCACCGTCCGGGCGCCGGTGGTCAAGAACCCCGGCGCCCGGACGGCCGCCAACCTCTCCTACAACTCTTCCGGAGGAACCCTGTGGCACAGGACGTGCTCACCGACCTGAACAAGGTCCGCAACATCGGCATCATGGCGCACATCGATGCCGGCAAGACCACGACGACCGAGCGCATCCTGTTCTACACGGGCATCACGCACAAGATCGGTGAGGTCCACGACGGCGCTGCCACGATGGACTGGATGGCGCAGGAGCAGGAGCGCGGCATCACGATCACGTCGGCCGCGACGACCTGCTTCTGGGACAACAACCAGATCAACATCATCGACACCCCCGGTCACGTGGACTTCACGGTCGAGGTGGAGCGTTCGCTCCGCGTCCTCGACGGTGCGGTCGCCGTCTTCGACGGCAAGGAGGGCGTCGAGCCCCAGTCCGAGACCGTCTGGCGTCAGGCCGACAAGTACGACGTCCCGCGCATCTGCTTCGTCAACAAGATGGACAAGCTGGGCGCCGACTTCTACTACACCGTCGACACCATCGTGAACCGCCTCGGCGCGGAGCCCCTCGTGCTCCAGCTGCCGATCGGCTCCGAGAGCTCGTTCGAAGGCGTCGTCGACCTCGTCCAGATGCGTGCACTCACCTGGCGCGGCGACGCCAAGGGTGACGTCGCGATGGGCGCGAAGTACGAGATCGAAGAGATCCCGGCCGACCTGCAGGACCGCGCCGCCGAGTACCGCGAGAAGCTCATCGAGCGCGTGGCCGAGGCGGACGACGTCCTCATGGAGCGCTACCTCGAGGGCGACACCGACTTCTCGGTCGCCGAGATCAAGGCAGCCATCCGTGCCCTCACGGTGAGCAGCACGCTCTACCCGGTCCTCTGCGGTTCCGCGTTCAAGAACCGTGGTGTCCAGCCGATGCTCGACGCCGTCATCGACTACCTCCCGTCCCCGCTCGACGTGCCGCCGATGATCGGCCACGACGTCAAGGACGAGGAGAAGGAGATCATCCGCAAGCCCGACGCGTCGGAGCCGTTCTCGGCCCTCGCGTTCAAGGTCGCGGTGCACCCGTTCTTCGGTCGTCTGACCTACGTGCGCGTCTACTCCGGCTCGATCGAGTCCGGTGCCCAGGTCATCAACTCGACCAAGGGCAAGAAGGAGCGCATCGGCAAGATCTTCCAGATGCACTCCAACAAGGAGAACCCGGTCGCCAACGTGACCGCTGGCCACATCTACGCGGTCATCGGCCTCAAGGACACCACCACCGGTGACACCCTGTGCGACCCGACCAACCAGGTCGTCCTCGAGTCGATGACGTTCCCGGAGCCGGTCATCGAGGTCGCCATCGAGCCGAACACGAAGGCCGACCAGGAGAAGCTCTCCACGGCCATCCAGAAGCTCGCCGAAGAGGACCCGACGTTCCGCGTCGAGCTCAACGCCGAGACCGGTCAGACGACGATCAAGGGCATGGGCGAGCTCCACCTCGACATCCTCGTCGACCGCATGAAGCGTGAGTTCCACGTCGAGGCGAGCGTCGGCAAGCCCCAGGTGGCTTACCGCGAGACGCTCACCAAGATCGTCGAGCGCTACGACTACACCCACAAGAAGCAGACCGGTGGTTCCGGCCAGTTCGCGAAGGTGCAGATCGCGCTCGAGCCGATGGAGGTCACGAGCGAGAAGGTCTACGAGTTCGTCAACGCGACCTCCGGTGGCCGTGTCCCGCGCGAGTACATCCCGTCGGTCGACGCCGGTATCCAGGACGCCATGCAGGTCGGCATCCTCGCGGGCTACCCGACGGTCGGCGTGAAGGCCATCCTCAAGGACGGCGCGGCGCACGACGTCGACTCGTCCGAGATGGCGTTCAAGATCGCCGGCTCGATCGCCTACAAGGAAGCGGCTCGCAAGGCCGGTCCGGCGATCCTCGAGCCGATCATGGCCGTCGAGGTCCGTACTCCTGAGGAGTACATGGGCGACGTCATCGGTGACCTGAACTCCCGTCGTGGCCAGATCGCCTCGATGGAGGACGCCTCGGGCGTCAAGGTGGTCCGCGCGAGCGTGCCGCTGTCCGAGATGTTCGGCTACGTCGGCGACCTGCGGTCGAAGACCTCTGGTCGTGCGGTCTACTCGATGACCTTCGAGACCTACAGCCAGGTCCCGGCCAAGGTCGCCGAGGAGATCATCGCGAAGAACGCGGGGGAGTAGCGCTCAGCGCTTCTCCACAGGCGGGGGCGCCCGGCGACGGGCCCCTCGCCACCAAGTAAAGTACAGACACACACCGCGCACCAACGGTCCCGAGCCCATCCAGGGCCGGCCGGGGGTGACGCTTCCGAGTCCTGAGGAGGACCCACAGTGGCCAAGGCCAAGTTCGAGCGCACCAAGCCGCACGTCAACATCGGAACCATCGGTCACGTCGACCACGGCAAGACCACGCTCACGGCGGCGATCACCAAGGTTCTGCACGACCAGTACCCGGACCTCAACGAGGCCCGCGACTTCGCGCAGATCGACAACGCTCCCGAGGAGCGCCAGCGCGGCATCACGATCAACATCTCGCACGTCGAGTACCAGACCGAGAAGCGTCACTACGCGCACGTCGACGCCCCCGGTCACGCCGACTACGTGAAGAACATGATCACGGGTGCGGCACAGATGGACGGCGCGATCCTCGTGGTCGCCGCCACCGACGGCCCGATGCCCCAGACGCGTGAGCACGTCCTGCTCGCCCGCCAGGTCGGCGTCCCCTACATCGTCGTCGCACTGAACAAGTCCGACATGGTGGACGACGAGGAGATCCTGGAGCTCGTCGAGCTCGAGGTCCGCGAGCTCCTCGGCTCGCAGCAGTTCGACGAGGACGCCCCCGTCGTGCAGGTCTCGGCGCTCAAGGCGCTCGAGGGCGACGAGAAGTGGGTCAAGTCGGTCCAGGACCTCATGGCCCAGGTCGACGAGCACGTGCCGGACCCGGTGCGCGCCACCGACCAGCCGTTCCTGATGCCGATCGAGGACGTCTTCACGATCACCGGTCGTGGCACGGTCGTCACCGGTCGCGTCGAGCGTGGCACGCTCAACCTGAACGCCGAGGTCGAGATCGTCGGCATCCGCGCGACGCAGAAGACCACCGTCACGGGCATCGAGATGTTCCGCAAGCTGCTCGACCAGGCGGTCGCCGGTGACAACACCGGTCTGCTCATCCGTGGCCTCAAGCGCGAGGACGTGGAGCGCGGCCAGGTCGTCGTGAAGCCGGGTTCGGTCACGCCGCACACCGAGTTCCAGGCGAACGCGTACATTCTGACCAAGGACGAGGGTGGGCGTCACAACCCGTTCTACGCGAACTACCGCCCGCAGTTCTACTTCCGCACCACGGACGTCACCGGCGTCATCACGCTGCCCGAGGGCACCGAGATGGTCATGCCCGGTGACACCGTCGCCATGACGGTCGAGCTGATCCAGCCGATCGCCATGGAAGAGGGCCTCCGTTTCGCCATCCGTGAGGGTGGTCGTACGGTCGGTGCCGGTACGGTCGAGAAGATCATCAAGTAGCTCCGGTTCCTTGCGACAGCGGGGTCGGGCCTTCGGGCCCGGCCCCGCTTCGCCGTACGGCGCCACTGGCGGGCCGTACAGGGCGCCGGACAGGAGGCCCGGGGCGGGGCCCGCCACGGGCCTCCTGTCCGCCCCGTGACCCGTCACAGGCGTCACGGAGTTGGCTCGATCGCGTGACCCGTCTCCGCAGATCCGCGACCTCCGGTCGCGGCTACCACCGCGTCCGTTCCGGACGCGGTTTCTCGTTCCGCGATCCCGACGGCAACACCGTGACGGACCCGGACGAACGCCGTCGGCTCGAGGAGTTCGTGATCCCGCCGGCGTGGGACGACGTCTGGATCTCCCCGTACGAGAACGGCCACATCCTGGCGACGGGCACGGACGGTGCGGGGCGCCGCCAGTACATGTACCACCCGTCCTGGCGTGAACGGATGGACCGGATCAAGTACGACCGTGCGCTGGCACTGGCCGAGTCGTTGCCGGTCGCCCGCCGCGGTGTCACGCAGGACCTCCGTCGCCCCGAGCCGGACCGCCGCCGTGCGCTGGCCGCAGCGTTCCGCATGCTCGATCAGGGGTCCCTCCGGGTCGGGTCCGAGCGGTACGCCACCGAGCATGGCAGTCGGGGGCTGTCCACGCTGCTGTGCGCGCACGCCCACGTGTCGGGCGACGACATCGAGCTCGACTTCCCCGGCAAGAGCGGGCAGGAGTGGTCGTCGTCGATCCACGACCACGACCTCGCGCGGGTCATCGCCGGCATGAAGCGTCGCGGGCCCAACGCGCGGTTGCTCTCGTTCCGCGAGCGTCGCGGTGCGGAGTGGGAGCCGCTCTCCGCCGAGGACATCAACGCCTACGTGAAGGAACGTGCGGGCGACGAGTTCACCGCGAAGGACTTCCGGACCCTGCACGGCACGGTCGCGGCCGCGGTCGACCTGGCGAAGACCGGACCGCAGTCGTCCCAGGCCAAGCGGAAGAAGGCCGTCTCGCACGCCGTGAAGGCCGCCAGCGACGAGCTCGGCAACACCCCGACGGTGTGCCGACAGAGCTACATCGACCCCCGGTTGCTCGACGCGTACGACCACGGGGAGACCATCGATCCGAACCGCCTGGCGTCCGCCGAGGCCGAGGTCCGGGCGCTGCTCTACCGACAATGACCCGGGGGCCGTCCGGATGACGTAGCGTTGGTCGACGTGCCGGACCACCCCCACACGGCACGGAAGGACCCACAACAGTCGTGACCGACGAGTGCATCCACGGATTCCCCACCGAGCTCTGCGACATCTGCGCACCCCGGCAGCGCGAGGCGTCGGAAATCCCAGCCACCCCGGCACCCCGCCGGACCCGCATCACCACCAACCTGCGCGTCGACCCGCCGGCCTCCGGGCCCGGGACGTCGCTCCGGTCGCCGACGTCGCTCCGTTCGTCGTCCGCCGACCTGCCCGAAGCACGTGAGTTCGCAGCGCTCCGCGCCCACCACGTCACCCACATCGACAACCTCGACGGCATCGTCGGCGCCGGCGCGATCCTGGCGTCCGACCAGGCCGAGCCGGTCGTGGACGTCAGTTCCGCCGACACCCGCGCCGCCCGCGCCGAGGCCGAGGCGCCCGACGGCTCCTCGATCGCCGGCCACGTGCCGTTCACGCTGTCGCCCGACGCCACCCGCTGGGACGAGCTCCGTACGGGCGCCGAGGGCGAGCGCTGGTCGGACGCCGCCCGCCGCACCCGGGCGATCGACTACGTCGTGCTCGTCGTGCCGGTCTCCGCGTTCGGTGCCTCGGTGATCGTCGCCGACCAGGACGCCGACGCCGACGACGTCCGGTTCGCCGTCGGTCCCGACGCCGGCACGAACCTGATCCGTCGCACCGACTTCACGGACCCGGAGATGCACGGCCTCGAGCTGCTCGCCGGTCCGAGTGTGCCGTTCACGTCGGTCGCGGTCATCGGCGTGCCGAACGACAAGGCCCGGCAGACCGTCCGCGCCGTGCTCGCCGACCACGGTGGACACGCTCCGCGAGTGGCCGTCTTCCCGCCGTGGTTCGTGCCCCCGGTGACCGCCGAGTGACGGTCTCCTGACCCGTGTCGACGCACCCTCCGGACCCCGTCCGGAGGGTGCGTCGCGTTGCGGGGCCGAGCCGGGCCTCCAGGCCGTCCGATCCGCGTGGATCCGGGCAAGCGAGCCCGCGGGACACGCCCGGTAATTCGCGACACGCCCGGGTTGCACGTGGGCCGGGGCTATGCGAGACTTGTCCGGTTCCGAATTCCCCGTGGGTGTACGCCCACAGGATCACTGCTCTGGCAGTGCACAACCCCCTTGTTCAGCAGGGCTGGGTTGGGCCGCAGGCAGCAGAACACGACTCCCCGAAGGGTGACGGACGCGGTGTACCACTGCTGCGCCCGGAGCACGAGGCAGTCGATTGCCCACGCTGGACGGCCACGGTCGCCCGCGAGGTTGACAGGTGAACAGCGGTCATCCCCAGTGGATGCGGCCGGTTGGTTCAGGAAAACAGCACGGTCCGCAGGAATGCGGAACCGAGCGGCGTCAGGCGGCCAGAGGGTGCGCGGCGCAGAGAGGACAAGAGACACATGGCGGGACAGAAGATCCGCATCCGGCTCAAGTCGTATGACCACGAGGTCATCGACACGTCGGCCCGGAAGATCGTCGACACGGTGACCCGTGCCGGTGCAACCGTGGTCGGCCCGGTGCCGCTCCCCACCGAGAAGAACGTGATCGCAGTGATCCGTTCCCCTCACAAGTACAAGGACTCGCGCGAGCACTTCGAGAAGCGCACGCACAAGCGGGTCATCGACATCGTCGACCCGACGCCGAAGGCCGTGGACTCGCTCATGCGACTCGACCTGCCGGCAGACGTCAACATCGAGATCAAGCTGTAAGGGGGCTGACCAATGGCGAACTCAACCAAGACCGTCAAGGGCCTCCTCGGCAAGAAGCTCGGGATGACCCAGGTGTGGGACGAGAACAACAAGTTCATCCCCGTCACCGTCATCGAGGTCGGCCCGAACGTGGTCACCCAGATCCGCAACGCTGAGCGCGACGGCTACGAGGCGATCCAGATCGCCGCCGGTGCCATCGACCCGCGCAAGGTCAACAAGCCGGCCGCTGGCCACTTCGAGGCCGCTGGCGTGACCCCGCGTCGCACCCTCACCGAGATCCGTACCAACGACTCCGCTGAGTACACGCTCGGCCAGGAGCTCACCGTGGACGGCACGTTCACGGCGGGCCAGAAGGTCGACGTCGTCGGTACCTCCAAGGGCAAGGGCTTCGCCGGTGTCATGAAGCGCCACGGCTTCCACGGCGTCGGCGCCTCGCACGGTGCGCACCGCAACCACCGCAAGCCCGGCTCGATCGGTGCTTCCTCGACCCCGTCGCGCGTCTTCAAGGGCATGCGCATGGCTGGTCGTATGGGTGGCGACCGCGTGACCGTCCTCAACCTCACGGTGCACGCCGTCGACGCCGAGAAGGGTCTGCTGCTCGTCAAGGGCGCCGTCCCCGGTGCTCGTGGCCGCTCCGTCTTCGTCCGCACCGCCGTGAAGGGTAAGTGATCATGGCCACCACGACCGCAACCACGATCGACGTCCTCGACGCATCGGGTGCCAAGTCCGGCACCGTCGAGCTCCCCGCAGCTCTCTTCGACGTCGAGACCAACGTCCCGCTGATCCACCAGGTCGTCACCGCGCAGCTCGCAGCCGCGCGTCAGGGCACCCACAAGACCAAGAACCGTGGCGAAGTCCGCGGTGCCGGTCGCAAGCCGTTCAAGCAGAAGGGCACCGGCCGCGCCCGTCAGGGTTCCGTCCGTGCTCCGGAGCACACCGGCGGTGGCGTCGTCCACGGACCGACCCCGCGCGACTACTCGCAGCGCACCCCGAAGAAGATGATCGCCGCTGCTCTGCTCGGCTCGCTCTCGGACCGCGCCCGCGGTGGCCGCATCTCCGCTGTGGAGGGCTTCGTCGCGGCTGAACTGCCGTCGACCAAGACCGCCCGCACGCTCCTCGAGAAGGTCGCGCCCGTCAAGAACGTGCTCGTCGTGCTCGAGACGGACGACGAGCTGACGCTCAAGTCGATCCGCAACCTGTCGAACGTCCACGCGCTCTCGTACGGCCAGCTCAACGCCTACGACGTGCTGCGTTCGGACGCCGTCGTCTTCAGCAAGAGCGCCCTCGACGCCTTCATCGCGTCGAAGACCGCGAAGGAGATCACCGCATGAGCGGCTTCAACAAGGACCCGCGCGACGTCATCATCTCGCCGGTCGTCTCGGAGAAGAGCTACGCGCTCATCGACCAGGGCAAGTACACGTTCATCGTGGACCCCCGCTCGAACAAGACCGAGATCAAGCTCGCCATCGAGAAGATCTTCGACGTCAAGGTCGCGAGCATCAACACGCTGAACCGCCCGGGCAAGACCCGTCGCACCAAGTTCGGTCTCGGCAAGCGCAAGGACACCAAGCGCGCCATCGTGACGCTCAAGTCCGGTTCGATCGACATCTTCACGGCTGTCGGCTGAGGACCAGAGGGATAAATCATGGCTATTCGTAACTACAAGCCGACGACCCCCGGTCGTCGCGGCTCGTCGGTCGCCGACTTCGCTGAGATCACCCGTTCGACTCCGGAGAAGTCACTGCTTCGTCCGCTGCCGAAGACCGGTGGTCGCAACAGCTCCGGCCGTATCACCACGCGTCACATCGGTGGTGGCCACAAGCGCCAGTACCGCGTGATCGACTTCCGTCGCTCCGACAAGGACGGCGTCGACGCCAAGGTCGCGCACATCGAGTACGACCCCAACCGCACTGCGCGCATCGCGCTCCTGCACTACGTGGACGGCACGAAGCGGTACATCATCGCGCCGAACAAGCTGAAGCAGGGCGACGTCATCGAGCAGGGCCCCGGCGCCGACATCAAGCCCGGCAACAACCTGCCGCTGCGCAACATCCCCGTGGGTACCGTCGTGCACGCCATCGAGCTCCGCCCCGGTGGCGGCGCCAAGATGGCTCGCTCCGCCGGCGCCTCGGTGCGTCTCGTCGCCAAGGACGGCCCCTACGCGCAGCTCCGTCTGCCGTCGGGCGAGGTCCGCAACGTCGACGCACGCTGCCGCGCCACCATCGGCGAGGTCGGCAACGCCGAGCAGTCGAACATCAACTGGGGCAAGGCCGGCCGCATGCGCTGGAAGGGCGTCCGCCCGACCGTCCGTGGTGTCGCCATGAACCCGGTCGACCACCCGCACGGTGGTGGTGAGGGCAAGACGTCCGGTGGTCGTCACCCGGTCAGCCCCTGGGGTCAGTCCGAGGGCCGTACGCGCAAGCCGAACAAGCCGAGCGACAAGCTCATCGTCCGTCGCCGTAACGCCGGCAAGAAGCGCAAGTAGGAGTTCAGAAGATGCCACGCAGTCTGAAGAAGGGCCCCTTCGTCGACGAGCACCTGCTCCGCAAGGTCGTCACGCAGAACGAGGCCAACACCAAGAACGTGATCCGTACGTGGTCGCGTCGGTCGATGATCGTCCCGAACATGCTCGGGCACACGATCGCCGTCCACGACGGCCGCAAGCACATCCCGGTGTTCGTCACCGAGTCGATGGTCGGTCACAAGCTCGGCGAGTTCGCGCCGACCCGCACCTTCCGTGGTCACGTGAAGGACGACAAGAAGGGCCGTCGCCGCTGAGGCGGCGACGCAGAGGAGGAACGAAATGGTGGAGTCGATCGCACGCGTGCGACACATCCGCGTCACGCCTCAGAAGGCCCGTCGCGTCATCGAGCTGATCCGCGGCAAGCAGGCCCACGAGGCCCTCGCCATCCTGAAGTTCGCCCCCCAGGGCGCTTCGGAGCCCGTGTACAAGCTGGTCGCCTCGGCGATCGCGAACGCACGGGTCAAGGCTGACTCGACGAACAGCTTCCTCGACGAGCGCGACCTCTACGTGAGCCGCGTCTTCGTCGACGAGGGCACGACCCTGAAGCGGTTCCAGCCGCGCGCCCAGGGCCGCGCCTTCCGCATCAACAAGCGCACCAGCCACATCACGGTCGTCCTCGCGACGCCCGACGAGGCCGAGGTTGCCGCGACGAGCAAGAAGGCGAGCAAGTAATGGGCCAGAAGGTCAACCCGTACGGCTTCCGTCTCGGGATCACGACGGACCACGTCTCGCACTGGTTCACCGACAGCAAGAAGGCCGGTCAGCGCTACGCCGACTACGTGGCCGAGGACATCAAGGTGCGCGAGTACCTGAAGAAGACCCTCGACCGCGCCGGCGTCGCACGCATCGAGCTCGAGCGCACCCGTGACCGTGTCCGCGTGGACATCCACACGGCTCGTCCGGGCATCGTCATCGGCCGCCGCGGCGCCGAGGCGGAGCGCGTTCGCGGTGAGCTCGAGAAGCTCACCAAGAAGCAGATCCAGCTGAACATCCTCGAGGTCAAGAACCCCGAGACCGAGGCCCAGCTCGTCGCGCAGGGCATCGCCGAGCAGCTCTCCGCTCGTGTCGCGTTCCGTCGCGCCATGCGCAAGGGCCTGCAGGGTGCACAGCGCGCCGGCGCCAAGGGTGTCCGCATCCAGGTGTCGGGTCGTCTCGGCGGCGCCGAGATGTCGCGTTCGGAGTTCTACCGCGAGGGCCGTGTGCCGCTGCACACGCTCCGCGCGAACATCGACTACGGCTTCTACGAGGCCCGGACCACGTTCGGCCGCATCGGCGTGAAGGTCTGGATCTACAAGGGCGACATCACGAACAAGGAGCTCGCTCGCGAGCAGGCGAACCAGCGTTCGTCGCGCCCGGAGCGTCGTGGCGGCCCGCGCGGTGAGCGTGGCGACCGTGGCGGCGACCGTCGTGGCGGCGACCGCGGTGACCGTCGTCCGCAGCAGGCCCCGCAGGACGCGCCGGCCGGCGCAGGAGTTGAGGCGTAACCATGCTTATTCCCCGTCGAGTCAAGCACCGCAAGCAGCACCACCCGAAGCGTTCGGGTCAGGCCACCGGTGGTACCAAGGTCAGCTTCGGCGACTACGGCATCCAGGCCCTCACCCCGGCGTACGTGACCAACCGTCAGATCGAGTCCGCTCGTATCGCCATGACGCGTCACATCAAGCGTGGTGGCAAGGTCTGGATCAACATCTACCCGGACCGTCCGCTGACCAAGAAGCCCGCCGAGACCCGCATGGGTTCCGGTAAGGGTTCGCCCGAGTGGTGGGTCGCGAACGTGAAGCCGGGCCGGGTGCTCTTCGAGCTCTCCGGCGTCAGCGAGGAGATCGCCCGTGAGGCGTTGACTCGTGCAATCCACAAGCTGCCCCTCAAGGCACGCATCATCAAGCGCGAGGAGGGCGACGCATAATGGCGATCGGTTCCAAGGAGCTCCGTCCGACGGAGCTCGACACGTTCGAGAACGAGCGTCTCGCTGACGAGCTGAAGAAGGCCAAGGAGGAACTCTTCAACCTCCGCTTCCAGTCGGCCACCGGCCAGCTGGAGAGCCACGGTCGTCTCCGTGCCGTCAAGCGCGACATCGCCCGCATCTACACCGTCCTCCGCGAGCGCGAGCTCGGCATCCGTGCCACTCCCGCGCCCGTCGAGACCGCCCCCAAGGCCAAGAAGACGACGAAGAAGGCTGACAAGCCGGCCGAGTCGACCGAGGCCGAGACCGCCGAGGAGAAGTAATGGCGAACGAAGAGAAGAACTCCGCCGCCCTCACTCGCGGCTACCGCAAGACGCGTCGCGGCTACGTGACGAGCGACAAGATGGACAAGACCATCGTGGTCGAGGTCGAGGACCGCGTGAAGCACGCGCTCTACGGCAAGATCATCCGTCGCACGTCCAAGGTGAAGGCCCACGACGAGCTCGGCACCGCTGGTGTCGGCGACCTCGTCGTGATCAGCGAGACCCGTCCCCTCAGCGCGTCCAAGCGCTGGCGCCTGGTCGAGATCCTCGAGAAGGCCAAGTAGGCCTCGGCCTGCTTCGGAATAGGAGACAGCAGTGATTCAGCAGGAATCCCGCCTGAAGGTCGCCGACAACACGGGTGCCAAGGAGATCTTGACCATCCGCGTGCTCGGTGGCTCGGGTCGTCGCTACGCCGGTCTCGGTGACGTCATCGTCGCCACGGTGAAGGACGCCATCCCCGGCGGCAACGTGAAGAAGGGTGACGTCGTCAAGGCAGTCATCGTTCGCACCAAGAAGGAGACCCGTCGTCAGGACGGCTCCTACATCAAGTTCGACGAGAACGCGGCAGTGATCCTCAAGGCCGACGGCGACCCGCGCGGTACGCGCATCTTCGGTCCGGTCGGTCGCGAGCTCCGTGACAAGAAGTTCATGAAGATCATCTCGCTCGCGCCGGAGGTGCTGTAAGCCATGGCGAACATCAAGAAGGGTGACCTCGTCCAGGTCATCACGGGCGCGACGCAGGAGCGTGGCGGCGACCGTGGCAAGCAGGGCAAGGTCATCGAGGTCCTCAAGGACAAGAACCGCGTCGTCGTCGAGGGCGTGAACTTCGTCACGAAGCACGTCCGCGTCGGTCAGACGCAGCGTGGTTCGAAGACCGGTGGCATCGAGCAGCACGAAGCCTCGATCCACGTCTCGAACGTCGCACTCGTCGACCCGAAGACGAAGAAGCCGACGCGTGTCGGCTTCCGCACCGAAGAGGTGGAGAAGGACGGCGTCAAGAAGACCGTCCGTGTCCGCTACGCGAAGAAGTCTGGTGAGAAGCTCTGATGACTGACACGACTGCTGCGCCCGCTGGCAAGATCCAGCCGCGCCTCAAGCAGAAGTACCTGGCCGAGATCAAGACGGCCCTCACCGAGCAGTTCGGTTACGCGAACGTCAACCAGGTCCCCGGCCTGGTCAAGGTCGTCGTGAACACCGGTGTCGGCGAGGCCGCTCGTGACTCCAAGATCATCGAGGGGGCCATCAAGGACCTCACGGCGATCACGGGTCAGAAGCCCCAGGTCAACATCGCCCGCAAGTCCATCGCACAGTTCAAGCTGCGCGAGGGTCAGGCCATCGGCGCGCACGTCACCCTCCGTGGTGACCGCGCGTGGGAGTTCCTGGACCGCCTGGTGACGCTCGCACTGCCCCGCATCCGCGACTTCCGCGGTCTCAGCGACAAGCAGTTCGACGGCAACGGCAACTACACGTTCGGTCTCACGGAGCAGTCCGTGTTCCACGAGATCGACCAGGACCGCATCGACCGTGTCCGCGGCTTCGACATCACTGTCGTCACCACCGCGAAGACGGACGACGAGGGACGCGCGCTGCTCCGCCAGCTCGGCTTCCCGTTCCGCTCCAACGAGCAGACGGTCTAAACTACTTCGGGCGGTGCGGGCCGGAGGATTCACGTCCTCCGGCCCGCACGCACGAACACACCGATCTCGGGGAACCGCCCCGGGATCACTCGATCGCTCAGGTCGGCATTCGTGGAACGGGTGTCGAAACCAGGCGAGAAATGGACGAACATCATGACGATGACCGATCCGGTCGCAGACATGCTGACCAGATTGCGGAACGCGAACTCCGCGCACCACGACGCAGTCGCGCTCCCGAGCTCCAAGCTCAAGAAGAACATCGCCGACATCCTCAAGCGTGAGGGCTACATCAGCGAGTGGAAGGTGGAGGACGCCCGGGTCGGGCAGACCCTCACCATCGACCTGAAGTACGGCCCCGAGCGCGAGCGTTCGATCGCCGGCATCAAGCGCGTCTCGAAGCCGGGCCTCCGGGTCTACGCGAAGTCGACGGAGATCCCCCAGGTCCTCGGTGGCCTCGGCGTGGCGATCCTCTCGACCTCCTCCGGCCTCCTGACCGACCGCGAAGCCGAGCAGAAGGGCGTGGGTGGGGAAGTCCTCGCCTACGTGTGGTGATCGACAATGTCACGAATCGGACGTCTCCCCATCGACATCCCCGCCGGCGTCACCGTCTCCGTTGACGGTCAGAACGTGGCGGTCAAGGGCCCGAAGGGCGAGCTCGCGCTCGTCATCGCGGAGCCCATCCAGGCCAAGGTCGAGGAGAACCAGGTCCTCGTCACCCGTCCGGACGACGAGCGCGAGTCGCGTTCGCTCCACGGACTGACCCGGACCCTCATCGCCAACAACATCATCGGCGTGACCCAGGGCTACACCAAGGGCCTCGAGGTCGTCGGTACGGGTTACCGTGTCGCGGCCAAGGGCTCGAACCTCGAGTTTGCCCTCGGGTACTCCCACTCGATCACGGTCGAGCCGCCGGCGGGCATCAGCTTCGCGGTGGAGGGCAACAACAAGGTCACCGTCGCCGGTATCGACAAGCAGGCTGTCGGCGAGGTCGCCGCGAACATCCGGAAGCTCCGGAAGCCCGAGCCCTACAAGGGCAAGGGTGTCCGTTACGCCGGCGAGAACGTGCGCCGCAAGGCCGGAAAGTCAGGTAAGTGATCATGGGACTCCTCAAGACACGAGGCAAGAGCAAGGCGGCCGCCAAGGCGCGTCGTCACAACCGTCTCCGCAAGAAGATCACCGGCACCGAGGCTCGTCCCCGTCTCGCCGTCACCCGCTCGTCGCGTCACGTGTTCGTGCAGGTCATCGACGACTCGAAGGGTCACACCCTCGCAAGCGCCTCGACGATGGAGGCAGACCTCCGCTCGTTCGACGGCGACAAGACCGCCAAGGCCCGTCGCGTCGGTGAGCTCCTCGCCGAGCGCGCGAAGTCGGCTGGCGTCGAGGCCGTGGTCTTCGACCGCGGTGGCAGCAAGTACGCCGGTCGCGTCGCCGCGATCGCCGATGGTGCCCGTGAAGGAGGGCTGAACCTGTGAGCGACAACGCGAACACCAACGAAGACGCCAAGACCGAGGCCGTCGAGGCCACGGAGACCGAGGCTGTCGAGACCACGGAGACCACCGAGGCGAGCACGGAGGCCACGGCCACCGACGCAACCGCCGAGGCGACCACCGAGGGCGCCAAGACCGGCAAGGAGGCGGAGGCACCTGCCGTCGCCGAGCGTCCGGTCGAGACCGCCGCGGGCTCCGCGTCGAACAACCGCGACTCCGCTGACAACCGTGGCCGTCGTGGTGGCGGTCGTGACCGTCAGCAGGGCCGCGACCGCAACAACCGCGGTGGCGACAGCCAGTTCCTCGAGCGCGTGGTGACCATCAACCGCGTCTCGAAGGTCGTCAAGGGTGGTCGTCGCTTCAGCTTCACGGCGCTCGTCGTCGTCGGTGACGGCAACGGCCTCGTGGGCGTCGGCTACGGCAAGGCCAAGGAGGTCCCCACGGCGATCTCCAAGGGTGTCGAAGAGGCGAAGAAGAACTTCTTCCGCGTCCCCCGCGTCGGCAACACGATCCCGCACCCGGTGCAGGGTGAAGCCGCCGCTGGCGTCGTCCTCCTGCGTCCGGCCGGCCCCGGTACCGGTGTCATCGCCGGTGGTCCGGTCCGCGCCGTGCTCGAGTGCGCCGGCATCCACGACGTCCTGAGCAAGTCGCTCGGCTCGTCGAACACCATCAACATCGTGCACGCGACCGTCGAGGCCCTGAAGCAGCTCGAGGAGCCCCGCGCCGTCGCGAGCCGTCGTGGCCTCGACGTCGAGCGGGTCGTCCCGGCCCGTCTGCTCCAGGCCGAGGCCGCAGCCCTGCGTGCCGCGACCGAGAAGGCAGGTGCGTGATGGCGATGCTGAAGATCACGCAGATCAAGTCCGTTATCAGCGAGAAGCAGTACCAGCGCGACACCCTGCGCAGCCTGGGCCTCAAGCGCATCGGCCGTTCGGTCGAGCGTGAGGACAACTCCCAGAACCGCGGGTACATCGCGACGGTGGCGCACCTCGTGAAGGTCGAGGAGGTCGACGCATGAGCGACGAGAAGAACGAGCGCGTGCAGGTGCTGAAGCTGCACCACCTCCGTCCCGCAGAGGGCGCCAAGAAGGACCGCACCCGTGTGGGTCGCGGTGAGGGCTCGAAGGGCAAGACCGCTGGGCGTGGTACCAAGGGCACGAAGGCCCGCTACCAGGTCCGGGTCGGCTTCGAGGGTGGGCAGATGCCGCTGCACATGCGCACCCCGAAGCTCCGCGGGTTCAAGAACCCGTTCCGGGTCGAGTACCAGGTCGTGAACCTGGACAAGATCTCGGAGCTCTACCCCGATGGTGGCGACGTCACCGTTGCGGGCCTGGTCGCCAAGGGCGCCGTCCGCAAGAACGAGAAGGTCAAGGTTCTCGGTCAGGGTGACGTCACCGTGAAGATCACGGTCACGGTCGACAAGGTCTCGGCGTCCGCCGCCGAGAAGATCGTGGCTGCTGGCGGCACCGTCTCCCAGTAACCCCCGTCGGCGGCCCGTGCGTTTGCGCACGGGCCGCCGTTACGGTTTCCTTGACAGTGGCCGGCATCCGTCGGCCAGGTCGGCCCTGCCGACCGAAACCGGTCCGGCCGCGATCGACGGCCCCGGTCCCACAAGTTCGGAGTCATCGTGTTCAGAGCGGTCGCGCGCATCATGCGCACCCCTGATCTTCGCAAGAAGATCGGCTTCACCCTCGCGATCATCGCGCTGTTCCGTCTCGGGTCGTACATCCCGGCACCGTTCGTCGACTACGCCGCCGTGCAGAGCTGTCTCGCCAGCGCGTCGTCCTCCGGCGGTCTCTACGACCTCATCAACCTCTTCTCCGGCGGCGCGCTGCTGAAGCTCTCGGTCTTCGCGCTCGGCATCATGCCGTACATCACGTCGTCGATCATCGTGCAGCTCCTGCGTGTGGTCATCCCGCACTTCGACACCCTCTACAAGGAGGGCCAGTCCGGCCAGGCGAAGCTGACGCAGTACACGCGCTACCTCACGATCGCGCTCGGTGTCCTGCAGTCCACGACGCTGATCACGGTCGCCCGCTCCGGCGCCCTGTTCGGCACCAACGCCTCCGCGTCCTGCACGTCGATCATCTCGAACGACAGCTGGTACGCCATCATGCTGATGGTCGTCACGCTGACCGCCGGTACCGGCCTCATCATGTGGATGGGCGAGCTCGTCACCGAGCGCGGCATCGGCAACGGCATGTCGCTCCTGATCTTCACGTCGATCGCGGCGCAGTTCCCGTCGGCGCTCTGGGCGATCGAGCAGTCGCAGTCGTTCGAGCTCTTCCTGTTCGTGATCCTGGTCGGACTCGTGATCATGATGGCCGTCGTGTTCGTCGAGCAGTCACAGCGGCGGATCCCCGTGCAGTACGCCAAGCGCATGGTCGGGCGGCGGACGTACGGCGGCAACAACACCTACATCCCGATCAAGGTGAACATGGCCGGCGTCGTGCCCGTCATCTTCGCCTCGTCGCTGCTGTACCTGCCGGCCCTGATCGCGCAGTTCAACCAGCCCTCGGACGGCTCCGAGCCGGCCGCGTGGGTGACCTGGATCCAGAACAACCTGACCTCGGGTGACAACTGGTTCTACATGGTCCTGTACTTCCTGCTCATCGTCGGGTTCACGTACTTCTACGTGGCGATCACCTTCAACCCCGAAGAGGTCGCCGACAACATGAAGAAGTACGGCGGGTTCATCCCCGGCATCCGTGCCGGTCGTCCGACCGCCGAGTACCTCGACTACGTCCTCACCCGGGTGACGCTGCCCGGTTCGCTCTACCTCGGTCTCATCGCGCTCATCCCGCTGGCAGCACTGGCGCTGTTCGGCGCGAACCAGAACTTCCCGTTCGGTGGCGCGAGCATCCTCATCATCGTGGGTGTCGGTCTCGAGACCGTGAAGCAGATCGACTCGCAGCTGCAGCAGCGTCACTACGAAGGGCTTCTCCGTTGAGCGCACGTCTCATCATCGTCGGACCTCCCGGAGCCGGGAAGGGCACCCAGGCCGGCCGGATCGCCGACTCCTTCGGGATCCCCGCGATCTCGACCGGGGACATCTTCCGCAAGAACGTGGCAGAGGGCACGCCCCTCGGTGTGCAGGCGAAGGCGATCATGGACGCCGGCGACTACGTGCCGGACTCCCTGACGAACGAGCTCGTGAAGTCACGCCTGCAGGAGCCCGATGCCGAGCACGGCTTCCTGCTGGACGGCTACCCGCGCACGGTCGGTCAGGTCGAGTACCTCGACGCACTGCTCGCCGAGCAGGGCACCGGGATCGACGCCGTCGTGCAGCTCGTCGCCGACCAGGACGAGCTCGTCGGTCGCCTGCTCAAGCGGGCCGAGGACCAGGGCCGCAGCGACGACAACGAGGAGACGATCCGTCGTCGCCAGCAGGTCTACGCCGAGCAGACGGCGCCCATCGTGGCGGCGTACGGCGAGCGTGGCCTCGTGGTCGACGTCGACGGCCTCGGTGCCATCGACGAGGTCGGCGACCGCATCCAGACGGCACTGGCGGGCCGCGGGCTCTCCGCGACCGTCTGACCAGCGTGGTGCGGTTCAAGAAGCCCTCGATCTACAAGACCCCGGACGAGCTCCGGGCGATGGTCCGGCCGGGCCTGCTGACCGCCGAGGCGCTCGACGCCGTCCGTGCAGCGATCCGTCCGGGGACCACCACCGGTGAACTCGATGCGATCGCCGAGCGCACCATCCGTGACGGCGGGGGGGTCCCGAACTTCCAGCTCGTGCCCGGCTACCGCCACACGCTGTGCGTGTCGGTGAACGACGAGATCGTGCACGGGATCCCCGGTGAGCGCGTGCTCGCGCCCGGCGACATCGTGTCGGTGGACGCCGGCGCCGAGGTTGACGGCTGGAACGGCGACAGCGCGTTCACGACCGTCGTGCCCGGTGGCGACGCAGCGGTCACCGCAGCCCGCCAGACGCTCTGTGACACGACCGAGCGGTCGCTCTGGCACGGCATCGCCGCGCTCGCTCACGCGAAGAACCTGCACGAGGTCGGCTCGGCCGTGGAGGACGCGATCGACGAGACCGGTGCGTGGGGCATCGTCGAGGACTACACCGGCCACGGCATCGGTCGGTCGATGCACGAGGAACCGCCGGTCTTCAACTACCGCGTCCGCGGTGCCGGACCTGCTGTCAAGCCGGGGCTGGTGGTCGCCATCGAGCCGATGGTCACGGCCGGCGCGATCGACAGCTCGACGGACGACGACGAGTGGACGGTCCGGACGCTCGACGGCTCGGACGCCGCGCACTGGGAGCACAGCGTCGCGGTGCACGCGGCCGGCATCTGGGTGCTCACGGCCGCCGACGGCGGCGCTCGGGGCCTGGCCCCGCTGGGTGTGACGCCCGTCCCGATCCCGTAGGACGGGCCTCCAGTCCGCGCGCGGTGCCCACGCTGGGTGTCTCCGCTCGATGCGACGGCCGGGAGGCCCGGCTGGCGTCCGCCGCGTCGACGACGTCGCGTGGACCCACCCGACCACCGCCGGGCGCACGCGCCGTGGCGTCGCGTCAGTTGCCGACGGAGCAGGTCTCCTCGGAGGCGCTCTGCCCGGTGATCGACGAGGGCAGCGGCGTCGCCGACGCGGTCGGCGTCCGCGTGGCGGTCGCGCTCGACGTCGCCGACGGTGTGCCGGCGGACGACGAGGTCCCGGACGAACCCGAGGTGCCGGACGACCCCGAGGAGCCGGACGACCCGGTGCCGCTCGACGTCCCGCCGCTCGACGGCGACTCCTCGGACGCGCGACCGGTGCTCGAGTCGCTCAGCGAGGACCGGACGTCGTTCTGCAGCGCCACGTTCAGGGTGTGGGCCGTCTCCTGGTCGACGATCACGCGGGCGCTGTCGGCGGGGTCGTCGGCCACCGGGTACTGCACGAAGAGCATGTTGGCGGTGCTCATCCCACGCAGGGCGGCCGCGAGCTTGACGAGGGTGCCGGTCTGGGCGAGGCCGTCGGACAGCGTCATGTTGGACAGGGCGGCGCCGGCCAGCTTGTAGAGCGTGATCGGGTTCGAGAGCGTGCCGTCCGAGGTGACCTTGCGGAGGAGCGCCGACAGGAACACCTGCTGCGAGCTGATGCGGGCGAGGTCGCTGCCGTCGCCGACCCCGTGGCGGGTGCGCAGGAAGGCGAGGGCGTCCGAGCCCTCGAGGGAGTGCGAGCCCGTCGTGAGGTGCAGGCCGGTGAACGTGTCGTCGATCGGCTCGGCGACGCAGACGTCCACGCCGCCGAGGGCGTTCGACATCTCGATCACGCCGTCGAAGGTGATGAGCCCGGCGTAGGGGATGCTCAGGCCGGTCAGGTTCTCGACCGTGTCCACGACGCAGGAGACACCGCCGTTGCCGAGCGCGGTGTTGAACATCGCCGAGGTGGACGCCGGGTAGGTCGTGCCGGTCGCGGGGTTCGTGCAGGCCGGGATGGGGACCATCAGGTCACGGGGGAAGCTGACCGCGGTGAGCTGCTGGTGGTCCGCCGAGATGTGGATGAGCATCGTGACGTCGTTGCGGGCGCCCTCGACGTCCTCGTCGGAGTCGAACTGGCCGACCCGGGTGTCGCTCCCGATGAGCAGGATGTTCGCTCCGCCCTTGATCGCCGAGATGTCGGCGGTCTTCGCGGTGCTCTGGTCGTCGGTGCTCAGCGCGACGGTCTGCGGCGCGGTGGCGAGCTGTGCCCCGGCGATCGCGGCGACGCTCGTACCGCTGACGAGCAGGACGGCGACGGCGGACGCGACGACGGTGACGAGCGTGCCCCAACCCCGGCGACGGGCCTGCTTGCCGTGGCTGGCGAAGGGGCGTCGGGTGGCGTCGGGCACGTGTTCTCCGTTCGGTGGTCCGGCGCGATCTGCTGGTGCGACGGACGTGGCTGCGGAGCAAAACTACGGTTCGCGCGCATGTGTGCGCCCGGAGCGCGCCGTCAAACCACTGTGCAACGCTCAGGCACGGCCCCGGAAGCCCCAGACGTGGGGTGTTCCGCGTCCCCACTTGGCAATTGCGGGTTTACCACATAAGATCGATCTTTGGTGTGTCATGCCCTCTCGGGTGTGGCGACCGACCCGCAGACCGGTTCGGGGATCACACCTGTTCCACAACCAAGCGACAGTGAGGCTATGGCCAAGAAAGACGGCGTCATCGAGATCGAAGGCTCGGTGCTCGAAGCTCTGCCCAACGCGATGTTCCGCGTTGAGCTGACGAACGGACACAAGGTCCTCGCGCACATCTCCGGGAAGATGCGCCAGCACTACATCCGCATCCTCCCCGAGGACCGCGTGATCGTGGAGCTGAGCCCGTACGACCTGACCCGCGGCCGGATCGTCTACCGCTACAAGTGATCCGCGAGCTGGAAAGGAACGGCACGGCAATCCTGCCGAGCACGAAGCCAGCGAGCACGAGGAAAGAACCATGAAGGTCAACCCCAGCGTCAAGCCCATCTGCGAACACTGCCGTGTGATTCGCCGCAAGGGCCGCGTCATGGTGATCTGCAAGAGCAACCCGCGTCACAAGCAGCGCCAGGGCTAGTCCCGGGCGCGTGACCGGCGCCGACGGTGTCCATCGGACACCAGGCTGCTCGAGCACGACCCACAACTGAAGATCGACAACGCAGTACCAGAACCCGGTCGCACGACGACCGGGGGACACCTCGGGGCGGAGGCCCGAGCACCGGTACTGCGCCACACCTCCATCGACAACAGGAGCAGCCATCACATGGCACGTCTAGCAGGCGTCGACATCCCGCGCGAGAAGCGCGTGGAGATCGCACTCACGTACATCTACGGCGTCGGCCGTACCCGCGCCGTCCAGGCACTGACGGAGACCGGTATCTCCGGTGACATCCGCGTCAAGGACCTGACCGACGACCAGCTCGTCGCCCTCCGTGACTTCATCGAGGGCAACTTCAAGGTCGAGGGTGACCTCCGCCGTGAGGTCGCCGCCGACATCCGCCGCAAGGTCGAGATCGGCAGCTACGAGGGTCTTCGCCACCGTCGTGGTCTCCCGGTGCGCGGTCAGCGCACCAAGACCAACGCTCGTACCCGCAAGGGACCGAAGCGCACCGTGGCAGGCAAGAAGAAGGCTCGATAGGAGACCCCGATGGCTACCCCCAAGACTGCCGCGCGCAAGCCGCGCCGCAAGGAGAAGAAGAACGTCGCTGTGGGCCAGGCCCACATCAAGAGCACGTTCAACAACACGATCGTCAGCATCACCGACCCGTCGGGTGCCGTCCTCAGCTGGGCGTCCTCGGGTGCCGTGGGCTTCAAGGGTTCGCGCAAGTCGACGCCGTTCGCGGCGCAGCTCGCCGCCGAGTCCGCTGCGCGTCAGGCGCAGGAGCACGGCGTGAAGAAGGTCGACGTCTTCGTGAAGGGCCCGGGTTCGGGTCGCGAGACCGCGATCCGCTCCCTCCAGGCCGCTGGCCTCGAGGTCGGCTCGATCAACGACGTCACGCCGCAGGCGCACAACGGGTGCCGCCCGCCCAAGCGCCGTCGCGTCTGACGCGAGGAGCAACCGGCCGCGCCCTGCTCGTCCCCTGACCGGATCCGTTCCGGCGAGGGCGGGCAGGGCCCGCGGCCATTCCTGGTCGTTCGATCGCGCACGTGTGTGCGCGTGATCACAACTCAACAGACCCGTCGGGGCCCATGCGGCCCCGTCGTACCGCCAAGTGTCATATAGCGGACACTTCGCCGAAAGGAATCCCACAGTGCTCATTGCACAGCGCCCCACCCTGACCGAGGAGCCGATCTCCGAGCACCGCTCGCGCTTCGTCATCGAGCCGCTCGAGCCGGGCTTCGGTTACACCCTCGGCAACTCGCTGCGCCGCACGCTCCTCTCCTCGATCCCCGGCGCGGCTGTCACCAGCATCCGCATCGACGGCGTCCTCCACGAGTTCAGCACCGTTCCCGGTGTCAAGGAAGACGTCACCGAGATCATCCTCAACATCAAGAGCCTGGTCGTCTCCAGCGAGCACGACGAGCCCATCACGGCGTACCTGCGCAAGCAGGGTGCCGGTCAGGTCACCGCGGCGGACATCTCCGCTCCGGCCGGCGTCGAGATCCACAACCCGGAACTCGTCATCGCGACTCTGAACGACACCGCGCGCTTCGAGCTCGAGCTCACGATCGAGCGTGGCCGTGGCTACGTCTCGGCGACGCAGAACCGTTCCGAGTTCAGCGAAGCCGGTCAGATCCCGATCGACTCGATCTACTCGCCCGTCCTCAAGGTCACCTACCGCGTCGAGGCGACGCGTGCCGGTGAGCGCACGGACTTCGACCGCCTGGTCGTCGACGTCGAAGCGAAGCCGGCCATCACGCCGCGCGACGCCATCGCGTCGGCCGGTCGCACGCTGGTCGAGCTGTTCGGGCTCGCTCGCGAGCTCAACACGGCGGCAGAGGGCATCGAGATCGGCCCCGCGCCGGTCGACGCCGTGCTCTCGAACGAACTGCAGACCCCGATCGAGGACCTCGACCTGTCGGTCCGCAGCTACAACTGCCTGAAGCGGGAGGGCATCAACACGGTGTCCGAGCTCGTCGCCCTGTCGGAGACGCAGCTCATGAACATCCGCAACTTCGGTCAGAAGTCGGTGGACGAGGTCAAGGACAAGCTCACCGAGCTCGGCCTGTCCCTCAAGGACACCGTCCCCGGATTCGACGGCGCCCACTTCTACAGCGGGTACGACGAGGACGAGTCCAACAACTGACCTCGCGCTCACGCGCAAGCGCGCTGACACCGCGCGCACCACTTTCACCACTGGAGAACTGACATGCCGAAGCCCACCAAGGGCCCCCGCCTCGGTGGCGGTCCCGCCCACGAGCGCCTGCTCCTGAGCAACCTCGCCAACGCCCTCTTCACGCACGGTCGCATCACGACCACCGAGACGAAGGCCAAGCGCCTCCGCCCGGTCGCCGAGCGTCTCATCACGTTCGCGAAGCGCGGCGACCTGCACGCGCGTCGTCGTGTGATCAGCATCCTGCGCGACAAGTCCGTCGTGCACACGCTGTTCACCGAGATCGCTCCCCAGGTCGAGGACCGCCAGGGCGGTTACACCCGCATCACGAAGCTCGGCTTCCGCAAGGGCGACAACGCCCCGCTGGCGTCGATCGAGCTCGTCCTCGAGCCCGTCTCGAGCACGCCCGCTCCGGTCAAGCGCAACTCGGCTCCGGCCGCTGCTGCCGCCCCGGTCGACGAGCCCGCCGCCGACGAGACCACCGAGGAGGCCCCGGTCGAAGAGACCGAGACCACCGAGGAGTCCGCCCCGGTCGAGACCGAGTCCGAGACCGAGGCTGCTGCCGAGGTCGAGGCCGACGCCGCCGAGAAGTCGGACGACGCCGACACCAAGTAGTCTGGTGCCCTCCGGGGCGCTGCACCACCACGAGGAAGCCCCCGCGACCCAGGTCGCGGGGGCTTCCTCGTGTCCGAAGCTGGTCACGGGTCCGGACACCACGGCACGCACGACGCGCCCCGTAGGGTGGCCGACCGGTACGACAGGGAAGGAAGTCATGGCGTTCCAGCACGTTGCGGGTCTGGGGACGAGGGTCTGGCGGTGGAGCCGGACCTCGGGCACGCAGCCGCGCCTGCTGCACGCCGGCAAGGCCGCCGCCGCCGCGGTGATCGCCTGGTTCGTGGCGCAGCACATCCCGGGCGTCGCAGCCGAGTACCCGTACTACGCACCACTCGGCGCCGTCGTCGCGATGCAGACCACGGTGTTCGCGGGCATCCGGAGCGGTGTGCAGACCCTGGTCGGGATCGCCCTCGGCATCCTCATCGCCGCGTTCACGATGTGGGTCGGCGACCCCGGCTTCCTCGCGATCGCGCTCGCGGTCGGCGTCGGCGTACTCGTCGGCGGGTTCCGCGTGCTGGGCGAGGGCAGCTCCTGGGTGTCCACCGCGGCGCTCTTCGTGCTGCTCGTCGGCGGCGCGCACGCCGAGGGCTACTCGCTCGGGTACCTCGTGCAGATGGCGGTGGGCGTCGTGGTCGGTCTGCTCGTGAACTTCCTGGTGTTCCCGCCGCTGCACTTCTGGGACGCCGAACACCGCATCGACGCGGTGAACGGTGTGCTGGCGGACCACCTCGACGGGCTGGCAGCCGTGCTCGAGGAGGGCAAGCGCGACGAGAAGGCGTGGGACCACCAGCAGGACCGCCTGGACCGCGCGATCGCGGACGTGCGGTCGCGGGTGGCGATCGCGCACGAGAGCCGCCGGCTCAACCCCCGTGGTGCACTGCGCGGGTCGCGAGCGCGGCTCCAGAAGGACGGTGGACGCTTCCGGGCCCTGGAACGCGTCGCCTGGTACACGACCGACCTCACCGAGCTCGTGGCGCGCTCCGGTCCGGTCTCCGAGGGCGTCGGGCGTCCGGACCCCGCGTTCGCCACCCCCATCGCCGATGCGCTGCGGAAGATCGCCAGCACGATCCGTGGCGACTCCCCGGAGGACGAGGCCGAAGAGGCCATCGCTCGACTCGAGACCGCGCTCGACGCTTCGCGTGAGAACCCCTCCCACGTCGCGGTCACCTCGGCCGCGCTCGTGGCCCTGCGCGGGATCGTCGAGTCCGAGCGACGCGCCACAGACGACCTGGACACCCGGACCGGCCCGTCCGCCTTCGGTCGACCACGCGGCTGACCGCCCGTTCCGTCCGGAGCCGTCCGTAGACTCGCCACCGTGTCTGACCGTCCCCGCATCGCCGTCCTCGGACCGGTCTCGGTGGACGGTGTCGACGGCACACCGAACGCGGTGCCGGGAGCGCTCGCACGGGCGTTCTTGACCGCGCTCGTGCTGGCGCGCGGCAACGCCCTGACGACCGAGTCCCTGATCGACGCCCTCTGGCC
Organism: Curtobacterium sp. MCLR17_043; assembly: GCF_003224215.1. Classification (NCBI taxonomy): domain Bacteria; kingdom Bacillati; phylum Actinomycetota; class Actinomycetes; order Micrococcales; family Microbacteriaceae; genus Curtobacterium; species Curtobacterium sp. MCLR17_043. The sequence continues at coordinate 238,378 of NZ_QKLH01000001.1, read as the reverse complement.
CGACGAGCGCCCACGGGGTGCTCGTGCGGCACTGCAGACGCTCGTGTCGCGGTTGCGCCGGAGTGTGGTGGACGGACTCGTCGTGTCGACGAGCACCGGGTACGCGCTCGGCTGCGGCCCCGGCGACGTCGACCTGTCCCGCGCCGAACGAGCTCTCGGCAGCAGCGACCGTGCGGAACTCGCCGCGGCACTCGAACTCTGGCGTGGCGACCCCGGTGCCGACGTCGTGGGCGACGTGGGCGAGGCGCTCGCCGTCCGCGCCGCCGCGGTCCGCCGGGGTCTGGCCCGCGCTCTCGGGACCGCGCTGCTCGCCGAGGGCCGCGCGGGCGAGGCCGCCGAGGTCTGGGCCGCTGAGGCGCGGGCGAACCCGTTCGACGAGGTCGCCACCGCGGGGTCGATGCGAGCCCTCGCGGCCGCGGACCGCATCGCCGAGGCGCTCACCGTGTTCGCGGCGCACCGCGACCGCCTGGCCGATGAACTCGGCGCCGACCCCTCGGCCGACCTCGTCCGCCTGAACGCCGAGCTGCTGCGCCGGTCCGGACCCGCAAGCGGCACCGCTCGACGCGTCGGCCTGCGTGCGGCGCCGAACGCGCTGATCGGGCGGCAGGAGGACCTCGCCGTCGTCTCGGACCTGTTGTCGGCGAACCGGCTCGTCACGATCCTCGGTGCGGGCGGGCTCGGCAAGACCCGCCTCGCACAGGCGGTCGCATCCGGCCTGCCGCCCACCTGCGGTGTCGTGGTGTTCGAGCTCGCACCGCTCGGCGCACCGGAGGACGTCGTCCCCGCCCTCGCCGCACTGCTCGGGATCGCGGAGTTCCGGTCGGCGCGGTCGCTTCGGGACGCCGTCGCCGCCGACCTCGGTGCCCGAGTCGTCCGTGCACTCGCCGACGGTCCCACCGTGCTCGTCCTCGACAACTGCGAGCACCTGGTCGCGGAGGTCGCCGCGTTCGCCGCGGACCTGCTCGCGACCGTTCCCGACCTGCGGATCCTGACGACCTCGCGGGCGCCGCTCGCGATCGCCGGTGAGGTCATCGCGCCCCTGGCACCCCTGCCGGTCGAGGAGGACGGCGCGGCGGTCCGCCTGTTCACCGACCGGGCCCGGGCAGCCCGACCCGGCGCCGTGCTGCCCGTTGATGCCGTCCGTCGGATCTGCGGCCGGCTGGACGGCTCCCCCCTGGCGATCGAGCTCGCAGCCGCACGCATCCGCGGCATGAGCACGGACGAGATCGAACGTCGGCTGGACGACCGCTTCGCGCTGCTGCGGGGCGGTGACCGCAGCGCCCCCGAGCGGCACCGCACCCTGCTCGCCGTCGTCGAGTGGAGCTGGCGGCTCCTCGACGACGGTGCGCAGGACCTGCTCACCCGGCTCGCGCTGTTCCCCGACGGCCTGGCCGTGGACGCCGTCGAGGCCGTCGCGGTCCCGGAGCGCCGTGCGGACGCGCTCGACGACCTCGCCGAACTCGTCGAGCAGTCCCTCGTGCAGCTCGTCGAGCACGAGGGTGACCCCGTCCGCTACCGCCTGCTCGAGACCGTCCGTGAGTTCGGCGGGGCGCGGCTCCGGGATGCCGGCGCCACGGAGGACGTCCGGGCGGCGATGATCCGATGGGGCCGTGGCTTCACCGCTGCGCGCAACCTGCTGACCATCACGGGGGAGCCACAGCTCGAGTCCTTCCGGCAGATCGGGCGCGAGGCGGACAACCTCATCACGCTGCTGCGCTGGAGCCTGGCCGCCGGGGACCCGTCGGCCGTGGCGCACCTGTTCGCGGCGCTCGCCGGCTACTGGTCGCTCCGCGGGGCGCACGGCGAGGTCGTCGCGGTCGGTCCGGAGGTCGTGGCACTGCTCCGCCGGACCGCCCCCACGTCGGCGGACCGTACCGCCGTCGTGGTGGGACTCGTCGTCGCCGGAGCCTCGGCCGCGTTCGACGACCGACGGACCGCGGCGCTCGCGGTGTCGACGCTCCGCCGGGTGCTCGCCGGCGGCAGCACCGGCTTCGCGGTCCTCGACGCACAGTCCGCGCTGGTGCTGACCCTCGGGCGTCCCGACGACGGCACCGCGCTGCTGGCCCGGTACCGCGACGACCCGGATGCCGGGGTGGCGTGCCTGGCGAACATGCTCAGTGCGCCGTTGGCCGAGAACGACGGCGACACCGTCGTCGCCCTGCGGTACGCCCGTCGCGCCGAGGCGCTCGCGCGGACGAGCGACGACGCCTGGACCACCGGGTCGATCGCCGTCACCGTCACCCAGCTGCTCGCGCAGACCGGGCGGCACCGTGAGGCACTGGCGGCCGCCGAGGCCGCGCGGGCGCAGCTCGAGCGGTTCGGTGCCGACGACGACCTGTACGAGATCGGCTGGACGGTCGGCCTCTGCGCCGCGACGACCGGTGACGTGGTGCGCGCGCGGAGCATCGCGGACGACCTGCGGCACCGGCCGGTCGAGGGTCGTGGCGGGTTCGACGGCGACCGGATGCAGATCGGGGTCCTCGCGACGGCGATCGCCGCCGAGTGCGCACGGTACGAGGGCGACCTCGACGCGGCCGCGACGGCGTACGCCGCCGCCTGGGAGTCCATCGTCCCGATCCGGAAGCAGACGCCGCACTGGAGCCTCATCGCGGGCGTCGCGCGGATCGCAGCCGCGGACGAGGCGGCGGTGAGCCGGACCGACGGGACCGCACCGAGCCTCCCGGCAGATGGCGTGGCGGTGGCGAGGCGCCTGCGGGTCGGCGCGCTCGTGATGCTGCGCCTGCACCCGTGGTGGCTCGACCTGCCGGTGGTCGGGACCACCCTGCTCGGGCTGGCGCTCGCCGCCGCCCGGAGCGGTCAGCCGGATCGGGCCGTCCAGGCGTGGGGCCTCACTGCACGGCTCGGGGCACGGCAGGACTTCGGCGTGCTCGCCCACGCCCGGATGCGCCCGCTGCTCGCGGCCGTGCTCGGCGACGCGGCGATGACGGACGCCGAGACGGCCTCGGCCGGATGGGACCGGGCCGAGGCCGTCGCACGGGCGCGGACGCTGCTCGAGCAGCTGCGGTTCAGCGACCGCTGACGGTGCGGCTCACGCCTTCCGCATGTAGGCGCGGACGGTCAGGGGCGCGAACACCGCGACGATCACCGCGGCACCGAGCAGGCTGATCCACAGGTCCACACCCACCGTGCCCTGGTTGACCAGGTCGCGGACGGCGGTGATCAGGTGCGAGATCGGGTTGACCTCGGAGAACCAGCGGAGCCAGTCCGGCAGGGTGTCGGCCGGCACGAACGCGTTCGACAGGAACGTCAGCGGGAACAGCACCATGTTCGAGATCCCGGAGACGCTCGACGCCGTCCGGGCGACCACGCCGAAGTACGCGAAGATCCAGCTGATCGCCCACGCGACCACGATCACGAGCAGCCCGGCGAGGACCACTGCGCCGATGCCGCCGGCAGGTCGGAGTCCCATCACGATGCCGACCGTGAAGGTGATGGCGGTCGCGATCGCGTACCGCACCGTGTCCGCCAGCAGTGCGCCGGCGAGTGGGGCGATCCGTGCGATCGGCAGGGACTTGAAGCGGTCGAACACGCCCTTGTCCATGTCCTCGCGGAGCTGCACGCCCGTGACGATCGACGACGTGATGTTCGTCTGCACGAGGATGCCCGGGATGATGATCGGCAGGTAGCTCGCCACGTCGCCCGCGATCGCCCCACCGAAGATGTACGTGAACATCACGGTGAAGATGATCGGCATCAGGGTGACGTCGAACAGCTGCTCGGGGGTGCGCCGGACCTTGATCAGGCCGCGGTACGCCATCGTGAAGGACTGCCGGACGGTGGCGCCGAGGCCGGTCGAGCCGATGCCCGGACGCGGGGTGACGCGTGGCGCCGCGGACCCCGTGGTGGCGGTGGTGGTGGTCATGCGTTGCTCCCTTCGAGGGCGGGCTTGCCGGTGATGGTGAGGAAGACCTCGTCGAGCGTGGGCTTCTGGACGCTGATCTCGGCGAGCGAGACCCCGGCTTCGCGGAACGCGACGAGCAGGTCGGTGACCCGGTCGGGATCCGCCATCGGCGCGGTCAGGCGCGACCCCTCCGGGCTGGCCACGGGCGGGGCGCCGAGCACCCGGGCGACGAGGTCCGCCGCCGTCGCGAGCCGTTCGGTGCCGTCGCCGCCGTCGGAGTCGGCCAGCCGGAGCTGGAGCGACGCCGAGCCGATGCTCGCCTTCAGCTCGTCGCCGGTGCCCTCGGCCACCACGCGGCCGTGGTCGATCACGGCGATGCGGTCGGCGAGCTGGTCGGCCTCGTCGAGGTACTGCGTCGTGAGGAGCACGGTCGAGCCGGTCGCGACGAGTTCGCGGATGGTGTCCCACATCTGCGCACGGGTGCGGGGGTCGAGACCCGTGGTCGGCTCGTCGAGGAAGATCAGCGGCGGCTGCGCGATGAGGCTCGCCGCCAGGTCCAGCCGGCGGCGCATGCCGCCGGAGAAGCCCTTGAGCGGACGGGAGGCGGCCTCGGTCAGGCCGAAGCGCTCGAGGAGCTCCGTCGACTTCCGCTTCGACTCCGCGCGGGACAGGCCGAGCAGGCGGGCGAAGACCACGAGGTTCTCGGTCGCGCTGAGCGTCTCGTCGACGCTCGCGTACTGGCCCGTCACACCGATCAGGGTGCGGACGGTCTGCGCCTCGCGCCGGACGTCGTGCCCGAAGATCCGGGCCTCGCCGCCGTCGGCCCTGAGCAGGGTGGCGAGCATGGAGATGGTGGTGGTCTTGCCGGCGCCGTTCGGACCGAGAACGCCGTAGACCGTGCCGGCCTCCACACGGAGGTCGACGCCGTCCACGGCCCGGTTCGTGCCGAACGTCTTCACGAGGCCGGTGGCCTCCACCGCGAGGGGTGTCGTGGTCATCGCGGGTTCCTTTCGTCGATGTCGGGAACGATGCTGCCGCCGAGCGCTCACGCGGCGCTGACGCGGCGCTGACATCGCTACCGTGGTCGTGTGAGTGAGACGGTGCGGCTGCGACTGGACATCGCCTACGACGGGGCGGCGTTCTCCGGGTGGGCCCGGCAGCCCGGGCTGCGGACCGTGCAGGGCGCGCTCGAGACCGCGCTCGCCACCGTGTTCACGCGCTGGGGCGAGCCACCGCTGCTGACCGTCGCCGGACGCACCGACGCCGGGGTGCACGCCACCGGGCAGGTCGCGCACCTGGACCTGTCGGCAGAACAGTGGGCAGCGCTCACCGCCAAGCGCGGGACGGGCCGGTCACCGCTCGACGGGTTGCTCAAGCGGGTCAACGGCATCGCGGCACCCGAGGGAGACGTGGTCGTGACCGGTGCCTCGGTGGCACCCGCGGGGTTCGACGCCCGGTTCTCCCCGCTCTGGCGCCGGTACGAGTACCGGATCGCGGACGCCGACGCCCCGCGCGATCCACGTCGGCGCGGGCACACGGTCTGGCACGCGGCGCGGCTCGATCCGGCAGCGATGGAGCGCGGTGCGCTGACGCTGCTCGGGCTGCACGACTTCGCGACGTTCTGCAAGCCGCGCGAGGGGGCGACGACCATCCGGACGTTGCGGCAGTTCCGCTGGGACCGCGAGCCGGACGGCGTGCTGGTGGCGCGCCTCCAGGCCGATGCCTTCTGCCACTCGATGGTGCGGGCCATGGTCGGCGCGACCATCGCCGTCGGCGAGGGCCGCTTCGGCCCGGACCGCCTCGAGGAACTGCGCGTCGCCGAGGAACGCACGAGCGCCTTCAAGACGGCGCCGGCGAAGGGACTGACCCTGACCGAGGTGGGCTACCCGGCGGACGCGGAGCTCGCGGAGCGGGCGGAGCAGACCCGGGCCCGACGGTCGGTGGACGGTACCGTCGAGGGATGAGCCCGCGCGAACCCCGTTCCGTCGTGTCCGTCGCCCCCGGAGTCGTCTTCGTCCAGGGCCCCGTGTCCAACTGGGTGGTGCTGGCCGAGGAGGACGGCGTCGCGCTGATCGACGCCGGCTACCCGGCCGACACCGACCTCGTGCTCGACACCGTGCGCGCCGCCGGGCACGACCCGGCCGACCTCCGTCGCGTCTACGTGACGCACGGACACGTCGACCACGTCGGCGGCATCCCCGGGATCCTCGAGCGCTACCCCGACGTCGAGGTGCTCGCGCACGCCGACGAACTCGCCAACGTGCGCGGACCGGAGCGGCAGCAGGTCACCCCGGCGGAGATCGGCGGCCGGCTCGCCAGCCCCCGCGTGCTCGCCTGGCTGGCGCGGGCGATCCGATCCGACGCCCTCCGACCGACCACCGTGCCGTCCGCTCGCGCGTTCACCGGTGCGGACTTCGCGGGTCGGGCGATCGCGCCCTTCCCGGCCGTCGGCCACACCGACGGCTCGACGGCCTACCTGCTGCCCGCGGCGGACGCGATCGTCACGGGCGACGCGGTCGTCAGTCGGCACGACACCCAGCCCGGGTCGTGGGCCCCGCGGCCGCGGATGATCACGCCGTTCTTCACCGCCGACCAGGACCGCGCGCTCGAGTCGGCACGGGCGCTGCCGTTCCCGGCGCTCGTGCTGCCGGGACACGGACCGGCCGTCCGACGCGTGGGCGGGACGTGGCTGCCGATCGGCTGATGCCGCGCGATCGGCTGGGCCGCCGAACGCGATCGGCTGGTGCCGCGCGATCGGCTGATGTTGCCGAACGCAATCATTTACCTCGACGCAACCTGAACGACCCCGCAGGTCGGTAGCGTGCGGGCATGGCCAACACCCTCGGGCGCACTCTGCTGTGCGCCACGGCGGCTGCGACGCTCCTCGCGGCCCCACTCGTCACCGTCACCGCAGCGACCGCGAACCCCGAGGGGACCGACCTCGTCATCGAGGAGGCCTACCTGAAGGCGGGGAGCAAGGGCGCGTTCTACAACGAGAAGTTCGTCGAGATCGGCAACCCGACCGACGTCGCCGTGTCGCTCGACGGGTGGTCGCTCCAGTACCGTTCCGCCACGGGCACCGGCACGTTCTCGGCCAGTGCGCTCCAGGGCACCGTGCCGGCCAAGGGCACCTTCCTGGTGTCGATGGCGGGCAACGGCGGGGCCACCGCGGCTGGCGAGGACCTGCCCGCCGCCGACGACACCGCGACGCTCAACCCGTCGGGCACCACGGGCACGCTCGTGCTGTCCGACGCCACGGCACCCCTGGCGCTCGCCGCCGGACCCGTCGCCACCGGCACCGACGGCGTGGTCGACCTGCTCGGCTACGGCGCCTCGAACACGTTCGAGTCGGCCGTGCGCACCGTGACCGGGGACAACTCCGTCCCGAACGGCCTGGTCCGCCAGGGCACCACGGACACCGACGTCAACGGTGCGGACTTCTCCGTGACGACGACGCTCACCCCACGGAACGCCGCGGGCGAGACGACGGCACCGACCGAGCCCACGGAACCGACCGACCCGGGTGACGGCGGGACCCCCGCGCCCGGCACGCCCGCCGAGACGGTGACCATCGCCCAGCTGCAGGGCACCACGGACACCTCGCCGTACGCCGGCAAGAACGTCACGACCGACGGCGTCGTCACCGCGGTGTACGGCACCGGCGGCTTCAACGGCTACACGATCCAGACCCCCGGCACCGGCGGCGCCATCGACCTCGGCGCCCACACCGCGTCCGACGCGGTGTTCGTCTTCTCGTCCGCCACCGCCGGCCTGGTGCACGAGGGCGACCACGTGCGGGTCACCGGTGCCGTGTCCGAGTACTTCGGCCTGACCGAACTCACGGTGTCCGGGGCCTCGTCGCTGCAGCAGCTCGACGACACCGTCGCGGCACCGCAGCCCGCCGCGGTCGCGTTCCCGTCGTCCGACGCCCAGCGCGAGTCGCTCGAGAGCATGCTCGTCGCTCCCCAGGGCGCGTACACCGTCGCCGACAACTACACGACGAACCAGTACGGCGAGGTCGTGCTCGCCAGCGGCACGACGCGCCTGATCCAGCCGACGGAGGTCGGCCGACCGGGCAGCGCCGAGGCGAAGGCCGTCGAGGCCGACAACGCCGCGCGCAAGGTCACGCTCGACGACGGTGCGAGCACCAACTTCCTGACCCAGGCGAACCAGGGCATCCCGGTGTCGTGGCTCACCCAGGGCCCGGTCACCGTCGGGGCCGCCGCCACCTTCACCGAGCCGGTCGTCCTCGACTACCGCAACAACGGGTGGAAGTTCCAGCCGACCGCGCCGATCACGGGTGCGACCCCGGCCGCCGACCTGCCGGCGTCGTTCTCGAAGGTGCGCCAGCCGGCACCGCAGGACGTCGGTGGCGACCTGAAGCTCGCCGGCTTCAACGTGCTCAACTACTTCCCGACCACGGGCGACGAGCTCACCGGCTGCAAGTACTACACGGACCGTGCCGGTGACCCCGTCACGGTGAACTCGGGCTGCGACGCCCGCGGTGCCGCCGAGCAGGAGGACTTCCTGCGCCAGCAGGTCAAGATCGTGAAGGCCATCAACGGCCTGGACGCCGACGTCGTCTCGCTCGAGGAGATCGAGAACTCCGTCCGCTTCGGTCAGGACCGCGACGCCGCCGTGGCCACCCTGGTCGACGCGCTCAACGCCGCCACCGGCCAGGACACCTGGGCCTCCGCGAAGTCCCCGGCCGTCGTGCCCGCGAGCGAGGACGTCATCCGGCTCGCCCTCATCTACAAGAAGGACCGCGTCGAGCCCGTCGGCGAGTCGACGATCCTGCTCGACGACGCGTTCACGAACGCCCGCCAGCCCGTCGCGGACGCGTTCCGCCCGGTCGGCGGCACCGCGGACGACGACTTCCTAGTGATCGCGAACCACTTCAAGTCCAAGGGCTCCGGCACCGGCGAGAACGCTGACCAGGGCGACGGGCAGGGTGCGTCGAACGCCGACCGCGTCGAGCAGGCGAAGGCCCTCGTGACGTTCTCCACCGACATGCAGGAGCAGTACGGCACCGACAAGGTGTTCATGCTCGGCGACTTCAACGCCTACAGCAAGGAGGACCCGGTGGTGGTCCTCGACGAGGCCGGCTACACCGACCTCGGCCCGGCGCTCGACAGCACCGAGTACTCGTACGTGTTCTCCGGCCTGAGCGGCTCGCTCGACCACGTGTTCGCGTCGAAGGCCGCGCTCGAGACGGTCACGGGCGTGGACATCTGGGACATCAACTCGGTCGAGTCGGTGGGCCTGGAGTACAGCCGATACAACTACAACGCGACGAACCTGTACACCGACGACGTGTACCGGGCGAGCGACCACGACCCGATCCTGGTCGGGTTCGACCTGGACGCCGCGGGCACCGACCCGGGGACGGACCCGACGCCGGTGCCGACGCCGACGCCGACCCCGGTGCCGACGCCGACGCCGACGCCGACGCCGACCCCGACCACGGTGCCGAACCCGACCCCGACTCCGGTGCCGCCGGTCGACGGGATCACCCCGCCGGTTGCTCCGGTGGCGCCGTCGGGGTCGTTGTTGACGGAGGCGAACCGTGGTGGGGTGTCGGCTCCGGCGTCGGCTGGTGCGGGGGAGACGATCACGGTGACGGTCGGTACTGCGTCGGCTGGTGACGTCGTGAACGTGTGGTTGTTCTCGGAGCCGACGCTGATCGGCACGGCTGTGGTCGCGTCCGACGGCACGGTGCGGGTGACGATCCCGGTGGACACGGTGGCTGGTGCGCATCGTCTGGCGGTGACGGCTGCGGACGGGAGCCTGATCGGGTGGACCCCGATCACGATCACCGTGGACGGGCAGCTCGCGTTCACGGGTGCTGTGGGGCTCGGTGCCGGTGCGTTGGTGGCGTTCCTGCTGCTCGCGGCGGGTGCGGGTGTGCTGGTCGTGCGCCGCCGCAGGACCGCGGCCGCCGCGGAGTAGTCCCCACGCCCCACGGGCGCACTTGGTGAGCAGGAATGGTCGGGTTCGCACAGCGGACCCGATTATTCCTGCGCACCGGGTGCGGTGGGCGCGACCGCGCGACGGACGGGAGGCGCGGTGCGGGCCCGCCCCGCGCCTCCAGGCCGGCAGCCGGCCGCGTTTGACCGACGTACCCCGCGTCGGCTAGGCTCTCACCTTGGTCTGTGCGCCCCGCGCGCGGACAGTCAGATGAGCCCTCCAACCGAGGTGTTCCCCGTGCTTCTGCCCGTGGAACTCCCGACCGGAGTGGGATTCACGGACTCCTCACCTCGACACGAAAGCAGCACTCCTGTGACTCGCACGTTCTCACCGAAGCCGGCAGACGTCCAGCACGACTGGATCGTCATCGACGCCACCGACGTCGTCCTCGGCCGTCTCGCCACCCACGCCGCGGCGCTCCTGCGCGGCAAGCACAAGGCCACCTTCGCCCAGCACATGGACATGGGTGACTTCGTCATCATCGTGAACGCCGACAAGGTCGCCCTGACCGGTTCGAAGCTCGCGAAGAAGGTCTACTACCGTCACTCGGGGTACCCGGGCGGCCTGACGGCGACCTCCTACCCGGAGATGCTCGAGAAGCACCCCACCCGCGCCGTCGAGAAGGCGATCCGCGGCATGCTGCCGAAGAACACCCTCGGCCGCGAGCAGCTCAAGAAGCTGAAGGTCTACGCCGGCGCGGAGCACCCGCACGCCGCGCAGCAGCCCAAGCCGTACATCTTCGACCAGGTCGCACAGTAGTTCCGGCCACGACGACTTCAAGGACACAGAAAACTCATGGCTCAGATCGCTGATTCCCTCGACCAGACCCCGGAGAGCTTCACCACGGAGAGCGCACCCGCCGCTGCCGAGGCCGCTCCCCGTCAGATCCTCAACGTCTCCGGCGGTGCCGTCGGGCGCCGCAAGGAGGCCATCGCGCGCGTCCGGCTCGTCCCGGGCTCCGGCACGTTCGTCGTGAACGGCCGCACGCTCGAGGACTACTTCCCGAACAAGCTGCACCAGCAGCTCATCAACGACCCCTTCAAGGTGCTCGAGCTCCTCGGCTCGTACGACGTCGTCGCCCGCATCACCGGTGGTGGCCCCTCGGGTCAGGCCGGTGCGCTCCGCCTCGCCATCGCCCGCACGCTGAACGAGATCGACCGCGAGAACAACCGCGCGGCCCTCAAGAAGGCCGGCTTCCTCACCCGTGACGCCCGCGTCATCGAGCGCAAGAAGGCCGGTCTCAAGAAGGCCCGCAAGGCTTCGCAGTTCTCGAAGCGCTAGTCGTCACCGGCTGAAGATCGCAATGCCGCGTCTGTTCGGTACCGACGGGGTTCGTGGTCTCGCCAACGGCGAGCTGACGGCCGCGCTCGCACTGGGTCTTGCCCAGGCGAGCGCGGCCGTCCTCACACACGGACACCATGCCGACGCCCGCCGGGCGTCGGGTCGACCGCGCCCGCGCGCGGTCCTCGCGCGTGACCCGCGCGTCTCCGGCGAGTTCCTCGGTGCCGCCGTCGCGGCCGGGCTCGCCTCGGCCGGCGTCGACGTGCTCGACGCCGGGGTCATCCCCACCCCCGCCGCGGCGTTCCTCGTCGCGGACATCGACGCCGACTTCGGCGTGATGATCTCCGCATCGCACAACCCCGCTCCCGACAACGGGATCAAGTTCTTCGCCACGGGTGGCCGCAAGCTGCCGGACGAGGTCGAGGACCGCATCGAAGCGGCCATGCACGACCACTCCGCACCCACCCCCACCGGCATCGACGTCGGGCGCATCTCGCGGTTCGCCGACGCCGAGGACCGCTACGTGGTGCACCTGCTCGGCACGCTGCCGCACCGGCTCGACGGCATCCACGTCGTGCTCGACTGCGCGAACGGTGCCGCCGCCGGCGTCTCGCCCGAGGTCTTCGTCAACGCGGGTGCCCGCGTGACGCTCATCGGCGCCGACCCCGACGGCTGGAACATCAACGACGGCGTCGGTTCGACCCACATCGACAACCTCGCCCGCGCCGTGATCGCGCACGGTGCCGACGTCGGCATCGCGCACGACGGTGACGCGGACCGCTGCCTGGCGGTCGACGCCGCGGGCAACGCGATCGACGGCGACCAGATCATGGCGATCCTGGCGTTGTCGCTGCAGGAGCGCGGACGGCTGAAGGACGACACCCTCGTCGCGACGGTCATGTCGAACCTCGGGCTGAAGCGCGCCATGGCCGACGCGGGCATCACCGTGATCGAGGCCGGCGTGGGCGACCGCTACGTGCTCGAGAAGATGACCGAGGGCGACTACTCGATCGGTGGCGAGCAGTCCGGCCACATCATCTTCAACGAGTTCGCCACCACGGGTGACGGCATCCTGACCGGGCTGCACCTGGTCGCCGAGATGGCGCGCACGGGCAAGACCCTGCAGGAGCTCGCCTCGTGCATGACGGTGTTCCCGCAGGTGCTGCTCAACGTCCGGGGCGTCGATCGTCACGGGCTCGCCGACCAGGGCGTGCAGGACGCCATCGCCGCCGCCAGTGAGGCGCTCGGGGACAGCGGCCGTGTGCTGCTCCGTCCGTCGGGCACCGAGCCGGTCGTTCGCGTCATGGTCGAGGCCGCCTCGCAGGACGATGCCCAGCGCATCGCCGAGGAGCTCGCTGCCGTTGTGCAGGACCGCCTGGCGCTCGACGCCGCGTAGGTTCCCCTCCGCAAGACACCGGTGTTCGCCGGTTGAACACGCGCAGAACGCGGTTCAGCTCGCGAACACCGGTGTTTTGCTGTTTCGCCCCCCCCACTCAGATCTTGCGGAGCAGGACCGAGTTCACCTTGTGGTTCGCGCCCTTCTTGAGCACCAGGGTGGCGCGGGAGCGCGTGGGCAGCACGTTCTCGAGCAGGTTCGGCTCGTTGATCGCCCGCCAGACCTCGGTCGCCGTCCGGACCGCGTCCTCACGCGAGAGTGAGGCGAACCGGTGGAAGAACGAGTCGGGGCTCGAGAACGCCTCTTCCTGCAGGGCGAGGAACCGGTCGACGTACCAGGACTCGATGTCCTTCGTCTTCGCGTCCACGTAGATCGTGAAGTCGAACAGGTCGGACAGCGCGAGCCGCCCGTGCACCGGGGGCGCCAGCACGTTGAGGCCCTCGACGATGAGCACGTCGGGCTGCCGGACGACGATCTCGGCATCGGGCACGATGTCGTAGACCAGGTGCGAGTAGTACGGCGCGCGGACCTCGGTCGCCCCGCTCTTCACCTGGCTCACGAAGCGCAGCAGGGAGCGGCGGTCGTACGACTCCGGGAAGCCCTTGCGGTCCATGATCCCGCGGCGCTCGAGCTCGGCGTTCGGGTACAGGAAGCCGTCGGTCGTCACGAGCTCGACCCGAGGGGTGTCCGGCCAGCGCTTCGTCAGCTCGCGCAGCAGACGGGCGACGGTGGACTTGCCGACCGCGACGGAGCCCGCGACGCCGATGACGAACGGCGTGCGTCCGGCGCGCTCCCCGAGGAACCGGCTCGTCTCGGCGTGCAGGTTGCGCGCACCGGCGGCGTAGAGCGTGAGCAGGCGGGACAGTGGCAGGTAGACCTCCTGCACCTCCTGCATGTCCAACCGGTCGCCGAGACCACGCAGCTGCACGATCTCGGTCTCGGTGAGCGACAGGTGCTCCTTCGGGGCGAGCTGGGACCAATCGTCACGTGGGATCTCCACGAACGGGGTCGGGTGCGCGACGGCGGTCTCCGAGAACGGCATGGGATCGAGCGTACAGACGGGAGGCCCGGGGCACGTGAGCCGACCGGCTCACGTGCCCCGGGCCTCCCGTCCAGTGCCCGGTGCGCGTCCGCAGGACGCGACGCGTCAGGCGGGGAGGGCCGCCTCGATGGCGGCGACGACCTCGGGGGCGTCCGGCTTCGTGGTGGGACGGAAGCGCGTGACGGTGCCGTCGGGGGCGACGAGGAACTTCTCGAAGTTCCACGCGACGCGGCCGGCCTTGCCGTCGGCGTCCGGGGTCTCCTTGAGGGCCTGGTAGAGCGGGTGGGCGCTCTTGCCGTTGACCTTGACCTTCTCGGACATCGGGAACGTCACGCCCCAGGTGGTGGAGCAGTACTCGTCGATCGCCGCGGACGAGCCGAGCTCCTGCAGGAACTGGTTGCTCGGGAAGCCCAGCACCGTGAACCCGCGGGGGCCGTACTGCTTCTGCAGGGCCTCGAGCTGCTCGTACTGCGGGGCGAGGCCGCACCGGGAGGCGACGTTCACGACCAGTACGGCCTTGTCGGCGTAGGCGCCGAACGTGGTGTCCTCGCCGTGCAGCGTGGTGATGGCGATGTCGTCGAAGCGTCCCATGGCCCGGACGCTAGTCCACGATGTCGAGATCGGCCTGACGGCGGACGAACTCGCCCATGTTCGGCACCGTGAACGCCACCTTGCCGCGCTCGGGCGCGTAGATGATGCCCTTCTCGATCAGTCCCTGTCGTGCCGGGCTGGTCCCCTTCGGTTCCGCACCGAGGCGCGATGCCACGACGGCGGTCCCGGAGACGCCGGCCGGGTCGTCCGACATCGCCACGAGGTACTGCCGCTCCGCGGGTGTGGCACGGTCCCAGCGGGCCGGGAAGAAACCGCTGTCGAGTTCTGCGTTGCCGCGGTCGACGGCAGCTGCTGCGTCATCGCGGGTGATCCGTCGGTCGGCCGCGAGGTCCCACGCCGCCGCCCCGTAGGTCTGGAGGTAGTACGGGTACCCGCCCGAGGCATCGATGAGGAGATCGAGCGCGGCGGCGTCGAAAACCACCCCGGAGCGGGCGGCCGGAACCGTGAGCGCGTCAGCGGCTGCTCCCGACGGGAGCGACCCGATCTCTCGGTAGTCGAAGAGGCGCTCGGCGTAGGACCGGGCCGCCGTGAGCTTGCCCGGTACGTTCGGCAGACCGGCCCCGACCATCACGAACGGCCAGCCCCGTTGTCCGGCCCGGTGCTGGACGGACAACAGCGCGGAGAGCAACTCGAGGTCGAGGTCCTGGACCTCGTCGATGAAGAGTGCGAGCGCCCGGTTCTGCTCCCGTAGCGCGGGGGCGAGGTCCTCGACGAGTTCCTCGAGGTCGATCTCTATGACGCCGGAGTCCGCGCGACCCTCAACGGCGGAGAACCCCAGGTCGAAGCCGATGTTCCCGAAGTGCACACCGAACGACGTGACGGTGCCGAGCGCGCGCTGCACGGCTGCGCTGACCGAGCGGCCGCGGGCGAGGCGACGTGCTGCCAGCGCGATCTCTCGCGCGAGCCTCCGTCGAGCACCCTCGCGGCCGGACACGCTCGTCTGTCCTTCGACGTCAACGACCAACCACTCCGCGGCGTCAGCCTGCATGCGGAACTGGTTCAGGAGGACGGTCTTCCCGACCCCACGCAGCCCGTGGAGGATCATGCTGCGCGTTCCGAGCGCGCGCCGTGACCGTGCCACGACGAGGTCGAACGCATCGATCTCGGTGTCACGACCGACCAGCTCCGGGGGGCGCAGGCCGGCGCCGGGCGAGTACGGGTTCAAGGCGGCGTGCATCGAGCAGATTCTACGCTTGTCTAGCGCATCTCGTAGAATGCTCCCGATTGTGCTCGACTCGTTCCCATCGGTCGCTTCGCAGGGTCGGCGTCCAGGCAGACCGTAGGATCGCTTCCATGTGTGGAATCGTCGGCTACGTCGGCAGCAACAGCAGCCAGGACGTCCTCCTCGGTGGCCTCCGTCGCCTCGAGTACCGCGGCTACGACTCGGCGGGCATCGCCGTCGTCGACCCAGCCGGAGACCTCGTGTCGGCCAAGAAGGCCGGCAAGCTCCAGGCCCTGGTCGACGAGCTCGAGTCGTCGCCGATCCCGGACGGCACGACGGGCATCGGGCACACCCGCTGGGCGACCCACGGTGGCCCGACCGACGGCAACGCCCACCCGCACCTGGCCGACGGCGACAAGCTCGCCCTCATCCACAACGGCATCATCGAGAACTTCTCCGAGCTCCGCGCCGAACTGCAGGCCGAGGGCATCGAGTTCCGCAGCGAGACCGACTCCGAGGTCGCCGCGCACCTGGTCGGACGCGCCTTCCGCGACACCGGTGACCTGACCGCCGCCATGCAGCAGGCCGTGCAGCGGCTCGAAGGGGCCTTCACGCTCCTCGTCGTGCACGCCGACCAGCCCGGCGTCGTCGTCGGTGCCCGTCGCAACTCGCCCCTGGTGGTCGGGCTCGGCGACGGTGAGAACTTCATGGGCTCGGACGTCGCCGCGTTCGTCGCCTACACGCAGCGCGCGCTGTCGATCGGGCAGGACGAGATCGCCACGATCCGCCCCGACGGCGTGGACGTCATCCACTTCGACGGCACCCCGGCCACGCCGACCGAGTTCGAGGTCAACTGGGACGCCTCCGCCGCCGACAAGGGCGGCTGGAGCTCGTTCATGGCGAAGGAGATCAGCGAGGAGCCCGAGGCCGTCGCGAAGACGATCCTCGGTCGCGTCCACGACGGCGCCGTCACGCTGACCGACCTCGACCCGATCGCCGAGCGCCTGGCGACCGTCGACCGCGTCATCGTGATCGCCTGCGGTACCGCCGCCTACGCCGGCATCCTCGGCAAGTACGCCATCGAGCAGTGGGCCCGCATCCCGGTCGAGGTCGAGCTCGCGCACGAGTTCCGCTACCGCGACCCGGTGCTGAACGAGCGCACCCTGGTCGTCTCGATCAGCCAGTCCGGCGAGACCATGGACACGCTCATGGCCGTCAAGTACGCCCGCGAGCAGGGCGCGCAGGTCCTGTCGATCTGCAACACCCAGGGCGCCACGATCCCGCGTGAGTCCGACGCCGTGATCTACACGCACGCCGGACCCGAGGTCGCCGTCGCGTCGACCAAGGCCTTCATCGCCCAGGGCGTCGCGCTCTACCTGCTCGGGCTGCACCTGGCGACGCTGCGCGGCACGCTCACCGCCGAGCAGATCGCCGAGCAGGTCGCCGAGCTCGAGGGCCTCGCGCCGAAGCTGCAGCAGACCATCGAGGACGCCGCCGGCATCAAGGACCTGGCCCGCTGGATGGCGGACACCCGGAGCGTGCTGTTCCTCGGTCGCCACGTCGGCTACCCGATCGCGCTCGAGGGAGCCCTCAAGCTCAAGGAGCTCGCGTACATCCACGCCGAGGGCTTCGCCGCCGGTGAGCTCAAGCACGGCCCGATCGCCCTGATCGAGCCGGGCCAGATCGTCTTCGTCATCGTGCCCTCGCCGCGCGACCCCCGATCGCTGCACCCGAAGGTCGTCTCGAACATCCAGGAGATCCGCGCACGCGGTGCCCGGGTGATCGCGATCGCCGAAGAGGGCGACGCCGCGGTGCTGCCGTTCGCCGACGAGGTCCTGCGGATCCCGCTGGCGACCCCGCTGTTCGAGCCGCTGCTCGCCGTGGCACCGCTGCACATGTTCGGCATGGAGCTCGCCGCGGCCAAGGGCCTCGACGTCGACCAGCCACGCAACCTCGCGAAGTCGGTCACCGTCGAGTAGTCGCGACGGTGATCATCGGGATCGGGGTCGACGTGGTCGACCTGGAGCGGTTCGAACGGGTGCTGGAGCGCACACCGGCGATGCGGGCGCGCCTGTTCACGCCGTCCGAGCAGGTCCGTGACGGCGAACCCCGGCCGATCGCGTCCCTCGCTGCGCGGTTCGCGGCCAAGGAAGCCCTGATCAAGGCCTTTGGCTCGAGTGCCGGCCTCAGCTGGCAGGACCTCGAGGTCGTGTCCGACGACCAGCGGAACCCGTCGCTCACCCTGCACCAGGGGGCCCGGCAGGTGGCGGACGCGCGTGGCGTGACGAGCGTGCACCTGTCGCTCTCGCATGATGGAGGGATCGCGACCGCGTTCGTGGTCCTGGAAGGAACAGACGTGGTCCTGGAGGGGACGGTTCAGTGAGTGCGTTCACCGGGATCACGGTCGACCGTGGGGCCCTGATCGAGAACTACGCGACGATCGCCGACCGGGTCGCACCGGCCGGGGTCATCGCGGTGGTCAAGGCGAACGCCTACGGCCACGGAGCACTCGACGCCGCGCAGGCCTTCGTGGATGCCGGTGCCGAGTGGCTCGGGGTCGCCGACATCGACGAGGCCGTCGCGCTCCGTCAGGGTGGCATCGACGAGGGGGTCCGGATCCTCGCGTGGCTGCACGCCCCCGACGAGGACTTCCGTCGCGCCGCGCAGTTCGACGTCACGCCCGCGGTGTCGAGCGTCGAGCAGCTCTCCGCAGCAGCCGACTCCGACGTCCGCGCCGTGCACCTGTGCGTCGACACCGGCCTCAGCCGCAACGGTGCGGTCGAGTCCGAGTGGGCCGAGCTCTTCGCGACCGCCGGCGCCCTGGCCCGCGGCGGCAACCGCACCCGGGTCGAGGGGCTCATGTCCCACCTGTCGAACGCGTCGCGCACCGACGACCTCGACCAGGACGCCGCACTGCAGCGGGCGCTGGACGGCCTCGCCGCGAACGGCATCGTGCCGGACGTGGTGCACCTCGCCGCGAGTGCCGCGAGCATCGCCGTGCCGGAGACCCGCCACGACCTGTCCCGCGTCGGGCTCGCCCTGTACGGGCTGAGCCCCTTCGACGGTCGCACCTCGGCCGACCTGGGGCTGCGCCCGGCGATGCGGGTCACCGCCGCCGTGCTCCGCACCGTGCCGGTCGCTGCGGGCGACGGTGTCTCCTACGGCTACACCTGGCGCGCCGAGACGGACACCCGTCTCGCCGTGATCGGCCTCGGCTACGCGGACGGCCTCGACCGCGACTTCGGCAACCGGGTCTCGGTGCGGATCGGAGACCGGACGTTCCCGGTGGTCGGACGCGTCGCGATGAACGCCATGCACGTCGACATCGGCGACGCCGACGTGCAGGTCGGCGACGAGGCGGTGCTGTGGGGCGACCCCGCGAACGGCGACCCCGCCGTCGAGGACTGGGCCGACGCCGTCGGCACGATCAACTACGAGGTGGTCGCCCGGATCGGCCGCAGCGTGGAACGGAGGACGACGTGAGCTCCGCACCGCTGCGTCAGGCGCGCATCGACCTCGACGCCTACCGTGCCAACCTCGACCGTGTCCGTGAGTGGATGGACCCGGTCGCCGTGATGGCGATCATGAAGGCCGACGCGTACGGGCACGGCCTCGAGCCGATCGCGCTCGCCGCCGTCGACGCCGGCATCCGCTGGATCGGCGTGCTGACGGTGCCCGCGGCCCTGCGGCTGCGCTCGATCGGCGTCGGCGAGGACGTCCACCTGTTCACCTGGCAGCACGACCCCGACCTGGACTTCCGTGACGCCATCGACTCGGCCGTCGACCTCGGCGTCTCGAACGTCGCCGAGCTGCAGCGCATCATCGACGCCGTCGACCAGCGACCGGCCCGGGTGCACCTCGGCGTCGACTCGGGCCTGCACCGCGACGGCGCGACTCCGGCGGACTGGCCGGCGCTCGTCGAGCTCGCCCGGGACGCCCAGCGGAACGGCCGCATCGAGGTCGTCGCCGCGTACACGCACCTGGCCGAGGCGTCCGACCACGAGGACAGCGCCGCGGTCGCCGTGTTCGACGCCGCGATCGAGATCGCCGAGGACCTGGGGCTCGACGTCCCGATGGAGCACGTCGCCGCGTCGCTCGCGGGGCTGGAGCGCAAGGAGTTCCGCAAGGACATGGTCCGGATGGGTGCGAACCTGTTCGGCATCCCCGGAGCCGACGGCGTCTCGGCGGCCGACCTCGGGCTCGAGCCGGTGATGACCCTGACCGCGTCGGTCGCGAAGACGAAGCGCGTCCCCGTCGACACCGGCGTCTCCTACGACTACACGTACCGCACCGCGACCGAGACGACCCTGGCGCTCGTGCCCGTCGGGTACGCCGACGGGGTCCCGCGTCTGGCGCAGGGACGCATCGAGGTCGCGATCGGTGGCAAGCGCTACCCGATCGCCGGCCGCGTCGCGATGGACCAGTTCCTGGTGGACGTCGGCGAGGACGACGTGCAGACCGGCGACACCGTCGTGCTGTTCGGCACCGGCGAGCACGACGAGATGACCGTGCTCGAGTGGGGCGCAGCGCTCGAGACCATCGGTGAAGAGATCGTCTGCCGCATCGGCAGTCGTGTGCCCCGGTTCTACGAGGGCCACGACATCGAGGGACGGGTCGGGGAGTACCTGCGGGGCGAGCGGCCGTGACCGAGTTGCCGCACGTCCTGCTCGACACCACCGTCGACGGCACCGAGGCGATGGGGGAGCTCGGGGCCCGGTTGGCCGCGGTGCTGCGCGCGGGGGACCTCGTCGTGCTGACCGGGCCGCTCGGTGCCGGCAAGACGACCCTGACGCGCGGGCTCGGCGCCGCACTCGGCGCGCGCGGCCAGGTGTCCAGCCCGACCTTCGTCCTCGCCCGGACGCACCCGACGACCGCCGGCCCCGACCTGGTGCACGTCGACGCCTACCGCCTGTCCGACCCGGTCGAGCTCGACGACCTCGACCTCGACTGGGACGCCGCGATCGTCGTCGTCGAGTGGGGCCGCGGCATGGTCGACGGCATCAGCGACAGCGTGCTCGACGTCGAGATCACCCGTGCCACCGGCGCCGACGACGCAGCCGCTCACGACACGGACCCGGACGACGTCCCCGACGAGCCCCGCCGTGTCGTCGTCACCGCGACCGGCCCGCGCTGGGAAGGCGTGGCCCTCTGACCCTGCAGCCCGTCGACGCGGACGACGTCGAGGCGATCCGCGCGTTCCTCGTCGGGGCGGATCTGACCCTCGCCGGGCTCGACGAGCCGGCGGTGCGGCTCTGGATCGACCGCGACGACGCCGGCAGGGTGGTCGGCAGCACCGGGTTCGAGGCGAGCGCTGACGGCCTGCACGTGCTGATCCGGAGCGTGGCCGTCGGCCCGCAGCACCGCGGCTCCGGGGCCGGCACGCGCCTCGCGCGGTTCGCGATCGAGCGGGCGACCGAGGCCGGTGCCGAGCGTGCGTGGCTGTTCTCGCGTCGCTCCGGTCCGTTCTGGCAGTCGCTCGGCTTCACGCCCGCCGACCGACAGGCGCTGGCCGCCGCGCTGCCGGACACCCACCAGGTCCGCCTGTTCCGTCGGACCGGGCAGTTGGACCACGAGGTCGCGTGGTCCCGCGGGCTGCCGGTGCGCTGACCGCGCCTACGATGGACGGGTGCTGCTCGCGATCGACACCTCCGCCGGGACCTCCGTCGCCGTCGTCGACCCGGCCACCGGCCAGGCCCTCGCGACCCGCGACACCGAGGACAGCCGCCGGCATGCCGAGGTGATCGGCCCGTTCCTCGCCGAGGCCCTCGCCGAGGCCGGCATCACCGGCGCCGACGTCACCGGCATCGTCGCCGGCATGGGCCCGGGCCCCTTCACCGGCCTGCGCGTCGGCATCGCCGCCGCCCGCACCTTCGCCGCCGCTCGCGGCGTCCCCGTCCTGCCCCTCGTCAGCCACGACGCCGTGGCCCTCGACCAGCGCGACTCGGGGATCGCCGGTCCGTTCGTCGTCCTCACGGACGCCCGCCGCCGCGAGGTCTACTGGAGCGCCTACGACGCCGACGGCGTCCGCGTGGCCGGCCCCGGACTCGCCAAGCCCGCCGATCTCGACGACGCGATCCGCGCCTCCCGGCCCGCAGCGGTGGGCTGGGACCGTGTGACGGTCGCGTCCATCCCGGCCTGGAGGCTCGGCTCGCTCGCCGCGGACCGGCTCGCGTCCGGTGCGGCGTTCGACCAGGACACGCCCCTGTACCTGCGTGAGCCCGACGTCACGGTGCCGGGTGCGCCCAAGCGGGTGAAGCAGTGACCCTGCCGGACGGGCTCCGCCTGCGGCGAGCACACCCGCAGGACCTCGACGACATCATGTGGCTCGAGCACGTCTCGTTCCCGACGGACGCCTGGTCGGCGTCGCAGATGTCCGGCGAGCTGTACTCACCGCACGGGTACTACGTCGTGATCGAGACGGCCGACGACACGTCCGCGCCGCTGGTCGTCGGGTACGCCGGGCTCTCGTCGCTCGCGGGCAACCCGGTCGCCGACGTGCAGACCATCGCCGTCGCCGCGGACCAGCGCGGCAAGGGGCTCGGGCGGGTCCTGTTCACGGAACTGCTCGACGAGGCCCGGCGCCGCGGGGTGCGCGAGGTGTTCCTCGAGGTGCGCGCGGACAACCCCGTGGCGCAGGCGATGTACACGGCGTTCGGGTTCGAGCACATCGCGACCCGGCCGCGCTACTACCAACCGGACGGCGTCGACGCGTGGGTGATGCGGGCGGACCTGCCCGGCCCGGACGCCGAGCGGTCGTCCGTCGTCGGACCCATCGGACAGGAGGCCCTCGGTGAGCGCGACTGAACCACTGGTGCTCGGCATCGAGACGAGCTGCGACGAGACGGGCGTCGGCATCGTGCGGGGGAGCACCCTGCTGGCGAACGTGATCGCCTCGAGCATGGACGAGCACGCGCGCTACGGCGGGGTCGTGCCCGAGGTCGCCGCACGGGCCCACCTGGAGGCGATGACGCCGACGCTGCACGAGGCGCTCGAGCGTGCCGGCGTCACCCTCGACGAACTCGACGCCGTCGCGGTGACCGCCGGGCCGGGCCTGGCGGGGGCGCTCATGGTCGGGGTGGGAGCCGCGAAGGCGCTCGCCGTGGCCACCGGCAAGCCCCTGTACGGCGTGAACCACCTGGTCGGGCACGTCGGCGCCGACGTGCTGCGCGAGGACGGCAGCGAGATCGAGCTGCCGACGATCGCGCTGCTGGTCTCCGGTGGCCACACGTCACTGCTGCTGGTGCGGGACCTGGTCGGCGACGTCGAACTGCTCGGCGAGACGATCGACGACGCGGCGGGCGAGGCGTTCGACAAGGTCGCGCGGCTGCTCGGCCTGCCCTACCCCGGCGGCCCGCAGATCGACCGTGCGGCGGCCGATGGCGATCCGACGGCGATCCGGTTCCCCCGGGGACTGACGCTGCCGAAGGACATGGCCGCGCACCGGTACGACTTCTCGTTCTCAGGGCTCAAGACCGCCGTCGCACGGTGGGTCGAGCGCTGCCGCGACGAGGGCCGCGAGGTGCCGGTGGCCGACGTCGCCGCGAGCTTCCGCGAAGCCGTCGTCGACGTCCTGCTGACCAAGGCCCTGAACGCGTGCCGCGACACCGGCGTCGACCGGCTGCTGCTCGGTGGCGGGGTCGTCGCGAACGCCCGACTGCGACAGGTCGCCGAGGAGCGCTGCGCGGCCGCGGGCGTGCGGCTCCGGATCCCACCGTTCGACCTGTGCACGGACAACGGCGCGATGATCGCCGCCGTCGGCGCCCGACTCGTGGCCGAGGGGCACGCGCCGAGCGACCTCGGCATCGCGGCGGACTCGACCCTGCCGGTGACGACCGTCCACGTCTGACCAGTTCGGCCCCGGTCCTTCTTCGGGAGCCTGTGGGAGGATTCACACGGGCGTCGGAGAGACCGGACGCCCGAGAGGGGTGGACGGTGTCCGATCAGAACGAGTGGCCGAAGCCGGGCGAGACGCCGAACGGCCCGGCGAACGGACAGCCCGACGGCACGCCCGCCCCGGACGCCCCGCAGGCTCCTGACGCACCGCAGGCGCCGTCGGCCCCGGAAGCGCCCCAGAACCCGTACGGCCAGCAGCAAGACCCGCACGCGGCCCCGCAGCAGCAGAACCCGTACGGTGTTCCGCAGCAGCCGCAGAACCCGTACGGTCAGCCGCAGCAGCAGAACGCGTACGGGCAGCAGCAGAACCCCTACGCGGCACCGCAGGCCTCGTCGAACCCGTACGGGCAGCCGCAGCAGCAGAACCCGTACGCGGCTCCGCAGCAGCAGCAGAACGCGTACGGCGCCCCGCAGAACCCGTACGGCCAGCAGCAGAACCCGTACGCGCAGCAGCAGCAGCCCTACGCGTCGAACCCGTACACGTACCAGCCCTACGCGCAGCGCCCGAAGACGAACGTCCTGTCGATCCTGTCGATCGTCTTCGCGTTCGGCGGCATCATCATCTGGCCGATCATCATCCTGACGAGCCCGGCCGGCGCGATCATGGGCCACATCGCCCTCGGCAAGATCAAGCAGACCGGCGAGGGTGGCCGCGGCCTGGCGCTCGCCGGCATCATCGGTGGCTGGATCCTGACGGGCCTGTTCATCCTGATCGTCGCCCTGGTGTGGATCTCGATCGCGAACGCGTCGGACTACTCGGACTACTCCGACTACAGCTCGAACTCCGGCGCCTTCGTCAGCTGACGCAGCCGCTGACGCGGACGCTGCCGCCGACGCGCACGCAGCACCGCACGCGGCCCCCGGCCGTCAGCCGACCGTGTCGGTGAGCCGCTCGCACAGGATCGCCGTGTGGCGTCCCTCCAGGCGGGTGAGCACGAGCGTGACGCGACCCGAACCGCGCAACCGCAGCCGCTTGCGGAACTGCGCCGGGTCGACGTCGACGCCGCGCTTCTTGATCTCGACGGTGCCGATGCCATCGGCGGCGAGCCGTGCGGCCAGTCGCTTGACGTCGAGCGGCATCGTGTCGAGCACCCGGAAGCCCTGCGCGAAGGGGGTCGTGACGGCGCGGTCGGACGTGACGTAGGCGATGCCCTCGGACAGCATGTGCCCGTCGAGGCCCCGTGCCAGGTCGCCGATCAGCCGTGCGCGGATCACGGCGCCGTCGGGCTCGTACAGGTAGGCAGCGAGCGGTCCGACCTCGGCGTCGTCGGCGTCGGCCGCTCCGGTCATCTCGGCGATGCCGTGCGCGCCGATGACGGTGGCAGCGCGGCGGATCCCGGGGCGGGCGAGGGGGCCGAACCACAGGGCGAGCTCCACGACCTCGCGGTCGACGGAGGTCCACTGCGCCTCGGCCGTGTCCGGGATCAGGTCGCGGTCGATGCCCGGTCCGAGCTTCACACCGGTCGGCGTCGTCGTCGCCGCGGCGAACACGGTGTCGAGCGAGGGGGACCAGTCGTCGGGGTCGGCGAGGCGGCGGGTGTCCGAGTGGCCGGAGGTGCGGCGTGCGGGGTCCATCCACACGCCGTCCACCGCGGACAGGTCGAAGGACGCGGCATCGCCGAGCTCCACCCGCGCATTCGGCCACACCGCGAGGTTGTGGGTCGCGACGGCCGCCGTCACCTCGTCACGGTCGACGGCGGTGACGTCGAGGTCGAGCGCCGCCATCGCCATGGCGTCCCCGCCGATGCCGCAGCCGAGGTCGGCGACCCGGGTCAGGCCGGCCGCCGCGAAGCGTCCGGCGTGCTGGGCCGCGACCTGCAGCCGGGTGGCCTGCTCGAGCCCGGCCTCGGTGAAGAGCATGCGGGAGGCGAAGTCGCCGAACTTGCCGCGGGCCTTC
The DNA here is from genome assembly GCF_003224215.1 of Curtobacterium sp. MCLR17_043. NCBI lineage: Bacteria > Bacillati > Actinomycetota > Actinomycetes > Micrococcales > Microbacteriaceae > Curtobacterium > Curtobacterium sp. MCLR17_043. Next base: position 213,266 of record NZ_QKLH01000001.1, on the reverse strand, counting down.
AGCCGCAGCTTCGCCTGGGTCAGCACCGCGGCGACCAACCGGGGATCGTGGCCCTCGGCGCGCAGCCGGGACACCACACGGACGATCTCGCCGCCGTCGGAGACGCCCGGGGTACGGTCGAGCAGGGCCATCCCGTCGGGGGTCAGCAGTGCGGTGAGTTCGGCGGCGTCCATGCGTCGATCCTCGCAGGTGCTGCGTGTTCTCCGGATGTGCTGGCACTCGGATTGACCGAGTGCCAGAGGCCCCCTAGAGTTGGCGTTGGCACTCTCCTGTGCGAAGTGCCAACCCGGTTTTCATCTGTACCGAGTCCGTACCGAGAAAGAAGAGGTCACCGTGGCCGTCAGCATCAAGCCGCTCGAGGATCGCATCGTCATCCGCCAGGTCGAGGCGGAGCAGACCACCGCTTCCGGTCTGGTCATCCCCGACACCGCGAAGGAGAAGCCCCAGGAGGGCGAGGTCGTCGCCGTGGGTCCGGGTCGCATCGACGACAACGGCAACCGCGTCCCGCTCGACGTCGCCGTGGGTGACAAGGTCATCTACTCCAAGTACGGCGGAACCGAGGTCAAGTACTCGGGCGAGGACCTGCTGGTCCTGTCGGCCCGCGATGTCCTCGCGGTCATCGTTCACTGAGTCGAGTACTCACCACGGACGCCCCGTCCGGCCTTCGGGCCGACGGGGCGTTCGTGCGTCCGGGGCCGGTCACCCGGGTGCGCCGGTCCTGGTCAGTCCGCTCACCCCGCCTGGAGGCCCGGTGCGCGTCCCACGGGTCGGTGGTCGTTCCTAGGATGGTTCCGTGAGTGAACCGAGTCCGGCGCGACCCGTCCGCAGCGAGGCATCCGTCGGCGTGGTGCAGGCCATCGTGGCCTACGGGCTCTGGGGGCTGATGCCGCTGCTCTTCGCAGCCATGGCCCCCGCGGCGGCGTTCGAGATCGTGTCGTGGCGGATCGTCTTCGGCCTGGTGTTCTGCGCGGTGGCGATCGCCGTGACCCGGTCGTGGCTCCGCACCCGCACCCTGATGGCCCAGCGCCGTGTGATGCTCGTGATGGGGCTCGCCGCCGTCCTGATCCTGGTCAACTGGACCGTCTACGTCCTCGCGACGACCACCGGCCACACCGTCGAGGCCGCGCTCGGCTACTTCATCAACCCGCTCGTCACCATCGCGCTCGGCGTCGTGGTCCTGCGCGAACGCCTGCGTCCGGCGCAGTGGGCAGCCGTCGGGCTGAGCGTCGTGGCGGTCGTCGTCATCGCGATCGGCTACGGGCAGATGCCGTGGATCTCGCTGGCCCTGGCGTTCTCGTTCGGACTGTACGGCCTGGTGAAGAAGCGGGTCGGCGGCACCGTGGACGCCCTGAGCGGCCTGACGATCGAGACCGTGTGGCTGCTGCCGATCGCGGTCGTGGCGCTGGTGGTGCTCGGTGTGACCGGGATCGGTGGCGGCGTGACGTTCACGAGCGAGGGCTGGGGACACGCGGTGATCACGGTGCTGACCGGGCCGGCGACCGCGGTGCCGCTGCTGCTCTTCGCGTCGTCGGCACGCCGGGTGAGCCTGTCGACGCTCGGGCTGACCCAGTACTTGGCGCCCGTGATGCAGCTGCTCGTCGGGGTGCTGGTGCAGCACGAGGAGATGTCGGCCGGGCGCTGGTTCGGCTTCGGCATCGTGTGGCTCGCGCTCGTGGTGCTGACGGCGGACTCGTTCGCCGCCGCGCGTGCGTCCCGTCGCCGGGCGCTCGCACCCACCCAGGCCGAGCCGGTCTGACGGACGCACCACGGGCCTCCAGGCCGCCCGTCGGTCCGTCCTGCTGCGGCGACGGACCCTGCCCTGCCGCGCATCCCGGTCACCGACGCGAAAGCGACAGGCCCCCACGGAAGTTCCGTGGGGGCCTGTCGCTTTCGCGAGCGGTGCTGGGCTGAGCCCTACTTCTTCACCGCACCCTGGATGGCGCTCTGGTAGACGGGCTTGTTGTCGCCGTCGAACTTGTAGATGCCGATGTAGGCGGCCGACGGGTCGTTGTTCTCGTCGAACGGACCGATGCCGGACGGGCCGGTGTAGTGGATGTCCTTACCGTCGTCCAGGAGCGTCTTGCACTCCTTGAACGTGGCGCACTCGGTGCCGCCGTCAGCACCCGACACCGCAGCCATGTTGGCCTGGATCGTGCCGGAGTCGGTGCCCTTGCCCTTCACCGCGGCGAGGGCGGCGAGGACGGTGGCGTCGTAGGACTCCGCCGCGTACGAGTAGTCGGCGAGCGTCTTGCCCGACGAGTCCTTGTAGAACGCAGCGAGCTGCTTCTTGAAGTCGTCCTTCGGCGAGGCACCGGGGATGGTGCCCTGGGCGCCGGTCAGGGTGCCCTTGTCGAAGTCCTTCGAGTAGTCCGCCGTGTTGCCGTCGGACATGTAGATCTTCGCCTCGTTGCCCTGCGAGACGAGCTCCGGGATGATCGACTTCGTCTCGTCGAAGGCGAGGACGACGATCGCGTCGGGCTTTGCGGCCAGGGCCGCGGTCACCTCGGACGAGAACGTGGTCTGGCCGGGCGGGAACTCCTGGCCCTCACCCTTGCCGCCGTAGACGACCTGGCCGCCCGATGCCTCGACCGCAGCCTGCACCGAGTTGCGGAGGCCGGTGCCGTACGTGTCGTTGAAGACCAGGAAGGCGACCTTCGCGTTGCCGTCACCGGTCACGAGCTGACCGAGCGCGGAACCCTGCACCGAGTCCGGCGGTGCGGTCCGGTAGTAGTACGACGAGTAGCCGGAGAGGTCGGTCGCGGTGTTCGCGGGCGAGATCTCGACGATGCAGTTGCTCGTCAGCTGGTCGATGACGTTCAGCGTGACCGACGAGGACTCGGCGCCGATCGCGACCGGCACCTTCGCGTTGACGAGCTTCGTCGCCGCGGAGCTCGACACAGTCATGTCGTTGCTGTCACCGGAGTCGGTCGCCGGGTCGATCGTGACGTCCTTGTCGAGGACGCCGCCCGCGGCGTTGATGTCCTTGACGGCCAGGCCGACACCGGACTCGGCCGGCGGGTTGAGGTAGGCCAGCGAGCCGGTCAGGGGCAGGATCGTGCCGATCTTCAGCGCGTCCGTACCGGGGGTGTCCGGGGCCTTGCAGCTGGCGGCGGGATCCTTCTTCGCATCGCTCGACGCCGAGCTCGAGGGGGAAGCACTGCCGGTGGTGGAACACGCGGCGAGGAGGACGGCTGCTGCGCCCGCCAACGCCAGTGCCGCGGTGGCACGGGTGGTTCTGATCATCCGTGGAGCCCTTTCTCTGCGCGGAGGCTGTGCCGCTTCGGGTGAATGCGACGCCTCCACTGGATGTCGAGAAACGTAGGGTCCATGTGTTTCGCCCGTGTGACGGGGCGGTACGCAAAGGTGTTTCGTTACCGAGCCGTGACGTTCCTGTGCGCAGGGACAGGGATCGGTGCAGCAGCGACGGTGCCGGCGTGGCGACCCGACCTGCGTCAGGCGGATGGTCCGGCAGGGCGCCCGGGAGGCCCGGCGTACGTTCCGCCGCATGAGCGACTTCCAGCCCACCACAGCCATCGTCACCGGTTCCGAATCCGGGATCGGCCGCGCGACCGCCGTCGCGCTCGCCGAAGCCGGCATGGACGTCGGCATCACCTACCTGTCCGAACCCGACCGTGCAGAGGAGACCGCGGAGGAGGTCCGGAAGACCGGCCGTCGGGCCTTCGTCGAGCAGATCGACGTCTCCGACCTCGCCGGCGCGGCCGCCGTCGTCGACCGCCTCGTCTCGCAGCTGGGCGGCGTCGACGTCTTCGTTGCCGACGCCGGCACCGGCGACAACGCCCCGTTCCTCGAGATGACCCTCGACCAGTGGCGCCACACGGTGTCGACCGACCTCGACGGGGCCTTCGTCACGATGCAGACCGCCGCGAAGCACATGGTGCAGGCCGGCACCGGCGGCCGGATCATCGGCATCACGAGCGTGCACGAGCACCAGCCCCGCTACGGGTCCAGCGCGTACGACGCCGCGAAGCACGGGCTCGGCGGCCTGCTGAAGACCATGGCGATCGAGCTCGCCGAGCACGGCATCACCGTGAACGCCGTCGCCCCCGGCGAGATCGCCACCCGGATGACCGGCGCCGAGGACGAGGACCCGCACACCATCGACCGCCCCGGTGTGCCGCTCGGCCGTCCGGGCAACGCGTGGGAGATCGCGGCAGCCGTGGCGTTCCTGGCCTCGCGTGCGTCGTCCTACATCACCGGGGTCTCCCTGCCGGTGGACGGCGGGATGCTGCAGATGGGCCCGCACGGCGGCTCGCACATCACGTCGAACGACTGGCGTTCGGCGTAGGAGCTCGGCCGGCGGTCCGGCCTGCAGGCCGGACGCCGGGCCGGTCAGCTCTGCCGGTCGGCGCGCTGGTCAGCTCTGGCGGCCGGCCTGCTCGTCAGCTCTGCTGGACGGCTTCTTCGTCGAGTTCGGCCTGGGACCGCAGGACGCAGAACTCGTTGCCCTCCGGGTCGGCGAAGACCACCCATCCGCCGTCCGGGTGGCGCAGGTCGGCGAGCTCCACGGCACCGATGCCGCGGAGCCGCTCGACCTCTTCGTCGCGGGTGCGGTCGGTGGGGCGCAGGTCGAAGTGGATCCGGTTCTTCACGGTCTTCGCCTCGGGCACCTGGATGAAGAGCACCGTGTGCGACCGGTCCGGTGCGGTGATCTCGCACTCCTCGTGCCCGGGGGCGTTCGGGTCGTCGGGCAGATCGACGTACCCGAGCACCTGCTTCCACCACTCGGACTGGGCGTAGGCGTCGCGGGAGTCGATCGTGGTGTGTGAGACGGCGCTGGCCATGTCGCGACACTACCGCCGGGGAACGCAGCACGCCCCCGCTCCACAGGGGAACGGGGGCGTGCTGTCGAACGCTGTCTAGCTGCGGTAGTTCGGCGCCTCGACGACCATCTGGACGTCGTGCGGGTGGGACTCCTTGAGCCCCGCCGCCGTGATGCGGACGAACTTGCCACGGGCCTTCAGCTCGGGGATCGTGCGACCGCCGACGTAGAACATCGACTGCCGCAGCCCACCGGTGAGCTGGTAGACGACGTTGCCGACCGAGCCGCGGTAGGGCACCTGGCCCTCGATGCCCTCGGGGATGAGCTTGTCGTCGTTCGGCACGTCCGCCTGGAAGTAGCGGTCCTTCGAGTACGAGGTCTTCTTGCCGCGGGTCTGCAGGGCCCCGAGGGACCCCATGCCGCGGTAGGCCTTGAACTGCTTGCCGCCCACGAACACCAGGTCACCGGGGGACTCGTCGGTGCCGGCCAGCAGCGAGCCGAGCATGACGGTGTCGGCACCGGCCACCAGGGCCTTCGCGATGTCGCCCGAGTACTGCAGGCCACCGTCGGCGATGATCGGCACACCGGCCTCGCGTGCGGCGAGGGAGGCCTCGTACACGGCGGTCACCTGGGGCACACCCACACCGGCGACGACGCGCGTGGTGCAGATGGAGCCCGGACCGACGCCGACCTTGACGGCGTCCACGCCGGCGTCGATGAGCGCCTGGGCGCCCGCGCGGGTGGCGACGTTGCCGCCGATGACGTCGATCGCGTCGAACGTCGGGTCGGCCTTGAGCCGACGGACCATGTCGAGCACGCCCTCGCTCTCGCCGTTGGCGGTGTCGACGACGAGCACGTCGACGCCGGCGTCGCGCAGGGCCTCGGCGCGCTGCCAGGCGTCCCCGAAGAAGCCGATCGCGGCACCGACGCGGAGCCGGCCCTCGTCGTCCTTCGTGGCGTCCGGGTACTGCTCGCTCTTGTCGAAGTCCTTGACGGTGATGAGGCCGCGGAGCTTGCCCTCGGCGTCGACCAGCGGCAGCTTCTCGATCTTGTGCTGCGCGAAGATGGCGATCGCCTCTTCGGGGTCGATGCCCTCCATCGCGGTGATCAGCGGCGCCTTGGTCATCACGTCACGCACGTACGTGGTGGCCTGCTCGAACGAGGCCACGAAGCGCATGTCGCGGTTCGTGATGATGCCGACGAGGGTGCCGTCCTGCTCGACGACCGGCAGGCCGGAGACGCGGAACTGGCCGCAGAGCGCGTCGACCTCGGCCACGGTGGCGTCCGGGGTGGTGGTCACCGGGTTGGTGATCATGCCCGACTCGGAGCGCTTGACCTTGTCGACGTAGGCAGCCTGGTCCTCGATGGACAGGTTGCGGTGCAGGATCCCGATCCCGCCCTGGCGCGCCATGGCGATGGCCATGCGGGCTTCGGTGACGGTGTCCATCGCGGCGGAGAGCAGCGGGACGTTGACGGAGATCCGCTTGGTGAGCCGGGACGCCGTGGACGCCTCGCTCGGGATGACGTCGGTGTGCCCGGGCAGCAGCATGACGTCGTCGTACGTGAGTCCGATGAATCCGAACGGATCCGGCTGGTCCATGGGTCCCCTTCGTGGGCGAGTGAAGTGTCGAGACACCGGGAACACGACGACGGGTTCCGGATAGGACATGGTAACGCGAGCGGCTGTCGCCGCATTCCGCCTGGAGGCACGGATCGCGCCCGCCTCGGAGCGTTCCTCCACAACGTCACAGTTCGGGTACGAATCACACAGGGAACGTGTTGGAAACACGGGTGTCACAAAATCCCCATAGGTTCCTCGTCATCCGAACGAGAGGCTCTTCCGTGGGATCCATCACTCCTCCGGGACGGGCGCAGCCGCGCCTGTTCCGCCTCCGCCACGCACGACGACGACCGGTCCTGGCGGCCGTGCTCGTCGCCGCGTTCCTGGCGACCTTCCTGATCGACTGGGCGGTCACCCTGCCGGCCTTCAGTGCCACCTCGGCACCGGCCACCAGCCAGGCGTGCACCGTCAGCCCCGACAACGGGTGCATCCAGGGCACGATCACCGACTCCGAGCGTGAGCCGGCCGAGGGCGTCGACGTCGACGTGACCGGCCCGAGCGGCTTCGACGAGACGGCCACGACGAACGGCGACGGCCGCTGGTCCGTCAGCGTCGACACGGCCGGCGAGTACACGGTGAGCGTCGACCAGGGCACCCTGCCGAAGGGCCAGTACCTGACGAACGCCGCCGACGCCGAGCGCAAGGTGCAGGCCACCCTGAACGCCAACGTCGGGCAGATCTTCCAGCTGTCCGACCAGAAGGGCGCCACGACCTCGACGGATTCGTCGGGTGTGAGCATCCAGCGGGCCTGGCAGCAGTTCGCCTCCGGGCTCCGGCTCGGGCTGCTCATCGCCCTGGCGTCCATCGGGCTCTCGCTCATCTACGGCACGACGGGGCTGTCGAGCTTCTCGCACGGTGAGCAGGTCACCCTCGGCGGTCTGCTGGCGTACGTGTTCGCCAACCAGCTCGGCTGGAACATCTGGGTCACCGGGATCGTCGTCACGCTGTTGTGCGCCGCGACCGGGTACCTGCAGGACGCCGCGATCTGGCGCCCACTCCGGCGACGGCGCATCAGCCTCACGCAGCTCATGATCGTGACGATCGGTCTCTCGATCGCCGCCCAGTACGCGTTCCAGTACTTCTTCGGAGCCTCGACGGTCCGCATCCAGCAGGGCAACCCGGAGACCGTGCGGTTCGCCGGCGTCACCCTGACGGTGCAGTCGTACGTCGCCATGGGCATCGCGCTCGTGGTCCTCGTCGCGACCGGGCTCTTCCTGGCGAAGACGCGCTTCGGCCGGGCGACCCGCGCCGTGTCGGACAACCCGGCGCTCGCCGCGGCCTCCGGCATCGACGTCGACCGGGTGATCCGCTTCGTGTGGACGCTCGCCGCCGGCCTCGCGGGGCTCTCCGGCGTGATGCTCGGACTCGTCCTGAACGGCGTGAACTGGCAGACCGGGCTCCAGCTGCTCCTGCTCATGTTCGCCTCGGTCACGCTCGGCGGCCTCGGCACCGCGTACGGCGCCCTGGTCGGCTCGATGATCATCGGCGTCGTCGTGGAGCTCACGAACCTGGTGCTCCCCGGTGACTTCAAGTACGCCACCGCCCTCGTCATCCTCATCCTCATCCTGCTGTTCCGGCCGCAGGGCATCTTCGGCCGCGCCGAGCGGATCGGCTAAGGGAGCACGCGCATGGACTACATCCTCAACCTGCTGTCCTCGCTCACCCAGGAGGCACTCGCCCCGACCACGGCGGCGTTCGCGCTGGCCGCGATCGGCCTGAACGTGCACTTCGGGCTCACCGGCCTCGTGAACATGGGCCAGGCGGCGTTCCTGCTGCTCGGCGCCTACGGCTTCGCGATCTCGATCACGAACGGACTGCCGTTCGTGATGGCGGTGCTCATCGCCCTGCTCGTCTCGATCGTGTTCGCGATCATCCTCGGCATCCCGACCCTGCGGTTGCGCGGCGACTACCTGGCGATCGTCACGATCTCCGGTGCCGAGATCATCCGCATGGTGGGCCGCTCGAGCCTGCTCACCTCGACCACGGGCGGCTCGAACGGCATCACCGGGTCGAGCTACCGCGACCCGTTCACCGCCCTCAGCCCGCTGCCCGACGGCACCACCACGATCCTGTGGTTCACGTACGCGAACAACGGCGTCAACGGCTGGTGGATCCGCATCGCGGCGTGGGCAATGGTCGCCCTGTTCACCCTGGTGCTCTTCCTGCTCATGCGCAGCCCGTGGGGCCGCGTGGTGAAGGCCATCCGCGAGGACGAGGACGCCGTCCGCTCGCTCGGCAAGAACGTCTACTCGTACAAGATGCAGGCGCTCGTGTTCGGTGGGGCGCTCGGTGCGATCGCGGGCATCATCTACGTGCTGCCGAGCTCTGTGCAACCGGACGCCATGGGCCGCTCGATGACGTTCTTCATCTGGACGGCGCTCATCCTCGGTGGTGCGGCGACGGTGTTCGGACCGGTGCTCGGAGCCGTGCTCTTCTTCGTCGTCCGGCTCTTCATCCGCACGCTGGCCGGCGACTTCATCCCCGACTCGATCATGAACGCGCAGCAGGCCGAGCAGTTCTCGTACGTGCTCGTCGGCGTCGCGCTCATGCTGCTCATCGTGTTCCGTCCACAGGGGTTGCTCGGCAACAAGAAGGAGCTGACGTTCAGTGTCTGAGACCTACGACCACCCCAAGGCCGACCCGATCCTCACCGTCGACGACGTCACCCGCCGCTTCGGGGGCATGACCGCCGTGGACGTCGACCACCTCGAGGTCCAGCGCGGCTCCATCACGGCCCTCATCGGCCCGAACGGCGCCGGCAAGACCACGTTCTTCAACCTGCTCACCGGGTTCGACAAGCCGAGCCCGGGTGCGAAGACGCAGTTCAACGGCGCCACGCTGCAGAAGACGAGCGCGACGCACATCGCGAACAAGGGCATGGTCCGCACCTTCCAGCTGACCAAGGCGCTGTCGCGGCTCACCGTGATGCAGAACATGCTCCTCGGTGCCCGCGACCAGCCCGGCGAGAACTTCTTCGCCGCCCTGGTCAAGCCGGTGTGGGCGAAGCGGGAGCGCGAGATCACGGCCAAGGCCGAGGACCTCCTCGCCCGGTTCAAGCTCGACACGAAGGCGGACGACTACGCAGGTTCGCTGTCCGGCGGACAGCGCAAGCTGCTCGAGATGGCCCGGGCGCTGATGTCCGACCCGACGATGATCATGCTCGACGAGCCGATGGCCGGTGTGAACCCCGCGCTCACCCAGTCGCTCCTCGGGCACATCCAGTCCCTGCGCGACGACGGCATGACCGTGCTCTTCGTCGAGCACGACATGCACATGGTCCGGCACATCTCGGATTGGGTGGTCGTGATGGCCGAGGGCAAGGTCGTGGCCGAGGGCCCGGCGGACACGGTGATGGACGACCAGGCCGTGATCGACGCCTACCTCGGTGCGCACCACGACACCGACCTGGGTGACGACTCGCTCCTCACCGAGGAGACCTTCGAGGAACTGGCGGAGGAAGTCGCCGAAGAGGACGCAGCAGAGGAGACGACCCGATGACGGACGCAACGGACCCCACGAACGCGAGCAGTGCCTCCAGTCCGTCCCCGGCGGCCACGCTGGAACGCGAGCCGGTGCTCAGCGCGAAGAACCTCGTCGCCGGCTACCTGCCGGGCGTGAACATCCTGAACGGCTGCGACCTGGACTGCTACCCGGGCGAGCTCATCGGCATCATCGGGCCGAACGGTGCGGGCAAGTCGACGCTCCTGAAGGCGCTGTTCGGGCTCGTGTCCATCCGCGAGGGTTCGGTGACCCTGCAGGGTGACGACATCACGAACCTCAAGGCGAACAAGCTCGTGCAGGCCGGTGTCGGCTTCGTGCCGCAGACGAACAACGTGTTCCCCTCGCTGTCCATCGAGGAGAACCTGCAGATGGGGCTGTACCTGCGGCCCCGGAAGTTCGCCGAGCGCCTTGAGGTCATCTACGACCTGTTCCCGGTCCTCGCGCAGCGGCGGAACCAGCGGGCCGGATCGCTCTCGGGTGGTGAGCGGCAGTCCGTCGCGATGGCCCGTGCGCTGATGATGGACCCGAAGGTGCTGCTGCTCGACGAGCCGAGCGCCGGACTGTCCCCCGTGCGCCAGGACGAGACGTTCCTGCGGACCCGCCGGATCAACAAGGCCGGTGTGTCGATCATCATGGTGGAGCAGAACGCGCGACGCTGTCTGCAGATCTGCGATCGTGGGTACGTGCTCGACCAGGGGAAGAACGCGTACTCGGGCACCGGGAAGGAACTCGCTGACGACCCCAAGGTCATCGAGCTCTACCTGGGGACGCTCGCCAAGGACGTCGACGCACAGCGCTAGCGCTGTCGTCGGCTACGGGTACCGCTGTGGGGGTGGTATCCGTGACGGGTGGGGCCGTGCGTGGTCGCTTCGCGCCGCACGGCCCCGCTCCTGTACCCGGCCAGGAGGCGCTACTCGCCCCTGGTTGCATGGCTGTGGTCGCATGACGCCGTCGTGTTCCGTCAACGCCGCGGTCCCGTCGAGACGCCTCGGAATTCGGCGGCGTCGCGACGGCGTGGCGGTGTCCTGCGCTGACGACGGCGTCTTCCGTTGACGACGGTGTCGTCCGTCGCACCCGGCCAGGAGGCGCGGCTCGCCCCGCGCGGGTCGGTATCGTTCCGCGGGTGCGCACCTCCGGACCCCTCGTGCTCGACGCCCTCGTCTGGCTCGTGTTCATCGCGCTCTTCGTCGGGGCGGCGCTGCTCGTCAAGGTCGCGGCCGTGCTGCTCGTCGTCCTCGTGGTGCTCGCGCTCCTGCTCGGCTTCGTGCTGCGGGCGCTCCGGAAGCGCCGACGGGCCCCGCGGCGTCCGCGCTGACGGCTCCGCCGTGACGTCTCCGCCCGCACCGTCCGGCCCGTGCACGCCGCAGAGCCCGCCCGGTAGGCTGTCCGAGTGAGCGAAGTCGAGATCGGTGCAGGCAAGCGCGGACGTCGGGCGTACGCGTTCGACGACATCGCGGTGGTCCCCTCCAGGCGGACGCGTGACCCGCGCGACGTCAGCGTGCAGTGGTCGATCGACGCGTTCACGTTCGCGTCGCCGATCCTGTCGGCGCCGATGGACTCCGTGTCCTCGCCGGCGACGGTCATCCAGATGGGCAAGCTCGGCATCCTCGGTGTGCTCGACCTCGAAGGTCTGTGGACCCGCTACGAGGACCCGACCCCGTACTACGACGAGATCAAGTCGCTCACCGACGGCAACGTCACGAAGCGCATGCAGGAGATCTACTCCGAGCCGATCAAGGCCGAGCTGATCACCGCACGCCTGGCCGAGATCCGCGCAGCCGGGGTGCCGGTCGCCGGTTCGCTCAGCCCGCAGCGCACCCAGGAGTTCTCGAAGACGGTCGTCGACGCCGGTGTCGACCTGTTCGTCATCCGCGGCACCACGGTCTCGGCCGAGCACGTCTCCCAGACCGAGGAACCCCTCAACCTCAAGAAGTTCATCTACGAGCTCGACGTCCCGGTGATCGTGGGCGGTGCCTCGACGTACACGTCGGCGCTGCACCTCATGCGCACCGGTGCCGCCGGCGTGCTCGTCGGCTTCGGTGGCGGCGCAGCGTCGACCACCCGCGCCGCGCTCGGCATCCACGCCCCGATGGCCACCGCCGTCGCGGACGTCGCCGGTGCCCGTCGTGACTACCTCGACGAGTCGGGCGGCCGGTACGTGCACGTCATCGCCGACGGCGGGCTCGACACCGCGGGCGACATCGTCAAGGCCATCGCCGTGGGTGCCGACGCCGTCATGCTCGGCACCGCGCTCGCCCGTGCGACCGAGGCCCCGGGTGGCGGCTACCACTGGGGTGCCGAGGCGCACCACCCCGAGCTGCCCCGCGGCCGCCGGGTCGAGGTGGGCACGATCGCCCCGCTCGAGAACGTCCTGAACGGTCCGACGCCGACCCACGACGGCCGCGCCAACCTGGTCGGTGCCCTGCGTCGCTCGATGGCGACGACGGGATACTCCGACGCCAAGGAGTTCCAGCGAGTAGAAGTGGTCGTGGCGCCGTACCACCAGTGACGGTGGCACCCGGGCACGAACCCGGGTGACGCCACGGCGCCGACCGTGACCCGGAGGCGACGATGGCCAAGTCCAGCACGACGAAGCAGACCAGCACGGCCGGACGTCCGCGTGACGTGGCGCCCGGCGTGGGGTTCGACCCCGCGGCGAAGCTCGGGCCGGACGAACGTGCGGCCGCGATCGAGACGCTGAAGACCAAGGAGCTCGACGTCCTGGTCGTGGGCGGCGGGATCGTCGGTGCGGGCAGTGCGCTCGATGCCGTGACCCGCGGCCTGAGCGTCGGCATCGTCGAGGCCCGCGACTGGGGCTCGGGGACCTCGAGCCGCTCGTCGAAGCTCGTGCACGGCGGCATCCGCTACCTCGAGCAGCTCAACTTCGCACTCGTCCGCGAGGCCCTCATCGAGCGCGGCCTGCTGCTCCAGCGCATCGCCCCGCACCTGGTGAAGCCCGTGCGCTTCCTCTACCCGCTCAACCACCGGGTCTGGGAGCGCTTCTACATCGGGATCGGCATGGCGATGTACGACGTGTTCAGCTGGTCCGGCGGCCGTCCGCCCGGCGTCCCGCACCACCGGCACCTCAGCCGGAAGCAGGTGCTCAGGAACATGCCCGGCCTCAAGAAGGACGCCTTCGTCGGCGGCATGACGTACTACGACGCCCAGGTCGACGACGCGCGCTACGTCGCGTCCCTCGTGCGCACCGCCGCCTCGTACGGCGCTGAGGCAGCGAGTCGCGTCCGCATCGAGGGGTTCATCAAGGTCGGGGAGCGCGTGGTCGGCGCGCAGGCCCACGACATCCAGACCGGCGAGCGGTTCGAGATCCGCGCGAAGCAGGTCGTCAACGCCACCGGTGTCTGGACCGACGACACCCAGGCGATGATCGGCACCCGCGGCCAGTTCAAGGTGCGGGCGTCGAAGGGCGTCCACCTCGTCATCCCCCGTGACCGGTTCCAGTCGAACACGGGCATGATCTTGCGCACCGAGAAGAGCGTGCTCTTCGTCATCCCGTGGGGTCGGCACTGGCTCGTCGGCACGACCGACACCGACTGGTACCTCGACAAGGCGCACCCCGCAGCGACCGCGGCGGACATCGACTACATCCTCGAGCACGTCAACAAGGTGCTCGCCGTCCCGCTCACCCGCGAGGACGTCGAGGGCGTCTACGCCGGACTCCGCCCGCTGCTGGCGGGGGAGTCCGACCAGACCTCGCAGCTCAGCCGCGAGCACGTCGTCGCGCACACCGTGCCCGGGCTCGTCGTGGTCGCCGGCGGCAAGTGGACCACCTACCGGGTGATGGGCAAGGACGCCATCGACGAGGCCGTCGCGGCCATGGACGGCAGGATCCCGGAGTCGACGACCGAGGACATCCCGCTCCTCGGCGCCGAGGGCTACCCCGCCGCGTGGAACCGACGCGCCCGCACCGCACGGAGCTTCAACGTGCACAAGGTCCGCATCGAGCACCTGCTCAACCGGTACGGGACCCTCGCGACCGAGGTGCTGCAGCTCGTCGAGCAGGACCCGGCACTCGCCGAACCGCTGCCGGGAGCCGACGACTACATCGGCGCCGAGGTCGTCTACGCCGCCTCGCACGAGGGCGCCCTGCACCTGGAGGACGTCCTCGCCCGTCGCACCCGCATCTCCATCGAGGCGTGGGACCGCGGCGAGTCAGCGGCGCCCGTCGCCGCGAAGCTCATGGCGGACGTGCTCGGCTGGGACCAGGAGACGACCGAGCACGAGGTCGCGAACTACCTGAAGCGCGTCGCCGCCGAACGGGAGTCGCAGCTGCAGCCCGACGACGAGAGCGCGGACCGCGTGCGGCTCGAGGCCCCGGACATCGCGTTCGGCTTCGACGAGGACGACGTGGTCGTGGGCGGCGGCCGTTCGGACGGCGCCGAGGGCGCGAAGGCGTCCGACGAGCAGGTCGTCGGCGAGAAGACGAGCGAGCCGGAGTAGCGAGGCCAGCAGACGCCGTCGTGTCACCGAGAAGCCGGCGTCTGCGGGTTGAACAAGACGCCGTCGTGTCGTGTTGACGCCGTCTGGCCGTCGAGACGCCGCCGGATCCGGCGGCGTCTCGGTGTCGACGAGGCGTCTCGACAAGACGACGGCGTCTTGCGGATTCCACCCGCGCCTCCAGACCGGAAGGACGGAAGACCGGACTGGAGGCCCGTGGTACGTCCGTCAGGCGGCGTGCGCCCGCAGGGCGGCGCGGCGCACGTGCGCCGCCTGGCCGACCACGAGCACCACCGGGATCGCGATCAGCGCGACGAGGCTCGTCACGTAGAGCACGCCCGACCAGATCGTGTGGGCACCGCCGCCGACCCCGTAGGCGTCCGCGACGTCCATGCCGAGGGCGATCGCCGCCACGAACGACATCGGCGTCCCCATCACGACGACGGCGAGCAGCACTGCCGCGATGACGTGCGCCCTCGCCCGGGTGATGAGCAGCAGCACCGACAGCCCCGCGGCGAACAGGACACCGACGACGGCGATCCCGATGACGGTCGCGATGTCCGCTCCGACCGAGAAGCCCTGCTCCGAGAGCTCGGCGTGGATCTCCGCCAGGGTCGCACCGGGGACCGCGGCGAGCGGGTCCAGCACCAGTGCGTCCACCGCCAGCAGCGCTGCGTACAGCGCGACGACCAGCACCCCGACGACGGCGACGACGATCCGTGTTCTCCCCATCCACAGAACAGTAGTGCGCGGAATGCGCGGGACCACCGGGTGGTTAGCATGGGGGTACTCGAAGAGGGAGCCATCATGGTCGACGTCCATCGCGTCAAACTCCCCGGAGTCGGCGTGCTGCACAGCTTCTACACCGACGACGGTGGCAAGTGTGGTGTCATCACGCACCGGTCGGGGCACTCCGACCTCATCTCGTTCGCCGACGTCTCCGACGGCGCGGACAAGTCCGAGAAGGTCTCGCTGCGTCTCAGCGAGGACGAAGCGCACACGCTCGCCGAACTCCTCGGCGGCACCCGGATCACCGAGGGCCTCGACAAGCTCGACGAGATCCCGGGACTGTCCATCGACTGGTTCTCCGTCGACTACGACGACGCCATCGCGGGCAAGCCCCTCGGCGACCTGCACGACTCGGGCTTCATCGGCCTGACCGTCGTCGCCGTGGTCCGTGGCGACAGCGCCAACCCGGCGCCCTCGTCGGACTTCGTCGTCTTCCCGGGCGACACGATCGTCGTCGCCGGATCCCCCGAGAAGGTCGCCAAGGCGTTCTCCTTCTACCGCAGCGGAGAGCTTGCGGCCGCCTCGGCCGAGGCCCCGCGGAAGAGCTAGCGCATGCACCTGGGTGGTGAGCTGCTCACCATCGGTGTGCTCTTCGTCATCGCCTACGTCCTGGGCCGGCTCGGCAAGACCATCGGTCTGCCGGCCATCCCGATCTACATGGTGGTCGGACTCGTCGCGAGTCCGAACACCCCGTGGTTCGGGCTGAGCGTCGAATCCCACACCATCGAGCTCATCGCGACGTTCGGGCTCATCCTGCTGTTGTTCAACCTCGGGCTCGAGTTCGACCAAGAGGAGTTCTACGGCAACGCCGGCAAGCTCCTGGTGTCGGGCGGCACCTACGTCGTCATCAACATGGGCGTGGGGTTCGCCTTCGGGTTCTCGCTCGGCTGGGGCACCCGAGAAGCCCTGATCATCGCGGGCATGACGGCGACGTCCTCGAGCGCCATCGTGACGAAGCTCCTCATCGAGCTCCGGCGCCTGGCGAACGACGAGACCCCGATGATCCTCGGTGTCACCGTGATCGAGGACGTCTTCATCGCCGTCTACCTGGCGATCGTCTCGGTCGTGCTCTCCGGCGACACCAACGTCTGGGCCGTCGTCGGCAAGCTGGCACTGGCGTTCGGGTTCCTCATCGTGATGTTCACGCTCGCGCGCTTCGCGGGCAAGTGGGTCTCGAAGATCTTCGCCACCCGTGACGACGAGCTGTTCACGGTGCTGTTCTTCGGACTCGCGGTCATGTTCGGTGGCATCGGCGACCTGCTCGGCGTGACCGACGCCATCGGTGCCTTCGTCATCGGCCTGCTCTGCGGAGCGACCCGGTACCGCGACCGCATCGAACAGCTCGCCCTGCCGATGCGCGACGTCTTCGCCGCGTTCTTCTTCGTCAACTTCGGGCTCGGCCTCGACCTGTCGACCTTCGGCGAGGTGCTCTGGCCCGTCCTCGGCGCGATCGGCATGACGGTCGTGCTCAACGCGGTCGCCGGCCAGATCGTCGCGCGGATGAACGGCTTCAACGTCCAGCAGGGCATCAACACCGCCGTCATCCTGGTGAACCGTGGCGAGTTCGCGCTGATCCTCGCGACGCTGTCGGCTGCCGCCGGGCTGGAGGCGCGGATCACCGCCTTCGCGGGCCTCTACGTCCTCTGCATGGCCGTCCTCGGGCCGCTGCTCGCGGTGAACTCGGACCGGATCGGCCGCCTCGTGGTGCGCCCGGGCCGGCTCATCCGCCTGCGCGGACGCCTGGGTGGCCGACGCGCCGTCGCCGCGGCAGCCGCCGCCGAGAGCGCCGAAGCGGCCGAGGCCGAGGCGGACGCGACCGCCGCGGCGCGGAAGGCCGAGCGGGACCGCCAGTTCGCCGAGGAGTTCGCGCTCGTCGAGGCAGCTGGCAGGGACGAGCGAGACAATGAGGGGTCCGAGCCGACGTCCGCCCCCGTGACGTCGCCGGTCGAGATCCCCGCCGAGCGCCCCGAGCGCCCGGTCCGACAGCGCGATCCGGAGTACTGATACAGATGTGGGCCGTTGCCCGACGACCGAGGTGGATCGCGCTGCTGCTGCTGGCGCTCGTGCTGGCGGCGGTGTTCGCCGGGCTGGGCAAGTGGCAGCTGGAGCGGTCGATCGCCAACGGCAAGCCCCTGCCGGCGACCACCGAGACCCGCCGCACGCTCGAGGCGGTCACCACCCCCGAGCGCCCCGTCAGCGAGAGTCTCGCCGGGCAGAAGGTCACCGTCACCGGGACCTTCGTCGCCGACGACACCACCGTCCTGACCGGCCGCACCGGGGGTGGGAAGTACCAGACCGTCGGACACCTGGTGGACTCGGACGGTGGGGCGAGCCTCCCGGTCGTCATCGGGTGGTCCGACCAGCGGTCGGCCGCCGTCGCCGGGGGCGAGCGCCTGGCGGACGGCCAGACGCTCACGATCCAGGGCCGCTACTACCCGGCGGAGTCGCCCGACCAGGACGCCTACAAGAAGGGCGAGTACTCCGCCGTCGCCCCCGCCCGGTTCGTGAACACCTGGCAGGCCTTCGACGACCGCATGTACCTCGGGTACGTCGTCGCCGACGGCACCACCGCGAAGGCCGCCGACCTCGGCACCATCGCCGACCGCGCACCGTCGCGCGAGGTCCAGTTCGACTGGCTCAACCTGTTCTACGCGATCGAGTGGGTCGTCTTCGCCGGCTTCGCCGTGTTCCTCTGGTACCGGTTCGTGAAGGACGCCTGGGAGCGCGAGCAGGAAGAGGAGCGCGAGGCAGCGCTCGCCACCGAAGCCGACGCGCTCCGACGGTAGGATTGCCGGCATGGCCCTGACCGTCCGAACCCGTGACATCCCCAAGATCCCGGGGGCGGTGAAGTGGTACCGCGTCTCGGCGTACATCACCGGTGTGCTGCTGCTCGCCCTGGTGGTCGAGGTCATCATCAAGTACACGCCGCTGCAGCTCGAGATGCAGCTCGGCAACGGTCCGTTCTTCGTGCCCAACGGCACGGCGGGCGAGACCCCGGGCACGTTCAACCTGTCGATTGCGATCCTCATCGCCCACGGCTGGCTGTACGTGCTCTACCTCTTCACGGACTTCCGTCTGTGGAGCATCATGCGCTGGAGGCCGTCGCGCTTCCTGCTCATCGCCCTCGGGGGCATCATCCCGTTCATGTCCTTCGTGGTCGAACACCGCATGCAGCAGCGGGCCATGGACACCTACCACGAGCTGATCGCTGCCCAGCAGCGTGAGAAGGAGGCCGCTCGGTGAGCGAGACCGAACAGCGTCCCGTCCTCGTCGTCGACTTCGGGGCCCAGTACGCGCAGCTCATCG
Organism: Curtobacterium sp. MCLR17_043; assembly: GCF_003224215.1. NCBI lineage: Bacteria > Bacillati > Actinomycetota > Actinomycetes > Micrococcales > Microbacteriaceae > Curtobacterium > Curtobacterium sp. MCLR17_043. Next base: position 194,814 of record NZ_QKLH01000001.1, on the reverse strand, counting down.
CGCGTCGGGTCCGTGAAGCGAACGTCTACAGCGAGATCGTGCCGCACTCCATCACCGCGGACGAGGTCCGCGCCAAGGACCCGGCAGCCATCGTGCTGTCCGGTGGTCCGTCGTCCGTGTACGAAGAAGGCGCGCCGTCCCTCGACGGTGACATCCTCGACCTCGGCGTCCCCGTGCTCGGCATCTGCTACGGCTTCCAGGCCATGGCGACCGCCCTCGGTGGCGAGGTCGCGAACACCGGTCTGCGCGAGTACGGCGCCACCGACGTGACCCTCGCCCCCGGCACCAGCACCCTGCTCGGCGACCAGCCGGCGGACCAGGTGACGTGGATGTCGCACGGCGACTCCGTGGCCAAGGCACCGGCCGGCTTCGAGGTGCTCGCCTCGAGCGCATCGACGCCCGTCGCGGCGTTCGCGTCCGACGAGCGCAAGCTCTACGGCGTGCAGTGGCACCCCGAGGTGAAGCACTCCGTGTACGGCCAGGCCGTGCTCGAGAACTTCCTGCACCGAGCCGCGGGTCTGCCCGGCGACTGGAACTCCAGCAACGTCATCGAGGAGCAGGTCGCCCGCATCCGCGAGCAGGTCGGCTCCGCGCGGGTCATCGCCGGGCTCTCCGGTGGTGTCGACTCAGCCGTCGCCGCAGCCCTGGTGCACAAGGCCGTCGGCGACCAGCTGACCTGCGTCTTCGTCGACCACGGGCTCCTGCGTGCCGACGAGCGGAAGCAGGTGGAAGAGGACTACGTCGCCTCCACCGGTGTCCGGCTCATCACGATCGACGCCGAGCAGCAGTTCCTCGACGCCCTCGCCGGCGTGAGCGACCCCGAGCAGAAGCGCAAGATCATCGGGCGGGAGTTCATCCGCACGTTCGAGGGCGCAGCCGAGGCACTCGTGCTCGAGGCCCAGGCTTCCGACTCTGATGCCGAGGTCAAGTTCCTCGTGCAGGGCACGCTCTACCCCGACGTCGTCGAGTCCGGCGGCGGAGCGGGCACCGCGAACATCAAGTCGCACCACAACGTGGGCGGCCTGCCCGAGGACATGACGTTCGAGCTCGTCGAGCCGCTGCGCACCCTGTTCAAGGACGAGGTCCGCGCGGTCGGCCGCGAGCTCGGGCTGCCCGAGGTCATCGTCGGTCGTCAGCCGTTCCCCGGCCCGGGCCTGGGGATCCGCATCGTCGGCGAGGTCACGAAGGAGCGGCTCGAACTGCTCCGCGCGGCCGACAAGATCGCCCGCGAAGAGCTCACCGCGGCCGGCCTCGACCAGGAGATCTGGCAGTGCCCGGTCGTGCTGCTCGCCGACGTCCGCTCCGTGGGCGTGCAGGGCGACGGCCGGACCTACGGGCACCCGATCGTGCTCCGTCCGGTCTCGTCCGAGGACGCCATGACCGCCGACTGGACGCGTCTGCCGTACGACACCCTCGCGAAGATCTCGAACCGCATCACGAACGAGGTGCCCGACGTCAACCGGGTCGTGCTCGACGTCACGTCGAAGCCGCCGGGGACGATCGAGTGGGAGTAGGGCTCCCCTGAGCAACGGAAGGCCCGGTACGCGTCACGCGTGCCGGGCCTTCGTGCGTCCGTGGGCGGCGCCGGGGTCGGTGCCGGAGTCGCACGAACTGCCGTCTGCCGGGACGTGTGACGGCAGTCCGCGCGACCCGGGCGCTGCGCGTGCGGCGTGTTGTGCGACCTCGGGCGGCTGGAGTTGTGGGCGTGGGTGCTGCCGGGGCCGTCGAGTGGTCACGACACCCCGCGGGCCCGGTGCCGAGGGGCCACGAACTGTCGGCTGGCCCCGGCCCGGGCGACACTTCGTGACCACTCGACGGTCGTTCGGCGGGGTGTTGTGACCACTGGGGCCGCTGCCGGGACCGCCGGCCGCCGCTCTCGCTTCCACCGGCCCGGGAACGACGAAGGGCCCCGGCAGCGCCGGGGCCCTTCGTGTGTGCGGTGGTACTAGTTGCGCGAGCTGCTCGCGACGATGGCGAGGATGCGCAGGATCTCGAGGTACAGCCAGACGATCGTCACGATCAGGCCGAACGCCGCGGTCCAGGCGTAGATCCGGGGAGCGCCACGACGGACACCGGTCTGGATCTGGTCGAAGTCGAGGATCAGCGAGTAGGCCGCCATCACCACGACGAGGATGCCGATGATCACACCGAGCGGGATGCCGAAGATCGTGATCCCGAGTGCGCCGAACGCCGTGTCCGTCACTCCGGTCCACATCAGGACCAGGTTGATGAGCGAGAACACCATGTACCCGACCATCGCGACGAGGAAGAAGCGCGTGGCCTTCGGTGTCGCGCGGACCTTGCCCGATGCGAACAGCGCGAGCGTCACGGCGAAGACACCGAGCGTCCCGAACACCGCCTGGGTGACGATGCCACCCCACATCGAGTTGTACGCGCCGGAGATGCCACCGACGAACAGACCCTGGACGAACGAGTACGTCAGGATCAGACCCGGTGACGGCTTCTTCTTGAAGGTGTTCACGAGGCCGAGCACGAGGCCGACGACCGCCGCGACGATCCAGACGACCGGCGGCAGGTTCCAACCGGCCACCGCGCCGACGACGAGCACGCCGAACGCGAGCAGCGTCTTGACGATGGTGTCTTCGTACGACATGCGGTCGGTGTCCACCGGGGACGCAGTCGGGCGGTCGTACATGTACTGCAGCTGCTCGGGGGTCATGCCGCCCTGGGCCTGCTGCGGGGTCTGTCCCCAGCCGGCCTGCTGCTGACCAGCACCGCGCCCGCCCCAGGTGTTTGCCCCCTGTGCGTTGAAGGCGGGGGACTGGTCGAAACCGGGCTTGAAGGCCATGGTGTCCTCTTCCTAGGAGATTCGAGTCCTCTCAGCCTAGGGGCGCTCGGTCGCGGAAGGCTGAGGATTCGCGGCGAGCGGACGCGGGCCCAGCGGGCTCCGTCGAGGGAAGCCTAGGGTCGCCCGCTGCACGCGCGCCCCGAGGACGTCGAGAGTCCGCCGTCGAGCCCGTCGAGCGCGCCCGTCCCGACGGCAGCGCCGGGTAGAGCCACGTGACGAGCGCGACCGAGATCGTCATGAGCAGGAACCACGCCACGATCTTCGTCGGCGCCACCGGCTGCCACACCGCGAGCTGCGCCGGGTAGCTCCACGCTCCGGCCCAGGTCGCGACGTTCTCCGCCGCCCAGATGAACACCGCGACGAGGGCCATCGCCACGAGCACGGGCATCCGCAGCGTCGCCCGGTGGATCCGAACGTGCATGGTCGTGCGGGCGAAGAGCAGCAGCACGAGCGCGAGCAGCACGTACCGGGCGTCGGCGACGAAGTGGTGGCCGAAGAAGTTCAGGTAGATCCCGCCCGCCACGACCGCCAGCAGCCACTGCCGCGGGTACCGGTCGAACCGCAGGTCGAACAGCCGGTAGACCCGCACCATGTACGACCCGACGGCGCCGTACATGAACCCCGAGAACAGCGGCACCCCGGCGACGACGAACAGCCCACTCGACTCGTAGGTCCACGAGCCCATGTGGGTCTTGAACACCTCCATCGCGGTCCCGACGACGTGGAACAGCAGGACGACCCGGAGCTCCCGCACGGTCTCGAGCCCGAACACGAGCATCCCGACCTGCAGCAGCACGGCCGCGATCGTCAGGACGTCGTTCCGCATCGCCGCGGGCACGGTCAGGTGCACCACCGCCATGGTCGCGAGCAGCAGCGCCCCGAACGCGCACGCCCAGGCCTGCTTCGCGCCGAACACCAGGAACTCGGTGACGAACACCCGGACGGGCCGGTGCGGTTGATGCCCGGCGTCGAGCAGGCGGCGAGCGGCGCGGTCGATCCGGGCCTCGACGGCGGTGGAGAGCGAACGGACGGTCATGCGGCGATGGTCGGCGTCGTCGCTGGGAACGACGGGCCTCGGAGCGCCGGGTGTGTCCCGCGACACAGGCGCCCCGCTGGTCACCCGCGGCCAGTAGGGTCGCGCCATGACCCTCGTGATCGCCCACCGCGGTGCGTCCGGCTACCGTCCCGAGCACTCGCGGAGCGCGTACGAGCTCGCGATCGAACTCGGCGCCGACGCGATCGAACCGGACCTGGTGCCCACGAAGGACGGCGTGCTGGTGCTCCGGCACGAGAACGAGGTCTCGGGCACCACGGACGTCGCCGACCACCCCGAGTTCCGGCACCTGCGCACGACGAAGACCGTCGACGGCCAGACCCTGACCGGCTGGTTCACCGAGGACTTCACGTGGGCCGAGCTGCAGACGCTCCGCACCCGCGAGCGCCTGCCGGTGCTGCGTCCGGGATCCGCCGAGCACGACGGTGCGCAACCGATCCTGCGGCTCGTCGACCTGCTCGCGATCCTCGACGCGGCGCCCCGCCCGGTCGGGCTCGTCGCCGAGGTGAAGCACGCCGCGTCCTTCGACCGCGCCGGGTTCCCGATGGGTGCACTCGTCGACGCCGCGCTCGGCGAGGCCGGGTGGCGGCAGGACGAGCGGCTCACGGTGGAGAGCTTCGAGAAGGGCGTGCTGCGCGACCTGCGCGAACGGGGGACCGGTGGTCGGCTCGTGTACCTCCAGGAGGCCCGTGGCAGCGCCGCGGACGAGGTCGCGTCCCACGGATCGCTCGCCCCCACCTACGCCGCCGAGCGCTCCGAGGACGCGCTCGCGTCGTTCGCGACCGAGTTCCACGGCATCAGCGTCGACCTCGGCACCCTGATGGCCGGCGTCGACAGCGTCGCGCTCGACGACCCGACGCCGGTGCGCAGCGCGATCGTCGACCGCGCCCATGCCGCCGGGCTCGCGGTGTACGCGTGGACTCTCCGGCCGGAGAACCGGTTCCTGCCGTCGCCGTTGCGTCGTGGCGGCGACGTCGCGGCCTTCGGCGACTGGGAGCGGTGGTTCACGTCCGTGATCCGCACCGGACTCGACGGGGTGTTCGCCGACCACCCCGACCTGGCGGTGCGTGCCCGGTCAGTCCTCGAGCGCCTCGAGCGGGATGCCGGCTGACCGGAGGGCCTCGAGGGCCTCCTCGCGTGCGGACGTGGCAGCGGCGCGGAGCCCGGCCAGGTCCTCGGGCCGGTAGAACCACGAGCTCCGGTCGCCGGGCGAGACCGTCCGTTGCGCGTCCGTCAGGTCGGCGTCGTGTTCGCCCTTCCGGAGGTCGGCACGCGCACGGTCGAGCGCCTGCAGGACTGCCGAGGCACGGATGACCTCGGCCGCGGGCAGGTCCCCGGGCGCGAGACGGGCGACCCGAGGGTCGATCGGTGTCACCGGGAGGGCCTGCACCGGTGGCTGTCGGCGCCGCCGTCGATCGACGAGGACCGCGACGGCGGACGAGACGACGAGGAACACCACGACGGCGACGAGGAGCCGGGCACTCCTCGGGAACGTCGACGCAGCGAGGGCCCCGAGTACGGCCAGGCACAGCCCAGCGGTGACCAGGCCGACCGACAGCGGGACCAGGCACCCCGCCGTGTCCTGTCGAGACCGCTGAGCACGGACCCGACGGTGGCTCTCGACGATCGCGGCGGGGTCGTCGCGCCCGTCCGGAGGCAGGATGCAGAGGACGTCCTGGGTGGTGGGGACCGCGGCCGACGTCGCAGGGAGCACGAAGACGTCAGGTCGGTCCGGTGTGATCGCCACGGCGCCATCCTGCCGCACGAGGTCGCTGTCGGGGGTCTCGCCTAGAATGTCCCGAACATGACGATCGTGCTCGACCCCTTCGAATCGACGCCCGAGCCGGGCGCCGGTGCCCGCGCGTACGAAGACCCGTTCACCGCGGGTCTGAACCCCCAGCAGAAGGAAGCCGTCGAGTACCGCGGCGAGTCCCTGCTGATCGTTGCCGGCGCCGGTTCCGGCAAGACGAGCGTGCTCACCCGCCGCATCGCGCTGCTGCTCGCCAACCGCGAAGCCTGGCCGTCGCAGATCCTGGCGATCACGTTCACGAACAAGGCCGCCGCCGAGATGCGCGAGCGCGTCCGGGCCCTGGTCGGTGGCGAGGCCGAGGGGATGTGGATCTCCACGTTCCACTCGGCGTGCGTGCGCATCCTGCGGCGCGAAGCCGAGCGGTTCGGGTTCCCGCAGTCGTTCACGATCTACGACTCCGCCGACTCCAAGGCGCTGCTGAAGCGGATCATCAAGGAGCTCGAGGCCGACTCCCTCGGGCTGACCGTCGGTGCCGCGGCGTCGAAGATCTCGAAGCTCAAGAACGAGCTGCAGGACATCGACACCTACGCGCGCAACATCAACGTGAACGACCCGCAAGAGGTCATGTTCACCGAGGTGTTCCGGCGCTACACGAACGAACTCCGCCGGGCGAACGCGTTCGACTTCGACGACCTCATCGGGCAGACGGTGTTCCTGTTCCGGGCCTTCCCGGACGTCGCCGCCCTGTACCAGCGCCGCTTCCGGTACATCCTGGTCGACGAGTACCAGGACACGAACCACGCCCAGTACGCCCTGATCCGCGAGCTCACCCGCCCGGTGCCGGTCGAACAGGTCGACAAGCTCGAGGACTCCGGCCAGCACGTCGCCCGGATGCGCGAGACCGACGGCTCGATCGCCCCCGCGTCCCTGACGGTGGTCGGTGACTCCGACCAGTCCATCTACGCCTTCCGCGGGGCGGACATCCGCAACATCGTCGAGTTCGAGCGGGACTTCCCGAACTCCAAGACGATCCTGCTCGAGCAGAACTACCGCTCGACGCAGAACATCCTCGACGCGGCGAACGCCGTCATCGCGAACAACTTCGACCGCCAGGCGAAGAGCCTGTTCACCGACGTCGGCGCCGGCGAGAAGATCGTCGGCTTCACCGGGTACACCGGCCACGACGAGGCGCAGTTCGTCGCCGACGAGATCCAGCGCCTGCGTGAAGACGGCATGGACTACCGCGACATGGCGGTGTTCTACCGGACCAACTCGCAGACCCGTGCACTGGAGGAGATCTTCATCCGTGCGGCGATCCCGTACCGGGTGCTCGGCGGCACGAAGTTCTACGAGCGTGCCGAGATCAAGGACGCCATGGCGTACCTGATCACGGTCGCCAACCCGGCCGACCCGATGGCGCTGCGCCGCATCCTCAACGTGCCCAAGCGCGGCATCGGCTCGGTCACCGAGACCACGCTCCAGCGCTACGCCGACGAGCACGAGACCACCATGCGTGACGCCCTGCGACACGCGGGCGAGCTCGGGTTCGGGCCGAAGGTGCGGAACGCCATCACGGAGTTCGCGGCGCTGCTCGACGCCGTGTCCGAGAAGGCCCCGACACAGCCGGTGGTCGACACCCTGACGCAGCTGCTCGACGGTTCCGGGCTGCTCGACAACCTGCGGAAGTCGCCCGACGCGCAGGACGCCGCACGCGCCGACAACATCGACGAGCTCGTGGCCGTGACGCGTGAGTTCCAGAAGAACAACCCCGAGGGCACGCTGTCGGACTTCCTGACCGAGGTCTCGCTGGTCGCCGCGGCGGACGAGCTCGACGACTCCTCGGGCACGGTGTCGCTGATGACCCTGCACACCGCGAAGGGCCTGGAGTACGACGCGGTGTTCCTGACCGGCGTCGAGGAAGACCTGCTCCCGCACCGGATGTCCGCCAACGAGCCCGGCGGTCCGTCGGAAGAGCGCCGGCTGTTCTACGTGGGCATCACCCGCGCCAAGAAGGTCCTGTTCCTGTCCCTCGCGATGACCCGTGCCCAGTTCGGTGACGTCAACGTGGCGATGCCCTCGCGCTTCCTGCAGGAGATCCCCGAGGGGCTCATCGAGTGGAAGCAGTCCCCGGGCATGGCGAACAGCCGCGGTGGCACGCAGCCCCGTGCCCTGAACGCCAAGCGCGACGGCGGCTTCGGCGGCGGTGGCGGCGGCGGCGGTGGCTACCGCGGTGGTGGTGGCTGGGGCGGCGGCTCGTACGACCGCGCAGCGGCTGCCTCGAAGACCCGTCCGAAGACCGAGTGGGCGAACCGGGTGTCCGGGCAGGTGCGCGACAACGGCGACATGGAACTCGTCGCCGGCGACCGCATCAAGCACGTCGACTTCGGCGAGGGCACGGTGTCCGCGGTGACGGGGCAGGGCGCCAAGCGCATCGCCGAGATCGCGTTCGACTCCGCGGGCCGCAAGAAGCTCCTCATCAAGATCGCCCCGATCGAGAAGCTGTAGGAGCCCTCACCGGTCCACACCGAACCGGCAGCCGCGGCCGGTCTGGAGTTCACGGAACGGACCCGGGGCGTTCCCCCGCGATCCGTACGGTGCGGTGCTGTGCAGAACAGCCCTGACGACCGCGACGACGCCCACGACCACGCCGGAGAGCGCAGCAAGCGCATCCCGGTCTCCCGCCGGGGCTTCCTGGTCGGGTCCGGACTCGCCGGTGCCGCCGGTCTCGGGGCGTCGAACGGCTTCGGCAGCGCCCCGGCCGTCGCCGATTCGCTGACCGCGGCACCCGCCGTGGCTCCGGCAGCGCTCGGCGGATCGGCGGCGGCCGCGCAGGCAGCCGTGGTGCGCGGCCACACCGGACGGTGGCACCCGGACACGACCTCGCCGCGCTTCACCGTCGCGGTGATGCCGGACACGCAGTACATGTTCGACGGCGCCGCGGTCGACCAGGCACCGATGCGCGCCTCGCTCGAGTACGTCGTCCGCGAGCAGGCCCGGCACAACACGGTGTTCCTCGTGCACCTCGGCGACCTGACGCAGAACGGTGCGGCGTCCGAGATGCGCGCGTCCGGTGCGGTCTTCGACGTGCTCGACCGAGCCGGGGCGCCCTACAGCGTGCTCGCCGGCAACCACGACGTCGACTCCTCGACCGACGACCAGCGCGGCCGCACCCCGTACCTCGACGTGTTCGGTCCGCAGCGGTTCCGGAAGGCCCCTGGCTGGATCGGTTCGAGCCCCGACGGCTACAACACCGCCCACCGGTTCACCGCGGCCGGCCGCGAGTGGGTCGTCCTGGCGCTCGACTGGCGGACGAGCGCGAGCGGGCTCGCCTGGGCCAGCTCCGTGCTCGCGGCCCGGCCGCACGCTCCGGTCATCCTCACGACGCACGCCCTCGTCGACTCGGACGCCAGCGGTGGAGCGGCGTTCGACCCCTACGGCCAGCAGCTCTGGGACTCCTTCATCTCGAAGCACGACCAGGTGTTCCTGACGCTCAACGGGCACTACTGGGGTCCGGGCCGCACGACGGCGAAGAACGCCGTGGGGCACGACGTCGCACTCCACCTGACCAACTACCAGAACCGCTACTACGGCGGCGCGGCCATGATCCGGCTGTACCACGTCGACCTCGAGCGGAACGTCATCGACGTCGAGACGCTGTCGCCGTTCCTGCTCGCCGGCGGTCTCGGCGACGCGAACGAGCTCGCAGCCAGGAGGTCAACCTCAGTGGCGACGTCGACCGCTTCACCATGGCGGTGGACTTCGACGCGCGTTTCGCGGGGTTCGCGCCGGTCGCACCACGGGCCTCCCGGCCGGCGGCACGCATGCTGGTGCCGGGGACGCTGGCGTACTGGCGGTTCGACGGCAACCCGGACGGGGCGGCGCTCGCGCCGACGACGCGGGTGCGCGACCAGAGCGGCAAGGGCAACGACCTGGTGGTCGCCCGGCGGACCGGTGCCGTCGCAGGGGCGCTGCGCTGGACGGCGGCGCACCACCCCGACCAGCCGGGCGCCGGCAGCCTCGCGCTGCAGGGCGGCAAGACCGGCGGCGACCACCTGCAGACCGTCGACACGGCACCGCTCAACCGGACCCACTTCCCCCGGGGCTACACGGTCGAGGCGTTCTTCGTGCTGCCGACCACGTTCGACCCGAGTGCGAACGGGTTCAGCGCCCTGCTGTCGCAGTACTCGAGCGCCGGCCAGGTGGGGAAGGCGACCGGAGCCGACGGTGACCCGGACGAACCCGCGATGACGCTGAGCCTGTCGGGGGACCGCGAACTGCAGTGGTGCGTGTACCCGGCGAGCCAGGACGGATCACTGACGAACTGGGGACACGAGTTGCCGCTCGGTGCCTGGTGGCACGTGGCCGTGGTGAACGACGGGACGCACACCGTGCTGTACGTCGACGGGTGCCCGGTCGTGCGGAACCCGTCCACCCCGAACCGCGGTCTGAGCACGATCGGCAAGCCGTGGCTGCTCGGTGGCTACCGCTACGGCGGCACGCTCGACAATGTGTTCGTCGGGTCGATCGGCGACGTGCGCATCGTCGGCCGGGCCCTGCAGCCGAGCGAGTTCATGAACGCCTGACGTCCGGCGGCGGACGCCTGGCCCGCGCGGTGGGTGGGGGCTCGGGCTGCCCGGCAGACGTGCGTCTGACACGCCCGGCCGTTCGGCGCGCCCCTCGTTCGGGTGGCACGATGACAGTTGGTGAGGTTAGCCTTACCTAACGTGACACCTCCCATCGAACTCCTGACCACCGCCACCGCCGAGCGCTACCGCTCCGCCGTGACGTCCACGGTGGACCGTCTGGCCGACCGCTTCGCCGCCGCCGACCGTCCGACGACCGACACCGCTCCCGAGGTCCTCCGGGCCCGGGTACAGGGCGTCGACCTCGACGCCGAACCCCTCGGGACGGACCGCGCACTCGCCGAACTCGACGAGCTGTTCGTCCGCGAGGCCGTCTGGTTCCACGACCCGGCGTACCTCGCGCACCTGAACTGCCCGGTCGCGCTGCCCGCGGTCGCCGCCGAGTCGGTCCTGGCCGCCGTGAACCCGTCGGTCGACACCTGGGACCAGTCCCGCATCGGCACCGAGATCGAGCGGCACGTCGTCGCCTGGCTCGCCGGTCGGATCGGCTTCGCCGCGGGGGACGGCATCTTCACCTCGGGCGGCTCGCAGTCGAACCTGCAAGCGCTGCTGCTGGCGCGCGAGGCCCTCGGTACCAGCGGCACGGTGTTCACGACCGCCGAGACCCACTTCACCATCGCGAAGTCCGCGCGGCTACTCGGGCTCGAGGCCGTGGTCGGCGTCGCCACCGACCACGCCGGCCGGATGGTGCCCGCTGCCCTCGCCGAGGCGATCGCCGCCGCCCGCGCAGCCGGGCAGACGCCGATGGCCGTCGTCGCCACCGCCGGCACCACCGACCGCGGGGTCATCGACCCGCTCGAGCCGATCGCGGACGTCTGTGATCTGGAGGGAGTGTGGCTGCACGTCGACGCCGCGTACGGCTGCGGGCTGCTCGTGTCCCCGACCCGCCGGCACCTGCTCGACGGCGTCGAACGGGCCCGGAGCGTGACCGCCGACCTGCACAAGTCGTTCTTCCAGCCGGTGTCGTCGAGCGCCCTGCTCGTGCAGCGCCCGGAGGACCTGCGCCGCACCGCCTGGTACGCCGACTACCTGAACCCGGAGGACGCCGCCGAGCCGAACCAGGTCGACAAGTCGCTGCAGACCACCCGCCGGTTCGACGCCCTGAAGCTCTGGGCCACCCTGCGGGCGACCGGTGCCGACGCGATCGGTGCCGCGTTCGACGCCGTCATCGACCTCGCCGCGGCCACCCACCGGATCGTCGAGGAGCACCCGGACCTGGTGCTCGTCGCGCCGACGCAGCTCAGCACGGTGCTGTTCCGCTGGCAGCCCGCCGGCATGACCGACGAGGCCGCCGACGCGCTGGTCGCCCCGATCCGCTCGGCCCTGCTCGCCGAGGGCCGGGTCCTCATCGCCAAGACGGTCATCGACGGCCGGCCGTGCAACAAGCTCACACTGCTCAACCCGGAGACGACGCCGGAGCAGATGCGCGCGTCGCTGGAGCACGTCGTCGCGACGGCCGCCCGGGTGCGCGCCGCCACCACCGAGACCGAGGGAGCGAACCGATGAACCGCGATGAGCAGCCCGTGCACGACGTCGTCGGCATCGGCATCGGCCCGTTCAACCTCGGCCTCGCCTGCCTGACGGACCCGATCGCCGACCTCGACGCGGTCTTCCTCGACGCGGCTGACGGCTTCGCCTGGCACCACGGCATGATGCTCGACGACGCCACGATCCAGGTACCGTTCCTCGCCGACCTGGTGACGATGGCCGACCCGACCTCGCCGTTCTCGTTCCTCGCGTGGCTCAAGGAGACCGGCCGCCTGTACCCGTTCTACATCCGCGAGGACTTCCACCCCCTGCGCAGCGAGTACGACGCCTACTGCCGCTGGGCCGCCGACCGGCTCGACACCCTGCGGTGGGGCCGCCGGGTGACCGCCGTCGAGCACGACCCGGTCACCGACACGTTCACGGTGCACGCCGAGACCGATCTGGGTCCCGAGACGTACCGCGCACACCACGTCGTCGTGGGCATCGGCACCGAGCCGTCCGTCCCCGCCCCGCTGCGCGGGATCGGCGGACCGGCCGTCCACTCCGCCGAGTTCCTGCGGAACCGCGACGCCCTCCGCGACGCCGGATCGATCGCCGTTGTCGGCAGCGGGCAGTCCGCCGCCGAGGTCTACCGCGAACTGCTCGAGGACATCCGGCAGGACGGCTACCGCCTCGACTGGATCACACGCTCGCCCCGGTTCTTCCCGATGGAGGACACCAAGCTCACCCTCGAGATGACGAGCCCGGAGTACACGGACCACTTCCACGGGCTGCCCGAGGCCGTCCGCGACCGCCTGGGGCGGGAACAGCGCGGCCTGTACAAGGGCATCAGCGCCGACCTGGTCGACGACCTGTACGACCAGCTCTACCGGATCAGTGCGCGCGGCCCCGTCCCGACGACGCTCCGGACCGAGACGAGCGTCGTGGACGCCGCCTGGCTCGCCGACCGTGGCACCTACCGGCTGACGCTCCGCCACGAGCAGCTCGACCAGACGTACGAGCACGAGGTCGAGCAGCTCGTCCTCGCCACCGGGTACACCCCGCGGGTCCCGCGGTTCCTCGACCCGGTCGAGCACCTCGTTGCCCGCGACTCCCGCGGTCGCCTGGCGGTCGCCCGCGATCACCACGTCGACACCCTGGGCGGACGCATCTGGGTGCAGAACGCCGAGGAGCACACGCACGGCCTGACCGCGCCCGACCTCGGCATGGGTGCGTGGCGGAACGCGTCGATCATCCGGTCCGTCACGGGTCGCCCCGTGTACGGCCTGGAGGCCCGGATCGCCTTCCAGGAGTTCGGCCTGCCCGCCTCGGAGCCGTCAACAGCAGCGCCGTCCACCGGCCGCCCCGGCGCCGCGGAGCGCGCGCCGGCCCGCCCCGCGACCGAGCGCGCGGAGGTGTCCGCATGAGCACGACCGTGACCACCACGGCGCCGGACGCGACCGCGCCTGGGGGAGCCGAGCCGAGCCTCCTGACCGTCGAACCCGTGGACCCGGAACGCGACGCCGCCGTCGTGCAGTCGTGGCTCGCCCACCCGGCGTCGTCGTGGTGGGAGATGGGCGACCTCGACGTGGACGCCGTGCGCGCCTACCTGGCCGGCGTGCAGGCGGACCCCGCGCAGGCAGCGTGGCTCGGCCGCCGGAACGGCGAGCCGTGCTTCCTGGCGGAGACCTACGACCCCTCCGCCGTCCTGCTCACCGACGTGTGGGCGGCCGAACCCGGCGACGTCGGCATGCACCTGCTCGTCGCGCCGGTGCCCGCGGACCGTCGTGTCCACGGCCTGACCAGCGCGGTGATGCGTGCCGTCGTCGAGCACTGCCGGGACGCCCTCGGCGCGCGCCGGGTCGTCGTCGAACCGGACGTGCGGAACACCGCCGTGCAGGCGAAGAACGCCGAGGTCGGGTTCCGCGCCCTGCGCCAGGTGGACGTCGACGGCAAGCGGGCCCTGCTGTCGGTGCTCGACACCGATCGCATCGGCGTCCCCGACGACGACGGGCCGGCCGCGCACCTGCGGCCCGAGCACCTGGAGCCCGCCGAACGGCACCTCGTCGCGAAGTCGATGGCGGAGTTCACCCACGAACGGCTGATCGCACCCGTGCCCGACGGGGACGGCTGGCGGCTCGAGGCGGGGGAGTCGACCTACCGGTTCCGGGCGCGGCAGCACGTGCTCGAGCACTGGTCGATGGACGAGGCCTCGCTGACGCGGACCCGTGCGGGGGTGTCGGCGCCGCTCAGCGCGCAGGAGCTCGTGCTCGAGCTGCGAGCGGTGCTCGGGATCCCCGACGAGCTGCTCGGCACGTACCTGGAGGAGATCGCGTCGACGCTGGCGAGTGCGGCGGCGAAGCACCGGCGGGGCGTCCGGGTCGTCCGGTGCGACCGATTCGGCTGGTTCGTCCGGTTCGACCGGGTCCGTCGAGGACGTCGTCGCGTCGTTCCAGGACGTCGAGGCGGCGATGACCGAGGGGCACCCGGCGTTCGTCGCCGCCAACGGCCGGATCGGGTTCGGGCTCGACGAGTACCGGGCGTTCGCGCCCGAGTCCGGCGGCCGGTTCCGGTACCGGTGGCTCGCCGCCCGACGTGAGCACACGCACCTGGCGCTCGCCGCGGACCGGACCGAGCAGGCGCACTGGGAGTCGGAGCTGTCGGCGGCGGTCGTGGCCGGGTTCCGTGCCACGCTGGAACGTCGCGGGCTCGACCCCGACGACTACGTGTGGCTGCCCGTGCACCCGTGGCAGTGGCAGCACCGGATCGCCGTGACCTTCGCACCCGACCTGGGCCGACAGGACCTGGTCGACCTGGGCGACGGACCCGACGAGTACCAGCCGCAGCAGTCCATCCGCACCGCGTTCAACCGCACCGAGCCGGCACGCTCGTACGTGAAGACGGCGCTCGCCGTGCAGAACATGGGGTTCCTGCGGGGGATGTCGCCCGCGTACATGCGGAACACCCCGGCCGTGAACGACTGGGTCGAGTCGATCGTCTCCGCCGACCCCACGCTCGCCGCCGCCGGGTTCTCGGTGCTCCGGGAGCACGCCGCCATCGGCTACACGGGGGACGCCTACCACCGGGTCGACGTGTCCTCGCCGCAGCGCAAGATGCTCGCCGCCCTGTGGCGGGAGAGTCCGCTGCCGCGGGTGGCGGACGGCGAGCGACTGCTGACGATGGCGGCGCTGCTGCACCGGGACGCCTCGGGGAACGCCGTGGTCTCGGCGTTGATCGAGGCCTCCGGTCTACCCGCCGACGTCTGGGTCCGGCGCTGGCTCGACGCGTACCTGCTGCCCGTCGTGCACTGCCTGACCGTGCACGACCTGGTGTTCATGCCGCACGGCGAGAACCTGGTGCTCGTCGTGCGCGACGGCGTCGTGGTCCGCGCCGTGATGAAGGACATCGGCGAGGAGGCCGCGGTGCTCGGTCGGCACGACGACCGCCCGGTCCCCGCCGACATCGACCGGATCGTGCACCCGGTGACCGACGACGAGGCCGCGCTCGCGGTGTTCACCGACGTGTTCGACGGGGTGCTGCGGTTCGTCGCCGCGATCCTCGACGACGACGCGGTGCTGCCGGAGTCCCGCTTCTGGCAGGTCGTGGGGGAGTGCATCGACGCCCACGCCGCCGCGCACCCGGACCGCCGTCGTCCCCTGGACCTGCGGGTGCCGACGTTCGAGCACTCGTGCCTGAACCGGTTGCAGCTGCGGAACACCCTGTCGATGGTGGACCTGGCGGACCAGTCGGCGTCGCTCATCCGGGCGGGGGCGATGGTGAACCCGATCGGCCGGTAGGGGCACGCGGCGTGAGCGAGACTGGTCCGATGGAGACCGGTGCGGGCGCGGGTGTGGGGGCGATCTCGGTTGCGATCGAGGACGTCGCCGAGGCACGCTGCATCCTCGCTCGAGCGTCGCACCGTGCCGAACGCGTCGCGGGCATCGGATGGGTGCTCGGCGTCCTGGGGTTCATCGTCGGGGTCTCCGGCATCGATCGCATCCCCACGGTCGATCCCGACGCTGGACCGTGGGTCGTGACCCTTGCGGCGATCGGCCTCGTGGTGATCGGGTACCTCGCTGCGTACTGGATCACCCGGAACCCACGGGCGGAACGGTCCGCCGCCGTCGATGCCGCAGCAGAGCGCATGCTCGTGGCGACACGCGCCGGAGGATTCCCGGAGCTCGATCCGAAGAGCGTCCGGCGCGCGTTGCGTGAGGACGACAACGGGCCCGCGCCGTGGTTCGATCCCGAACTCGGGCCGCACTCGTGGCCGGTGTGGCGGATCGGTACCGTCGACCCCGCTGAGAGCCGCTTCGTCATCGGGGAACGATCGAACGATGCTCGATCGCTCACGGTCCGAGTCGAACCCGCTCAGCCGGCGTGGTGGTCCAGGGACTGAACGCCGACCGTCGGCCTCAGGGCTGGAGGCGTGTGGCCGTCCAGGCGCCCTCGGTGAGCGCGTACTGCAGTCGTCGGTGCATCCGGTCACGGCTACCGTGCCAGAACTCCACGATGTCTGGTTCGAGACGCCAGGCAGCCCATCGTGCAGGTCGGGGGACGTCGTCGCCGGAGTCGTCGAGCAGGTCGTTCGCGTCGTCGATCAGGTCCTGCAGCGTGCGGGGCTCGAGCACAGCGGACTGGTCGGCGATGGCCGTCGCGGCGCGTGACTTCGGGGAGCGGTCCCCGAACAGGGCGTCGGACTCGGCATCCGACAGCCGGACGACGTGGCCCTCGAACCGGAGCTGCTGCATCGTCTCGCGCCAGTACGCCTGCAGCGCTGCGTGCGGGTTCTCGGCGAGCTGCCGGCCCTTCGGGCTGTCCTCCGACGTGCCGAAGACCAGTCCGTTCGTCTCAATCCGCTTCACGTCGACGGTGCGAGCGGACACGCGGCCGTCGGCACCGGCCGTGGCGAGGGTCATAGAGAGCGGCTCGGAGACCTCACGGTCCTTCGCCGCGGACAGCCACTCGCGAGCGAGGTCGAGCGGAGACGCTGGCGGGTTGTCGAACTCGGGCAGGTGCAGGGAGTCGTCACCGGAGAGCGGGGCAGAGGACATGTACCCACCCAACCGTGCGCGGGGGCTCGGTGTTCAGGGAGTCACGGACGGTCGTCGCCGGCACCCGGTCAGGCGTCGGGGAACTTCGCTGCGACGAACGCGCGTTGCGCCTGCACGGTGCCGAGGTGTTCGTCGGCCGGGGCGAACACGTCGACGAGGTCCTTGAACCGGGGACGACGACCGCGGCGGAGTCGGTACGCCCGCATGCCACCGCCCTGCTGTCGCGCCATCCCACTCGGCCACACGTCGACGCGGGCCCCCTGCACGCCCAGGAGCCAGCCCTCGTCGTCGAGCGCTTCGCGCACCAGGCTCAGCGCCTCGAAGGCGTCGTACGCCGTGGCCGCGTGCTCTGTGCCCAGCAGCAACACTGTCACGGTGTAGCGCACCTGATGGTCGGGGTTCGTCAGGTCCATCTCGACGATCACGGTCGCCGGCGCGCTCGTGCCGTTCCTGTGAGCGGTTCGTTCGTAGGTCGTCATGTCACGCACCGAGCCGCAGCGCATTGAAGAACGGGACGCCCGGGTGGGCGATCGCGCCTCCCGGACCGATGGTCATCAGGGTTCCCGACTCGGACACCGTGGCGTTCCGCGGAGTCGCCGAGAAGACGCCCGGTCCGAACCCAGGGAACCTGACGCGGGACGCGATCTCGTCGAACGTCGCATCCCGGTCGAGCTCCAAGCCGTAGCCGACGTGACGATGCCCGAGCGAGTCGGTGTACTCGATGCAGCGGAAGGTCCACGCTCGTTCTGCCGGGCCCAGAGACGGCGAGACGGCTTCCGCCAACCGCGCGAGCTGCCGGCAGACGGCAACGCGGTCGGCGAGGGGACCAGCGGGGACCGAGTTGAGGAGTTCGTGGGCGAACGGGATGTCGATGACGGCAGGCGGGTGCTCCTGGTCACCGAAGGCCGTCGTGGTGATCTCCGTCGGGAGATCGGCGTGCCGCGCGAACGGGCGGTACGGCGGAAGCGGTGCTGCTCGGAGGTTGCCGTCGCCGTCGCGCCAGTCGCTCGTCAGGTCGAGCGGCACGTCGGCTTCCCCGACGATGCGGAGCGAGCGCTCGTCCTGTCCCCAGTAGGTGTCGCAGGCGACGCAGCGGAAGTACGAGGTCCGCTGCTGGTGGCTGACGCCGATCGCCGTCTCGACCCTGCCGTGCCGCGCAACTGCAGCGGTGCAGACCGAACACCCCGGCTCGATCGCCGTCGGATCCGCGCTCGGCATCGTCATCTGTTGATCACCACTCGGTTGAACGGGAGTCCGATGGGCGCCGTGACGCCCGGTCCGATCGCGAGGAGGGTGCCCGCCGAGTCCGATTGATGGGCGGTCGGACTGGGCGGGCGATGGTCCCCGGCCTCCTCGGGCAACGCGGCTCGATCGCTGAGTAGCTGCAGGTTCGGCTTCCCGCGGAGTACGGCCCCGTACCCGACGTGGAGGTGGCCGAGCTCGTCCTCAGCCTCAGCCTCAGCCATCGTGCTGCCCGTGGAGGAGTGCGCGGGCGGCATTCCGCCAGGCACGTGGAACGGCGTCAACGGAATCGACGATGGTGATCCCCGGGTGCGGTCGGTCTCCGAGTGCCCGGAGGATCTCCGTGCGACGCCGGGCGGGATCCGGGTCGATCACCAGGTGCAGTCGCGGCCCGGTGGCGTTGAAGGTGAACAGTTCCCATGCGGTGTTCGGGACGGACACTCCGAGGACCACTTCGGCCCAGATGCCGCTGGATGCCGACATCCGCCTGGCGTGTGCTGCTCGTGACTGGATCGGCAGGAGACCCCGCCGCGCTCGGGGGCGTTCGGCGACCGGCAATCCCTCCCAGTGATCGGCGGCCACGTCGACGAACACGATCGCGCGACCGCTGCGCTCGTCCTCGATCAGCGACTGACGGCTCACCCGCCGTGAGCCGGTGCCGACAGCCGGCGGGCGGTCCCCGGCGATGGAGTACGCGAACTCGACGACGACGCCACGGTCGTACGGCACCGTGGCGGGCCGGCCGCGGTCGTCGATCGCCAGGTGCAAGTCATCGGGTACGGGGACAGCAGCGAGGCGCACGCTCACCACCCTACGAGCATGTTCGTGGCGCTGGGGTGCAGCGCAAGGACATCAGGCATCCGGCAGGATGACGAATGCAAAACGCGCCCGTTCACTCGCGAACCCACCGGGAAAGTACCGGACCAGTGTCGTTCCTTCGTCGAAACGTTCCGCCGCCATGCCGTCGGGAAGTCGGAAGTCGGAGGTCGGCCAGCGCTGTTGATCGTCGGCCGTCCTCGGGGACGCTGCCCAGAAGCGAGATGCAAGTCGTCAGGAAGGGCGCCGGTTGATGGTCCCAAGCCTGCCCGTCGTCAGCACGAGAAGGGACTGTTTCGTCTCGTATCGAGGATGGCGGGTGTCACGGTGACACGGGTTCGATGAGGGCTGGCTGCTGGCGAACCCACATTGCGTGCTCTACCGGGATTTCGTCGATCCAAGCTGTCGAAACAGGATCTGGATGATTGATCGCGTGTGCCACCTCGTAGACGGCATCCGAATACCGCAGCCCGCTAGCTTCGTCATCGGCCGCAACAACGACAAGGACCTCGGCGGGAAGTACGTCGACTTGATGGCGGAGCAGCCATACGCGAGCAATACCGGCTGCACCCTTGGTGCGCTCCTGCAGTGCGCCACACAGATCACGCTCGCGGCGGCTCGGCGGTGCCAGCGTCACTGGAGCACCGGCGGGGAACAGGCCGCTGTCATTGATGACCTGATCTCGGTCGCCTGGACCGACCACCTGGGGATGCGGACGATCAATGTCAACGATGACGCCCCAGTCCTGCGGGATCATCCGGACCAGCTGGTGCATCGGAAGGCTCTTCGGCGTGGCGGGTACATCGCTGGTCATTCTCGCCCTAGCGTCATCGAGCTCGGTGAAAGCGAGGGCCAGCGGGACGCCCTCGTTCCCGACGATCGCTAGAGGTATGGCCAACCGGTCATGTCGCAGCACGATGACCTGCGTACGGGCGAACGCATACTTCGACGACATCATGGCGCGACGATGAGGATTGCTGGGAAGTCCACCGTTCGTCATTGGTTCAGTCGCCACTTTCGTCCTCTATGACGAGCGCGAAGCGCGCCCGCTCCGTTGCAAACCCCCCGGGGAAATCTCGAACCAGAGTGCCGCCCCCGTGCAACCGTTCTGCGGCCATGTTGTTGGGGAGCAGGAGCTCATTCAGGATGGAAGGGCCTTTCATGAACACCGCAGACGAATGCTCCACCGCTTTCGAAAGACGCCGGTACGGATCGCGGTACAACACCCTACCCCCAGCTCGTTGCACAGACTGGACGACGTACGGCAATCGTCCCCATGCGGCCTCGGCAGGGTGCTTGGCGGGGACATCGTGACCGTTCCAGTTCGGGGTCAGATCGATCGCAGGACCGAGTCGAACGAGTGCCCGAGTGGCGGCATCTCGGTCGTCGTTGGCCAGGCTGTCCCCGGGCGTAGTCAACCGGAGATCCACTGAGTACCGGTAGTCACCAGATCGGACACCGTCCCTCAGCCGGGAGATCAGCCCGCCGGTGTTGCCTCGGAGTTCGACGACTTCGATCCCCTCGCCGAACGACCATTCCTTTTCGAGGTCGGCAATCGAGTACAAGGGCCCGACCGCGCTGAAGCGTCTGTCAACGAGGATCTCGTTGCCGCGCTGGCGGAAGGGGCCGCGGTGCTCCACGATGGTGAAGGCTCGGTCCTCGAGCCAGTTCATGAACGTGAGCAGACGACCGTACTCCGGCCAGAGCGGGTGCGGCGCGACCATCGAGTGATAACGACCGTCCGGGGAGCGTTCGGGGATGGCGAGCCAAGATTCCGACCTTGGTAGGAGCGACCTACCCGACCGGGAGAGCCCCATTCTCATCGTGGCGTGCTGTCATGGCGCAAGTCGTTCAAGTAGTCGAAGGGAATGGCGTTCCCGCTCCGCAGAGACCAGCTCCCAAGGCGCTTGAGTCCGTCACCGTACTCGTTCATACGCATCGTGTAGTCCGACGGCGACGTGGTGGCTGCGTCCATCGCCGGATGGTCGATCACGTTGGCTGCGGCCGACCAAGTGCTGCGGTCCCCGGGGATGAACACTTCTGTTGCGCCGCCGGCGCCGTACTGGGTGTTCGCGACAGCTGTGCCCTGGGCGTGGGGGATCGGTGCGGTGACTTCATAGGTAGTGCCGTCCGTCCGGAAGTTCTGGTACGGGCCGCGCTCGTCGTGGACGCCGATCTGTACCGACTCCGAGTACCTCCGCGCATCACCACCGGCGGTGATGAGATCGGACGTCGGGCCGTCGCTGACGACGAAGAACTCCCCGTTCCCGACAACCTGCAGACGCTTGCCGACAAGCGCAGTCGGGTCACCGGTCGTCCAGGGATCGACTCCCGGGTATCCAGCTCCCCAAGCCGACGGCTGTCCTTGCCAATGGCGAGCTCTTGCCGCCATCGAGGGAGCGTCCGACCGCCAGTAGGAGTCAAGCCCGTTCTTGAAGCCCTTGAGCGGATGCGCCAAGTCCTGCCGGATGCCGTTGCCCCCGCCGACCACGAAGGCGCGAAGAGATTCAAGGGTTCGGAGCGCAGTGCCGTGACGGACGTTGGACAGCAGATGGCGCGCAGGAGCGAACAGCGTTCGAGCCTCGGAGCCCACGTGCCGACCAGCGGAGCTGAACTTGGATGCGAGAGAAGCGCCCTTCGCGAACTCCCTCCCGATCTTCGCCGCGGTGGTGATTCCCTTCCCACCGGGCACACAATCGAGCAGCGCGAAGGCGAGGTCCCACCCGTCGGCGGTGCCCTTGCTCATCTTGTACAGGGTGTCAGCGAGCACGAGCAGCGCTGCGCCGAGCACGATCCATGCGAGCGGTCCGCCGATGATCATCGCGATGATCCCACCCACCGCCACGACGACCTTCGCCACCGACACGATGGTCTCCCACGCCTCGGACCCGAAGATCTTGTCCCACCTGGACTGCTTCCCGAGGCCCGCGTCCGCAGCTTCACCGATCTTCGTCGCAGTCCGCTGCTCCGCGTCCTGCCAATCACCCTTCGCATCCGCCACGAGCCGCTTCGCCGCATCGATCCGCGACTGCGCCGCCGAGATGTCCCCCTGCGCCGACGACACCGACCCCTGCGCGACGGAAGCGTTGTCGGACGCTGCCCGCAACTGTGCCGGCGAGGGAACATCCACCCCGTCCGGCACGTCGGAACCTGCCGGGTACTTGTCCGCGACCTTCGACAGGTCCTTCGACGCGGACTCGTAGTGCGACAACGTCGACTGCGCATCCGCCAACCGGTCCTGCGCTGCGGCGAGGTCCCCGGTGGCGTCCTTCGCATCCGCCAACGCACCATCAGCCCGGTACTGGGTGTCATCGACCGTGTCAGCCCACCCCGACAACGCCGTCGCGGCGAGTTCGTACGAATCGACGAGCTTGGTCAGGTCCGACGGGGTGTCCTCGATCGCGTCGACGAACACATCAGCGGCTTCACCCTCCCAGTCGGTCAGCCACCCGGAGCCCTTCACCGACTTCAGCCGGGTCGAGGCGTCGTCGGCCGCGTCGGAGATGCGCTGGTACTCCCGCGCCATCATCCGCAACGTCGACGGATCACCCTTGACCGGATCATCACCCTGATCGACAACGTCCCACCCCGACGGCCGCCCCATGACTACTGCGCCCTCGAGGCAGCGGGTCCGCCGCCGCCGTTCTCGTCGTTGACCTGCAGGGCCTGTGCCAGCTGTTCGTCGGTCTCGGTGTAGGTCTCGATGGACGAGCTCAGCATGTCCGCCAACGCCTTCGTCGACTCGCTGATCTTGTCCCGCTTGTCGCCCCAGCGGTGGTCGAAGTCGTGCAGAGCGTTCTGCACCGTCCCCGAACCGATCTCGTCGTCGGACGCGTCGACACGCTTGTGCGCCTGCTCGAGCGTGCTGTGCACGGTCGTCAGGTCGTTCTGGAGCTCCCCGAGCCCCATCAGGTCAACCAGCAGTTTGCCTGCCACGGAACAATCCCTCCCCGATCACGAACCGGCGCCGTCAGGACGGCGCCACAGGAACCGCGACGACCCCGTGCCCCACGCGATCGCGGGGCACGGGGTCGACGACGGTGTCAGCCCTTGAGGCCGGAGGCCAGCGACTCGTCCGTCTCGGACAGGGTCTGCGAGGCCTTGGAGAGGAACGTGGAGAGGCCTTCGAGCCCCTGGACCGTCTGGGTCACGCCACGGTTGAACTCGTCGTAGGACTCGCCGAACGCGACCGACGACTTGTCGGTGACGTAGCCGTCCGAGATGAGCTGCTGGATCTTGCGCTGCAGTGCCGACAGACGGTCTTCGATGTCTGCCTGGCCCGCCTTGAGGTCGGAGGCTGCTGCCTCGAGGTCTGCGTACGAGACGTTGATGTTCGCCACGGTGTGACTCCCTTTCCCCGGAGTTTCGTTTGTCCCCCCAACGGGGCGTGTTGCAGGGGACACTACCATCGTCCTGCGACACGAAGTCAACGCTACGGGGGAATGCCATGACCTTCACGTTCACGATGGTCGACCGCGAGAGCGGCCAGACCGCGAACGTCTACGTGGACGGCGACGACTCCCGGGCGGTGCGCGAGCTGGTGGCCGAGGCCGAGCGCCTCATCGCGACGGACGTCGTCGCATCCGGCCGGACCCCCGTGTACTTCGTCGGGGAGCAGCCGCTCGACCTCTCGGCGTCGGTCGCCGAGTCGGGCGTCCGTGAGGGCGTGGTGGTGCGCCGGAGCCTCGAACAGGTGCCGCCGCCGCCGCTCCGCCCGCTGACCGACGCCGAGGTCCGGATCGTGTCCGGGCTGCACGCGGGGACGATCGTGCGGGTCAGCACCGGCACGGTGACCATCGGTACGTCGCCGTCCGCGCACGTGCGGGTGCCGGTGAGCACCACGGATGAGGTCGAGGCCGAGGCGTCGGGGTCCGACACGGTGCCGGACATCGCCCTGCTCGTCACGGTGACGGCCGACGGCGCGAAGGTGCGCCCGGCGAACGGCTACTCCGGCGCGCTGCTGGACGGCGAGCCGGTCACCGAGGAGACCGACTGGCCCGAGACGGCACAGCTCGCGGTCGGCGGGGTCCTGCTCGGCTTCGGCCGTGCCCCGAACCGCGGCGCCCACCTGTCCCTGGCGGACGACGGCATGTCGCTCGAGTACAACCGGCCGCCGCGCATCCTGCCGCCGGACGAGCACACCCGCTACCAGCTGCCCCCGCCGCCGACCGAGCCCCCGGCCCGGGCGCTGCCCATCCTGATGGCGCTGGCGCCGATGGGCATGGCGGTCATGTTCGTGTCGACAACCGGGCGTTGGATCTACCTGCTCATCGCCCTGCTGTCGCCGATCCTGATGATCATCACGGGCCTCCAGGGCCGCCGGCAGGGCAAGAAGACGTACCGGCAACGCGTCGTGGAGTACGAGGACACCAAGGCGCGGATCGAGGCGGACGCGACCGAGAGCCTCCAGTCCGAACGTGCACGCTGGATCGCGAGCGCGCCGGACCCCGCCGCCGTCTACGAGACGGCGGTCACGCCCCTGCCGCGCCTGTGGGAGCGACGCCGGACGGACCCGGACCACCTGCTGGTCCGCGTCGGCACGGCGACGCAGCGCTCCGAGGTCACCATCGAAGACCCGGAGCAGCTGTCCCACAAGCGGACCGTCGCGTGGGACGCGACGGACGTGCCGGTGCGCATCCGCCTGGCCGAGCGCGGCGTGATCGGCATCGCCGGTCCGGACGACGACGCCCGACGACTCGCGAACTGGGTGGTCGCGCAGCTCGCGACGCTGCAGAGTCCGAAGGACGTCACCTTCACGCTGCTCACCGACACCACACGCACGTCGCTGTGGGAGTGGATGTCCTGGCTGCCGCACGTCCGCCGCGACGGTGCGGACCAGCCGATGACGAGCATCGCCTCGAACGCCACGTCGACCGCGCGGGCGATCGCCGAGCTCGCCGCGATCATCGACGCCCGCAAGGAAGCCGGGATCGGCAAGAAGACCCCGCCGGCCGACGAGATCGTCGTCGTGATGGACGGCGCGCGCCGGCTCCGCGCGATGCCCTCGCTCGTGCAGGTGCTCAAGGAGGGGCCGTCGGTCGGGGTGTTCAGCATCTGCCTCGACCTGGACGAGCGGCTCCTGCCCGAGGAGTGCGACGCCGTGGTGGTCGTCCGCGACGACCGGGTGCGGGTCACCCAGCAGCGCAGCGAGCGCATCGACGACGCACGCCCGGACCTGGTCGACCAGGACTGGCTCGAGTGGGTCGCCCGGTCGCTGTCCCCGATCGTCGACGCCAGCCCGGACGTGCAGGACGGCGCCATCCCGTCGTCCGCCCGGCTGCTCGACGTGCTCCAGCTCGAACCGCCGACGTCCGAGGCCGTGCAGGCACGCTGGCTGCTCGGCGGCCGCAGCACCACCGCCGTGGTGGGGGCGTCGATCGACGGGCCGTTCGCGATCGACCTGCGGAACGACGGGCCGCACGGCCTGGTCGCCGGGACCACCGGTTCCGGCAAGTCCGAGCTGCTGCAGACGATCGTGGCGTCCCTCGCCGTGGCGAACCGGCCGGACGAGATGAACTTCGTGCTCGTCGACTACAAGGGCGGCGCGGCCTTCAAGGACTGCGTCGACCTGCCGCACACGGTCGGCATGGTCACCGACCTCGACACGCACCAGGTCGAGCGCGCGCTCGAGTCGCTCGGCGCCGAGCTGCGCACCCGCGAGCACGCTCTGGCCGAGGTCGGTGCGAAGGACCTGGAGGACTACCAGGACCTGCAGGCCAAGCGCGCGGCGAACGGGGACACGATCCCGAGCCTGCCGCGGCTGCTCATCGTCATCGACGAGTTCGCCTCGCTCGCCCGCGAGCTGCCCGACTTCGTCAAGGGCCTGGTGAACATCGCCCAGCGCGGTCGTTCGCTCGGCATCCACCTGATCCTCGCCACGCAGCGACCGGGCGGTGTCGTGTCCCCCGAGATCCGCGCGAACACGAACCTCCGGATCGCGCTGCGCGTCACCGACCAGTCGGAGAGCCAGGACGTCATCGGCGCGAACGACGCCGCGCGGATCGCGAAGTCGACCCCGGGACGCGCCTACGTGCGGCTCGGCGCTGCCTCGCTGCTGCCGTTCCAGTCCGGTCGTGTGGGTGGGCGCCGGCCCGGCTCGGACGACCAGGAGGCCCGCCCCGCCCTGGTCCGCGAGCTCACGTTCGCCTCGTACAGCGATCCAGCCCCCCGCCCGGCTGCCGTCGAGGCCGCCGCCAGCGACGTGGAGGTCACCGACCTGAGCGTCCTCGTCGCGTCGATCGACGACGCCACCCGCGCCCTCGGCACCCCCGAGCAGCGGAAGCCCTGGTTGCCGCCGCTCGGCGAGGTCGTCGGGCTCGACGACGTCGAGGCGACCGGCACCGGCGACCTGGCACCCCTGGCGGTCGCCTGGGGCGTCGAGGACCACCCGGGTGACCAGCGGCAGCGCCCGGCGGTGTTCGACCTCGACGCGGACGGTCACCTGTTCGTCATCGGCTCGCCGCGCTCGGGCCGCAGCCAGACGCTCCGCACCTTGGCGGGGGCGATGGCCCTGCGGCTCGGCGTCGGCGACGTGCACATGTACGGGATCGACTGCGGCAACGGTGCGCTGCTGGCCCTCGGGGCGCTGCCGCACTGCGGTGCCGTGGTGCAGCGGCACGAACCCGACCGGGTCTCGCGGCTGCTCGGTATCCTGCTCCGCACCGTGCAGGAGCGCCAGGCCGCCTTCGCCGCCGGCGGGTACTCGTCGATCGCCGAGCAGCGGACCGACGCGGGCGCCGTGCCGATGCCGCACATCGTCGTGTTCCTCGACCAGTGGGAGAGCTTCATGGCGACCCTGGCGGACGCCGAGAACGGTGCGCTGCACGACGCCGTCCAGACCCTGCTGCGCGAGGGCGTCGGCGTCGGCGTGCACCTGGTCGTCTCCGGCGACCGCACCCTGACGTCCGGCCGGATGTCGAGCCAGGTGGAGCGGAAGCTGCTGCTCGCCCTGGCCGACCGTGGCGACTACAACTACGAGGGCATCAACGGCAAGAAACTGCCGGAGTCGATCCCACCGGGGCGCGGGTTCCGCAACGCCACGGCGACGGAGACCCAGGTCGCCGTGCTGCCCGGCGGACTCGGGGGCCGCGACCAAGCTGCCGCGCTCCGGGGCATCGGTGACGAGGTCCGTGCGCACGTGCCGGCCGACGCCCCGAAGCCGTTCCGCATCGACGTGCTCCCGCGCTCCATCACCTTCGCGGACGCCGTGCGGTACCTGCCGTCGGCCGAGGCATCGGTCGGCCGGGTCGCACTCGGTGTCGGCGGCGACGAGCTCCGGCTGTTCACGCACGACTTCGTGCAGGACACCCCGGTCTTCATCGTCGGCGGCAGCCCCCGCTCGGGCAAGAGCACCGCGCTCGTCGCGATGGCCCGTCACGTGCTGTCGGCGGGTGGGTCGGTCGTCGCGGTGACACCGCGGGAGTCCCCGCTCCGAGCACTCGACGGAGCACCCCGCGTCACGGTGGTGACCGACGGCACCATCGGGGCCGAGGGGCTGTCCGCCGCGATCGATACCGGCTCGGACGGCTTCACGCTCGTGCTGGTCGACGACGCCGAGGCCCTGAAGGAGTCGCCGGCCGAACCGGTGTTCCGGGCGATCATGGACTCCGACCGGGGTCGTTCGGTCGGGCTCGTCCTGGCCGGTGACGTCGAGGGCGTGGCGAGCGGGTTCCGCGGCTGGCAGGTCGACGCGAAGAAGGCGCGTCGGGGCATGCTGCTCGCGCCGCTCAGCACCGTCGACGGCGACCTGATCGGCACGAAGCTGTCGAAGAGCCTGGTCACCCAGGACCGCGTCGCGGGTCGGGCGCTGCTGAACGACGCCGACCAGGCGCTCCGACTCGTGCAGGTACCGGCCGGCGACTAGCGCCGGCCGCGGGGGCGTCGGCCGCGGGGGCACCGGCCGCGGGGCGCTGCCCGGAGCCCGCGCACCCCGGGATCCGGCCCGGTCCGGGGCCTGCTCAGCCCAGCGGCGTCTCGCTGACGAGTCCGACGGCGGGTTCGGCGCGGAGCGTGTGCCCGCCGAACACCACGGTGTCGCCGGGCTGCACGGTCGTGCGTTGGGACGGCACGAGCATCGCCGCGGGGAACCCCGGGCGCTGCAGCTCGACGCCGTTCGCCGAAGCGGTGTCGAGCACCCAGAGGGAGCCCTCGGCGCCGAACCCGAACTCCAGGTGGGTGCGGCTGAGCAGCCGCTCCGGGTCCTCCAGGGCGATCATGTGGGCGTGTCCGCCGTCCGGGTGGGCGCTCGCGGGGTCACGGCCGATCAGCCCTCCACCCGACACGGTCACCCGCTGGGTGCCGTCGAGGACGAGCACGGCAGCCGCTGCCTGGCGGGCGGGGGCGGCGTCACGACGGGCGGTGGATCCGCCGGACGACCCGAGCGGTCGGCCGGGCATCTGCGCCACGGTCGCCCGGACCCGGTCGGCACTCGCACGCGGAGCCGGGGGCGGTGTGGTGACCGACCGGGCGAGCTCGCCGCGCTGCGCCATCTGTGCCAGGTCACGCTCGCCGACCCGTTCGACGACGGGTTCGACGACCTTGCGCTTCTTCCGGAACGGCCAGAGGCGCATCAGGACGCCTCGCTGCCGACCGCGGCGGAGTCGATGAGCTCGAAGGTGTCGGTCACGGTCTCGAAC
The DNA here is from genome assembly GCF_003224215.1 of Curtobacterium sp. MCLR17_043. Lineage (NCBI taxonomy): Bacteria > Bacillati > Actinomycetota > Actinomycetes > Micrococcales > Microbacteriaceae > Curtobacterium > Curtobacterium sp. MCLR17_043. Next base: position 166,344 of record NZ_QKLH01000001.1, on the reverse strand, counting down.
AGTTCGTACAGGGGCTCGGCCAGGTCGGTCGCGGGCGACGAGACGCTGACCAGGGCGACCTGGTCGCCGGCCGGCACGAACGTCTGCATGAGCACGACGTCGAACGACCCGCGGCCGTCCGGTGCCTGCACCGTCGAGACACCCCAGACGCGCGGCACCCGGCCGACGCGGGGGACCTCGTGCACGTCGACGTGCATGCCGTCGTCGTCACCACCGAGTGCGGCGACGTGGTCGGTGAGCGCGGCGAGCGGGTCGCCGCCGGCCTCGGGCGCGGGCAGGACCGTCACGGTGAGGGCACCAGAGACGATGCCGTCCTCGCTCGGCTCGGCGAACGCGGCGCAGTACCGCGCGCCGCTGTCCCACGCCGAGCGGGCGAACCGGCGGAGCACCCGGACGATCTCGGTGCGGTGGTCCCACAGTTCCCGGTGGTCCTCGATGCGTTCCTGCACGAGGGCGCTGATCCGGTCGTCGCGGCGTTCCGGTTCGACCGGGAGCTCGAACCAGGACCGCGGGACCGTGATGGCGAAGTGGTCGACCGACATGCCCGCTACCGTACCGCGGCGTGTCGCCCAGCGGTCCGCCGCATCGCCCGCAGCAGCAGCGGCCCCGGCAGCCGCAGCAGCACCCTCGGCACGAGCGCCCGCACCCCGGCCACCACCCGGACGGTGCGCCGGAAGCGCCGTTCCTCCCGCGGCCCCCACGCGAAGCCGTACGCCGTGCGCACCCGTTCCGGCAGCATCCCCACGGTCACGATGCGGACGAGGGGCATCGCCGCCCGCACCCACAGCGGCGCGAACCGCGGGTGCAGCAGGTCACGGACGACCCCACGGGCGTCGTCGGTGACCTCGAGCCCCTCCAGTGTCCGCTGCCAGTACCGGTCGAACGCCGCCACCGAGGTCGGCCAACGCTCCGGCGGCACCCGCAGCGCGGTCGCGATCGGGGCGTAGGCGGCGAGGACCTGCTCGGCTCGGGCCGGGGAGACGCGTGTGCCGAACAGGTCGTGCGCCCGGCGGGCGGAGTCGAACAGGGTCGCGGCCACCCAGAGCTGCCGGTCGACGTCGTCGGCGCCGGCGACGGGCCGGTGCGCACGGTTGACGAAGCCCGCTGCGGTCGCCGAGTCGGTGTCGGTGCCGATGACGACGGCGTAGACGAACATCAGGGTGTGGGCGAGCCGCTGCTGGGGTCGCCGGGCGAAGTCCGAGTGCCGCCGGACACCGGCCGCGACGACCGGGTCGGCGATCTGCAGCAGGATGGCGCGGCCGCCCGCGGCCACGGGCGTGCTGTCGGCGAGGAACCGCCGCAGGTGACGGTCGTGCACGCGACCAGCAGTCGGACGGGAGGCACGGTGCGGGTCGTGTGCCGCGCCTCCAGGCCGTGGGGTGGTCACGCCGCACCCCGTCGGCGTCGCGCCCGCAGGACGGGCCGGAGGTCCACGGCGATCGCCGCCAGGAGTGCGACCCCGCCGACGACCAGGGCGACCAGTGCGGACGAGGCGCCGACGGGCGCGTCACCGGTCAGGGCGAGGAGCGTCGCGACGAGCCAGATCGCGGGGAGCGGCCAGAGGCGGGTCGGTGATCCGGTGACGACCGCACCGACGACGCCGACGACGAGGAGCGGGACCCAGCGGCCACCAGACTCCGAGCGGGCGGCGAGGTGTGCCGCGGCGGCGACCAGCAGCATCGCCGCGACCGCCAGCAGCCGCGCTGCCGAGGGCATGCTGCGGACGCTGGAGCGGACTCGTCGGAACACGGCCCGATGCTACCGAGCCGTGTTCCGGGGGAGCCTGATCAGCTCAGAGATCAGCGCTCAGAGCGGCTTCGTGCCGAGGTCGTTGCCGAGGTCGGCGCGGTCCTCGTCCTGCTCGTTCTCGTGCTCCCACAGGTCGGGCGAGCCCTCGCGCGGGGACCCGCCGGTCGGACCGTCGTCGGAGCCGTCACCGGGCTGCGGATCCACCGTCTCGCCGGCGACCGCGTCGTTCGTCACCGTCTCGAGGGACTCCTCGGCCTCGTCCACCTCGTACGGGCCGACGTGCTCGCGGTCGATGTCGTCGTCGCGACGCTGCTGGGACTCGAAGTCGTCGACGGGGCTGATGCCGGGGTCGCTCATGGTGGTTCCTTTCCGTTGCGGGCTTCCTGCCTACCCGCCGGCGCTTGGCGGCCGTCCGGTTTCGTGTCGTGTTCACCCGGGCGTCACCTTCCGGTCACACCGCCACGGCAGCATCGCCGATGCTCGGGGGAGTGGAGCGCGGTCGCCGACGGGTGGTCGAGCGACCGCGCCTTCCTCGCCCGGGCCGGCCGGGCCGGGCGGGCCCGTGCGCCGGCCGCCGGTGCGCTTCGTCCGTGCCGCTGTCAGACGCGTTCGAGCAGGTCGCGTTCCTCGACGTCGGCGAGTGCGAGGGTGCGGTAGCCGGCGGACTCGAAGAACACCGTGATGCGGTCCTCTTCCGTGCTCATCACCACGCCCGTGCCCCACTCGGCGTGCTCGACGCGCGCATCCGGCGGCCACGCTTCGTCGTTCGCACCGTCGGCGACGTGGGCGGAGGCCTCGCGTGCCGTGCCGGACGAGCAGGTGTCGCAGTTCCCGCACGGCTCCGGCAGCTCGTCGCCGAAGTAGCCGAGCAGGAACTGGCGGCGGCACCCGGTCGTCTCGGCGAGCTGGCGCATCATGGCGATACGGGACTCCTCGACCCGTTCCCGTTCGGCGGCACGGTCGGCTGTCGCACGTGCCGCACGGTCGGCGTCCTGCGGGCCGTCCGGCACCCGGGAGACACCGTCGACGTCGTCCCGCAGGGCGCCGGCGTCGAGCAGGGCGTTGAGTGCTCGACCGGCGGTGCGGGCCGACAGGCCGGAGGCTTCCACCAGCGCGGCGCGGGCGATCGAGCCGGTCGTCGGGACGGCGTCGAACACGGCCCGGACCGAGGCGGGCCGCGGCGAGCCGGACGCGAAGAACGTGCGCAGGCCGAAGTCCTCGGCGCGGTAGTGCAGGGTGGCGCCGGCCGGTTCGGCATCCCGCCCGGCCCGCCCGATCTCCTGGTAGTAGGCGTCGATCGACTCGGGGACGTCGGCGTGCACGACGAACCGGACGTCGGGCTTGTCGATGCCCATGCCGAAGGCACTCGTCGCGACCACCACGTCGACGTCGCCGTCCAGGAACCCGGTGTGCACGGCCTCGCGCTCCGCCACCCGCATGCCGGCGTGGTACGGCTGCGCGCGGCGACCGCGGGCGGCGAGCGCGTCGGCGTACTCCGTGGTCGCGGCGCGGGTGGCGACGTAGACGACCGTGGGTCCGTCGAGCTCGGCGACCTGGTCGACCACGGCCTGGCGCTTCTCGGCGTCCTCGGCGTGCCGGACCACCTCGAGCCGGATACCGGGACGGTCGAACCCCGAGGCGAGCACGAACGGGTCGCGCATGCCGAGCCGGTCGACGATGTCGTCCCGCACCGGAGCGGAGCCCGTCGCGGTCAGGGCGAGCACCGGTGGGCGGCCCAGGCGCTCCGCGACCTCGCCGAGCGCCAGGTAGTCGGGTCGGAAGTCATGACCCCACGACGAGATGCAGTGCGCCTCGTCGACGGCGACCAGTGCGACCCCGGCGTCGCGGAGGCGCTCGAGCACGTCGTCCTTCACCAGCTGCTCGGGGGCCAGGAACACGTAGCCGACCTCGCCCGCGGCGACGGCGTCCCACGCATCGGCGACGTCCCGTGCCTTCTTCGTGGCGTTCAGGGCGACGGCTCGGGGTGCGTCGGGATGGTGCTCGAGCCCGACCACCTGGTCCTCCTGCAGCGCCACGAGCGGGGAGACGACCACGACGAGGCCGTCCAGCCCGAGGCCGGCGACCTGGTAGATCGCGGACTTCCCCGATCCGGTGGGCATGACCGCCAGGGCGTCGCGGTGTTCGAGCACCGCGTCGATGACGGACTCCTGGTCGGGGCGGAGCTTCCAGCCGAAGACCTCGGTGGCGCGGGTACGGAGTTCGGGTTGCACCGATCCACAGTGCCGAGCGCCAGCTTGGGGCCGGTCCCAGCGGTGCGCGCAGCGGCTCATGCGCTTCCGGTGCCCGCTCCTGATCGCCGGGTACCCGGCTGTGTCCGACGTGCACCGGCCGTCCACCGAGCAGCGCTAGGCTGCGTGGCGGCCGTTGTCTCGACATCGAGCGACCCTCGATGTGGAGTGCGCGACCGGGAAACCGATGCCGATCGCACGAACCGTGCGGGAAGAAGAACAGCGTGGATCTTTTCGAGTATCAGGCCAGGGACCTCTTCGAGTCCTACGGCGTCCCCGTGTTGCAGGGGATCATCGCCGACACCCCCGAGCAGGCGAAGGCGGCGGCCGAGAAGATCGGCGGCGTCGTGGTCGTCAAGGCGCAGGTGAAGGTCGGCGGTCGCGGCAAGGCCGGCGGCGTGAAGGTCGCGAAGACCCCGGACGAGGCGTTCGAGCACGCGCAGGCCATCCTCGGCCTCGACATCAAGGGCCACACCGTCCAGCGCGTCATGGTCGCCCAGGGTGCCGACATCGCCGAGGAGTTCTACTTCTCCGTGCTGCTCGACCGGGCCAACCGCTCCTACCTCTCGCTCACCAGCGTCGAGGGCGGCATGGAGATCGAGCAGCTCGCCGTCGAGAAGCCCGAGGCACTCGCCCGGGTCGAGGTCGACCCGCTGACCGGCATCGACAAGGCCGCCGCGCTCGAGATCGCCGCGCAGGCGAACTTCCCATCGGAGCTGCAGGACGCCGTCGCCGACGTCTTCGTCAAGCTCTACGACGTCTACAAGGGCGAGGACGCGACCCTCGTCGAGGTGAACCCCCTCGTCCGCACCGGCGACGGCCAGATCCTGGCACTCGACGGCAAGGTCTCGCTCGACGAGAACGCCGACTTCCGCCACGAGGGCCACAAGGACCTCGAGGACACCGCCAGCGAGGACCCGCTCGAGGCCAAGGCGAAGGCCCACGGCCTGAACTACGTCAAGCTCGACGGCCAGGTCGGCGTCATCGGCAACGGCGCGGGGCTCGTCATGTCGACGCTCGACGTCGTCGCCTACGCCGGTGAGCGCCACGGCGGCGTGAAGCCCGCCAACTTCCTCGACATCGGCGGCGGCGCCTCGGCCGAGGTCATGGCCAACGGCCTCGACGTCATCCTCGGCGACCCGCAGGTGAAGAGCGTCTTCGTGAACGTCTTCGGCGGCATCACCGCCTGTGACGCCGTCGCGAACGGCATCGTCGCCGCGCTCGGCATCCTCGGCGACGCGGCCACCAAGCCGCTCGTCGTGCGCCTCGATGGCAACAACGTGGAAGAGGGTCGCCGGATCCTGGCGGAGGCAGCGCACCCGCTCGTCACCGTCGCCGCGACCATGGACGATGCGGCCGAGAAGGCCGCCGAACTCGCCGCCGCAGCGGCCTGAAGGGACTGACCATGTCGATCTTCCTCAACAAGGACTCCAAGGTCATCGTCCAGGGCATCACCGGTGGCGAGGGCACGAAGCACACCGCCCTGATGCTCAAGGCCGGCACGAACGTCGTCGGCGGCGTGAACGCCCGCAAGGCCGGCACCACCGTCACCCACGGCGACGTGTCGCTGCCGGTCTTCGGCTCGGTGCGCGAGGCCATCGACACCACCGGTGCCGACGTCTCGATCGTCTTCGTCCCGCCGGCGTTCGCGAAGGACGCGGTCATGGAAGCCATCGACGCCGAGATCCCGCTCGTCGTCGTCATCACCGAGGGCATCCCCGTACAGGACTCGGCCGAGTTCTGGGCGCACGCCAAGGCGAAGGGCGGCACGACCCGGATCATCGGGCCGAACTGCCCCGGCATCATCACCCCGGGGGAGTCCCTCGTCGGCATCACCCCGGCGACGATCACCGGCAAGGGCCCGATCGGGCTCGTCTCGAAGTCCGGCACCCTGACCTACCAGATGATGTACGAGCTCCGCGACCTGGGCTTCTCGACCGCCATCGGCATCGGCGGCGACCCGGTCATCGGCACCACGCACATCGATGCGCTCGCCGCGTTCGAGGCCGACCCCGAGACCGAGGCCATCGTGATGATCGGTGAGATCGGTGGCGACGCCGAAGAGCGTGCGGCCGAGTTCATCAAGGCGCACGTCACGAAGCCGGTCGTCGGCTACGTCGCGGGCTTCACCGCTCCCGAGGGCAAGACCATGGGCCACGCCGGCGCGATCGTGTCCGGTTCGGCCGGGACCGCCGAGGCGAAGAAGCAGGCGCTCGAGGCCGCCGGCGTCAAGGTCGGCAAGACACCGTCCGAGACCGCCGCGCTGCTGCGCGAGGTCGTCGCCGCTCGCTAGCGGCCAGCCCGTTCCGCAAAACACCGGTGTTCGTCGGTTGAACCGCGTCCTGCGCGTGTTCGTCCTGCGAACACCGGTGTTTTGCGTCGGCAGCCGCGCGGCTCCGGGGCGGCCGCGCGAGGGGCACGTATCCTCGCTGCGATGAACCGCCTGGGAACCGCTCTGCTCGCCGCGATCGAGGCGGTCGTGACGGTCGGCGTCGGCATCGGGATCGCCCTCGTGCCCCTGACGCTGCTCTGGGGGTTCGAGTACGGCCTGCAGGTCGACTGGGACGTGTTCTGGAAGGCCACCGGCAGCGTCTGGCTGGTCGGGCACGGCGTCGACGTCTCGTTCCTGCTCGGGTCCGCACTCGCCAAGAGCACCGGGGTCAGCGGCGCAGCCGACCCCATCCACGTGACCCTGGCGGCCCTCGGGTTCGCGGTCGTGACGGCCTGGCTCGGCGCCCGCGCCGGACGTCGGTTCGCGGAGACCGAGCACCGCACCACCGGGCTGCTGGTCGGGACCGCCGTCGTTGCGCTCCTCGGTCTGGCCGTCGCACTGTCGTCGACCTCGGCTGCCACCCGCCCCACGCTCTGGCAGGCCGTGGTGCTGCCGGCGCTCTGGTTCGGGATCCCCGCACTCGCCGCCTCCGAGGTCTGCCGGCGTCGGCGTGACCTGCCCGCCGACGCCGGCACCCAGCGGGTCATCGACCTGGTCGACCGCATCCCCGCCGTCTGGCGGTCCGTCGCCGGGTTCGGCCTGCGCGCCGGGACCGCCGCGACCGCCGTGGTCGTCGGGGTTGCCGCGGTGCTGGTCGGTCTGCTCCTCTTCACCTCGTTCGCCGAGGTCATCACCCTGTACGAACAGTCGCACGCCGGGGTCATCGGCGGCGTCGCACTCACCGTCGGGCAGCTCGCGTTCCTGCCGGACTTCGTCGGGTGGGCGACCTCGTGGCTGATCGGCCCCGGGTTCGCCATCGGCACCGGGTCGAGCGTGTCCCCGATCGCCACGACCCTGGGCCCGATCCCCGGGCTGCCGGTCTTCGGCGCGCTGCCGACCTCTGGTCACACCTTCGGGCTCGTCTGGATCCTCGTGCCGGTCATCGCCGGGTTCGCGATCGGCGGCTCGATGCGGCCGCGGTTGGTGCGGGCCCTGGGCGCCGCCGACTCCGCGCTGCACCGTGCGATCGGCGGTGTCGTCGCGGGACTCGTGGCCGGGGTGCTCACGGGGCTCATCGCCTGGGTGTCCTCCGGTTCGTTCGGCCCCGGGCGCCTGGCCGACGTCGGTCCGCACGCCCTCGCGGTCGGCGGGTTCGCCGCACTCGAGATCGGCCTGCCGGCGATCATCGCCCTCGCCGCGGGCAGTGACCTGGTCCGGCTGCCGGACCGCGGATGGACGCGAGAGCGCTGGACCGAGGCCGACGAACCCGACGATGCCCCCGACGCGGCGCGCGCCGGGGTCGACGTCGGCGAGGGGTCCCTGCTCGCCGCGCTCGACCAGGCCGGTGCCGGGCGCACCACCGACGTGCACCGCTTCGTGGTCGAGGAGTCCCACGACGGGTCGACCGCTGCACGGCCCCGTGCGACGACCGAACACGTGACCGAGCCGGTCAGCAGCGAGCCGATCGGCAGCGAGCCCGCCTCCGCACCCGCGCCCGTCGCACCGCGTGCCGGCGACACCGACCACGACGTCGAGCTCCCCGACTGGGCGAAGACCGATGCGGTGGCCGCCGACCGCCTGGCCGCTGAGCCCGAACCGGAGCGCCGCGGTGCCGGACGAGCAGCCCTGGGTGGCCTCCGCGACCGCCTGGCCGGTGCGGCCGAAGGGGTCCGGGGACGAGCCGGTGCACTCCGCGAGCGCGTGACCGGCTCCGACGCCGAGCCGGAGCAGCCCGGCCCCGAGCGGCCCGCAGCCCCCGCAGCCGCGTCCACACCCGCACCCACCCCGGTGCCGACCGACGCCCAGCCCGCGTTCCCGTGGAGCACCGAGGAGTTCGTGGCCGGCCGCGACGACGTGGACGAAACGGCCGAGGCGGACCGCGTGGACGTCGAGCCCGGCACCCGAGCGCCCGCCTCGAAGCCGGCGGAGCCGTCCCGCCCGGCGAAGTGGGACGTCACCGACCAGATCCCCGAGGACGAGCTGCCCTGGTGGCGGCAGCCGAAGGACGACCGGTAACAGCGCCCGTCGGGTCCGTGCCTGCCGGTAGGGTTGGTGCCGTGCTCGAACTGGTCGTCCTGATCTCCGGTACCGGGTCGAACCTCCGAGCCCTGCTCGAAGAGACCTTCGACGCCGAGTACCCCGCCCGTGTCGTCGCCATCGGTGCCGACCGTGATGCCGAGGGTCTCGGCCTGGGCGAGGAGTTCTCGATCCCGACCTTCACGGTGCCGTTCACCCGCTACGACTCCCGCGCCGAGTGGGGCCAGGCCCTGGCGGAGCAGATCCGCCCGTGGTCGCCCGACCTGCTGGTGCTCTCCGGCCTGATGCGCCTGCTGCCCCCGGCCGTGGTGTCCGAGTTCGCCCCGGGGATCATCAACACCCACCCGGCGTACCTGCCCGAGTTCCCCGGCGCCCACGGCGTGCGGGACGCCCTGGCCGCCGGGGTCACCGAGACCGGTGCGAGCGTCATCGCGGTCGACGACGGCGTCGACACGGGGCCGATCCTGGCCCAGGAGCGCATCCCGGTGCTGCCGGGCGACACCGAGTCGACGCTGCACGACCGCATCAAGCCGGTCGAGCGCCGCCTGCTCATCCAGACCATCCTCGACATCGCCAACGGCACCACCGACCTGAAGGGCACCCCGACCGCATGAGCGTGCACGCAGCCGACCCCAGCCTCTACCGCGACCGTGACGTGGTCCCGGTCCGCCGTGCACTCGTCTCGGTGAGCGACAAGTCCGGCCTGCTCGAGCTCGCCGGCGCCCTGGCCGACTCCGGGGTCGAGATCGTGTCGACCGGCTCCACCGCGCAGACCATCCGTGACGCGGGCTACGCCGTCACCGACGTCGCGAGCGTCACCGGGTTCCCCGAGTCCCTCGACGGTCGCGTGAAGACGCTGCACCCGTCGGTGCACGCCGGCCTGCTCGCCGACCTGCGGCTCGAGTCGCACGAGCAGCAGCTCGCCGACCTCGACATCGCGCCGTTCGAGCTCGTCGTCGTGAACCTCTACCCGTTCGTCGAGACCGTCGCGTCGGGTGCCGACACCGCGACCGTGGTCGAGAACGTCGACATCGGCGGCCCCGCGATGGTCCGTGCCTCGGCGAAGAACCACCCGAACGTGGCGATCGTCGTCTCCCCGGCGTCCTACCCCGAGGTCGTCGAGGCCGTCCGTGCCGGCGGCACCACGCTCGAGCTCCGGAAGCGCCTCGCCGCCCAGGCCTTCGCGCACACCGCCGCCTACGACACCGCGGTGGCGTCCTACTTCGCGAGCGACGTCGTCACCGCCGCCGCGGCCCCGACGACCGCCGGCGACATCCGGACCCCCGGTGCGTTCGACGAGCACCTGGCGGTCGAGGCCGAGCTGTCGGCGACCCTGCGCTACGGCGAGAACGCCCACCAGGCCGCGGCGCTCTACACGACGTCGGACGGCACCGGCATCGCACAGGCGACGCAGTTGCACGGCAAGGAGATGTCGTACAACAACTACGTCGACGCCGACGCAGCGGTCCGTGCGGCCTTCGACTTCGACGAGCCCGCCGTCGCGATCATCAAGCACGCCAACCCGTGCGGCATCGCGATCGCCCCGGCCGACGCCGCCGACCCGATCGCCTCGGCCCACGCCGCCGCGCACGCCTGCGACCCGCTCTCGGCGTTCGGTGGGGTCATCGCCGCGAACCGCCCGGTCACCGTGGCCATGGCCGAGACCGTGAAGGACATCTTCACCGAGGTCGTCGTCGCCCCCGGGTTCGACCCCGAGGCGCTCGAGATCCTGTCGCGCAAGAAGAACATCCGCCTGCTCACGCTGCCGGCCGACTTCGCGCTCGCCGACCGCGAGGTCAAGCAGATCTCCGGCGGCTTCCTGGTGCAGGACGCCGACCGCTTCACGGGCTTCGACCAGGCCACCTGGACCCTCGTCGCCGGCGAGCCCGCCGACGAGCAGACCCTCGCCGACCTGGCCTTCGCGTGGCGTGCGAGCCGTTCGGTGAAGTCGAACGCCATCCTGCTGGCGAACCAGGGCGCGAGCGTCGGTGTCGGCATGGGCCAGGTCAACCGGGTCGACTCCTGCCACCTCGCGGTGAACCGTGCCGGTGACCGAGCGACCGGCAGTGTCGCGGCGTCGGACGCGTTTTTCCCGTTCGCCGACGGCCTGCAGGTGCTGCTCGACGCCGGTGTCCGTGCGGTGGCGCAGCCCGGTGGCAGCGTCCGCGACGACGAGGTCATCGCCGCGGCGAAGGCCGCCGGCGTCACGATGTACTTCACGAGCGAGCGCCACTTCTTCCACTGATGTGAACAATCGGTGGCGAACCATTGCGCGCCGTGAGTCACTGTGAATAGTCTGTAAGGCTCCGCGGCAGGCAGCCGACGATCCCTCGGGACCGGCGGCACCGCGGACACAACGGTGACGAAGACGACGACTGGAGTGACGATGGACAACATGACCGGAACCGTGGCGACGGCCGCCCGTGCAGGTCTCGTGTCCGTCGTGGGGACCACTCCCGCACGGCGATCCCTGATCGCACCGCGGCCCCGCGCCGCGGCCGCCGTCTAGTCGGGCCGTTCCCACGGCCCCGCGACGCAGCACCACCGGCGTCCGCGAACCACCCGCCTGAACCCGGGGGACGACTGTCCCTCGGTGCCTCCGGCCCGACCGACGTCACGCGAGTGACGGCGGAGACGCGACCACGCGCCCGGCCGATGATCACCACGCAACGCCACACCGAGCCTCCAGGCCGAAGCCGCGCGACGCGAGCAAGCAAGCAGCAAGCAGCAAGCAGCAAGCAGCAAGCAAGCAAGCAAGCAAGCAAGCAAGCAAGCAAGCAAGCAAGCAGCAAGCAAGCAGCGAGCAAGCACCGCGCAGCGCGACCCGGGGACCCGGCAGACGCATGAGGACGCAACGCATGTCCAAGTCGCCCACCACGGCGCGCCCGTCCACCTTCCGCGCGATCGCGCGGATCTACCCCTACGTGAAGCCCTACCAGGGGCGCCTCATCGGCGGCATGGCCGCAGCGATGGGAGCCTCCCTGGTGGCGCTCGCAATCCCCTACGTGCTGCAGTGGCTCGTCGACGGTCCGCTGTCGTCGCGCGACTCGGCACAGATCTGGCCCGCCGGGCTCGGGGTGCTCGCCCTCGGTGTGCTCGAGGCGTTCTTCATCGCCTCGCGCCGCCGGCTGGTGATGCGCCCCTCGACCCGCATCGAGACCAGCATGCGCAACTCGCTCTACGCGAAGCTGCAGGACCTGCCGGTCGCGTTCCACGACCGCTGGGAGTCCGGGCAGCTGCTGTCCCGCTCCGTGTCGGACCTGTCGCTGATCCGGCGATGGCTGGCCTTCGGGGTCGTCCTGCTCGTCGTGAACATCGTGACGATCGTCGTCGGCTTCGTCGTGCTGTTCACCTTCGGCTGGATCCTCGGGCTGATCTTCCTGATCGCCTCGATCCCGCTGTGGATCAACGGTCTGCTGTTCGAGCGCCGGTACTCCGCCGTCGCGCGACGCAGCCAGGACCAGGTCGGTGACCTCGCCACGAGCGTCGAGCAGTCGGTGCACGGCATCCGCGTGCTCAAGGCGTTCGGTCGCGGCGGCGCCAAGCTCGAGGAGTTCAGCGAGCAGGCCGAGGCCCTGCGCGGCACCGAGATCAAGAAGGCGAAGGCCATCGCGGGCATCTGGCTGTGGCTGCTGCTCGTGCCGGACGTCGCGTTCGCGCTGTGCCTGCTCGCCGGCATCTGGCTGGCGTCGCAGGGGCAGCTCAGCGTCGGCCAGCTGTTCGCGTTCTTCGCGACGGCGACGGTGCTGCGGTTCCCGATCGAGTCGATCGGCTTCCTGCTCTCGATGACGTTCGACACGCGCACGGCGGTCGACCGCTTCTTCGAGGTCATGGACTCCGAGAACACCATCACGGACCCGGAGCACCCGAAGACGATCGCGGAGCCGCACGGTGCGCTGTCGTTCAACGGCGTGCACTTCCGGTACCAGGACTCCGCACCGCAGTACCCGGACCTGATCAACGGCGTCGAACTGCAGCTGCAGCCGGGCGAGACCATGGCGCTCGTCGGGCTCACCGGCTGCGGCAAGACGACGCTGCTCTCGCTCGTGCCGCGCCTGTACGACGTGACCGGCGGTTCGGTGACGATCGACGGGGTCGACATCCGCGACCTCACCCGCGAAGAGCTGCGCCGGCACGTCGGCGTCGCCTTCGAGGACGCCACCCTGTTCTCGTCGACCGTGCGTGAGAACGTGCTGCTCGGTCGACCGGACGTGCAGGGTGCCGAGGCCGAGGCGCTCATGCGCGAGGCGCTCGACATCGCGCAGGCGTCCTTCGTGGACGACCTGCCCGACGGCGTCGACACCCGGGTCGGTGAAGAGGGGCTGTCGCTGTCCGGTGGGCAGCGCCAGCGCCTGGCGCTCGCCCGCGCGATCGCCGCACGGCCGTCGGTGCTGGTGCTCGACGACCCGCTGTCGGCGCTCGACGTCGACACCGAGGCACGGGTCGAGGCGGGCCTGCGACGCGTGCTCGCCGACACCACGTCGCTCATCGTGGCGCACCGTCCGTCGACGGTGACGCTGGCCGACCGGGTCGCCCTGATGGAGAACGGCGTCGTCACGGCCGTCGGGACCCACCACGACCTGATGGCCACCAACGAGCACTACCGCTACGTCATCTCGTCGCTCGACGACGACGACGCGACCGCACGACAGGAGGCGATGGCATGAGCCAGCAGACCGACCAGAACCTGCCGGGAGGAACGGCGTCCGTCCCGCAGGAAGCTCCGGACGAGCAGGCTGCCGCCCCCGTCACCGCCTCGATCACCACCATGGGCGTGCGCGGCGAGGAGCGTGAGGACTTCACGAAGGCCGAGAGCAAGCGCCTGCGGCGCCGGTCCCTCGCCCTGCTCGGGTCCCTCGCCGCACCGCTGAAGCTCCGGCTGGTGTTGCTCGGGATCGTGGTCGTGGTCTCGACAGCCGGCACCGTCGCGGGTCCGGCGCTCATCGCGTGGGGCATCGACAACGCCCTGCCCGCGGTGATGGACCAGAACGACTGGGTGCCGGCGTTCGGCGTCGTCGCGACGTACATCGTCGTGGCCGTCCTCGGTGCGGTGCTCACGGCCTGGTACACGGTGCTCGCGGCACGGATCAGCCAGGCGATCCTGTTCGACCTGCGCAAGCGGGTGTTCCTGCACACGCAGCGACTCTCGCTCGAGTTCCACGAGACCTACACGTCAGGCCGGATCATCTCGCGCCAGACGAGTGACCTCGACTCGATCCGCGAGCTGCTCGACTCCGGGCTGAACCAGCTCATCCAGGGCGTGCTGTACATGGCGTTCACCGCCGTGGCCCTGGTGCTGCTCGACCCGACGTCCGGGCTCGTGCTCGCGGTGTCGCTCGTGCCGCTCTGGTTCCTGATCCGCTGGTTCCAGACGAACTCGCAGACGCTGTTCCGCTCCACCCGTGTCACCTCGGCGCGCGTCATCGTGCACTTCGTCGAGACGATGACGGGCATCCGGGCGGTGCAGGCGTTCCGCAAGGAGTCCCGCAACCGTGACGAGTACGGCGGCTACGTCGAGGACTACCGGGTGGCGAACACGAAGGTGTTCAACCTGTTCGGGACCTTCGACCCCGTGCTCGTGCTCATCGGCAACGCCACGCTCGCCGCGGTCGTCATCGTCGGAGGCTTCCGGATCGTCGGCGGGACGCTCGAGGTCGGTGCGCTGCTCGCGGTCGCGCTGTACGCCAAGCGCTTCTTCGACCCGGCGCAGGAACTCGCGATGTTCTACAACGGGTACCAGTCGGCCTCGGCGGCGATGGAGAAGATCTCGGGTGTCCTCGAGGAACGGCCGAGCGTGCCGGACCCCGTGAAGCCCACCCGTCTGGCGGACGCCACCGGGAAGATGGACTTCGACGACGTCGTCTTCGCCTACAACAAGGGCAAGGTCGTGCTGCCGGAGTTCGACCTGCACATCCCGTCGGGGCAGACCATCGCCCTCGTCGGGTCCACCGGTGCCGGCAAGTCGACGCTCGCCAAGCTCATGGCGCGCTTCTACGACCCGACCCAGGGATCGGTCAAGCTCGACGGTGTGGACCTGCGCGACCTCGACACGAAGGACATGCGCCGCGCGATCGTCATGGTCACGCAGGAGGCCTACCTGTTCTCCGGCACCGTCGCGGACAACATCGCGCTCGGCAAGCCCGGTGCGTCTCGTGAGGAGATCGAGGCGAGCGCCAAGGCCGTCGGCGCGCACGAGTTCATCATGGCGCTGCCCGACGGGTACGACACCGACGTGAACAAGCGCGGCGGTCGTGTCTCGGCGGGTCAGCGGCAGCTGCTCTCGTTCGCGCGGGCGTTCATCGCGGACCCGAAGGTGCTCATCCTCGACGAGGCCACGGCGTCGCTCGACATCCCCTCGGAGCGACTCGTGCAGGAGGGCCTGGAGACCCTGCTCGCCGACCGCACCGCAGTGATCATCGCGCACCGACTGTCCACCGTCGCGATCGCCCACCGGGTGCTCGTGATGGAACACGGCCGGATCGTCGAGGACGGCACCCCCGCCGACCTCATCGCCGGCACCGGGCGGTTCGCCCAGCTGCACGCGGCCTGGCGCGACTCGCTCGTCTAGGCCCCGGTCGGGCTGCACCACGTGGTTGGCTTGCTCCATGAGCAACGACAGCGTGGTGCAGCCCGGCGGCGTCGCCCTGCACGACCCCTTCTACGGTGCCCCCTTCACCGAGGCCGTCCGACGGTTCTGGCGGAAGTACACCGTGTTCACCGGACGGGCATCGCGCGCCGAGTTCTGGTGGTGGTGGCTGACGTCGTTCGCGATCGGGCTCGTGCTGCAGCTCGTGCCGCAGGTGTTCACGCCGGACACCCCGGTGCTCGAGAACCCGGTCGGCTCGTACCTGTTCATGCTGTGGGTGCTCGCGACGCTCATCGGGTCGCTCGCCCTCGGCGCCCGACGGCTGCACGACGCCAACCTGTCCGGCTTCTGGCAGTTCCTGCACGTGCTGCCGGGCCTCGGCTCGCTCATCGTGTACGTGCTGTGCCTGCTGCCCGCGAACCCGAAGGGTGCGCGCTTCGACCGCTGACGGTGGACCCTGGCGGTGCACCCTGGCGGGCCGGCCTGCGCGGCCGGGGATCAGAACGGGTCGTCCGCGTCCGTGGCGGGTGACCAGCGCGCACGACGCATGTCGAGCCTCCAGGCCGTCGTCCCCTGCACGAGCGGCGTCCCCTCGACGCGGTAGTGCTCGAGCGCCCGGGCCTCGTGGTGCAGCGGCGGGTGCCCACCCGCGCGCACCACGCGCCACCACGGCAGGTCGGCGCCCTCGTGCGCCATCACCTTGCCGACGGCACGCGACGCCCGCGACCCGAGGGCTGCGGCGACGTCGCCGTACGTCATGACGTGACCCGGCGGGATCATCCGCACCACCTCGGCGACGGCGGCGCCGAAGTCGACGACGGCGGCATCGTCGGACGGTACGGCGTCGGAGGGCACGTCGTCGGAGCGTACGTCGTCGGGGAACGCTAGAGCGTCAGGACCGCGAAGTGGTCGCCGTACTGGGTCTCGCGCACGACCTCGAAGCCCACGGCGCGGAAGAACGCCTCGGGGCTGTCGTCGCCGCCCGGCTCGTACACGACCGTCAGTCGCTCGAACCCGCGGCTGCGTGCCTCGTCCGCCAGACCGTGCACGGCGAAGCGACCGACGCCCCGGCCCTGTGCGCTCGCCGCCACGTTGACGCGCCAGATGCAGCTGCGCAGCTCTTCCTGCGCGTTGTCGGCGTCGAACGAACCGATGATCAGGCCGAGGACCTCGTCGTCGTCGAGGACGACACGGGTCCACGCGGAGCTCGGCTTGACGTCGGACTCGGCGACCCCGTAGGTGGTCGGCTGCACGAACTGTTCCTGGCCCGGCTTGAGCGTCAGGGAGTTGGCCGCGGCAGCGGTCTTCGCGGAGAGTTCTTCCAGGCGCAGGTCGGACATGCGGCCAGGCTAACGGTGCAGGCCCTGCGGAAGCCAGTGACGACGGCAGACCGAGACCGCACCGTTGCCGCGGTATGGTCGCGGCATGGCAGAGCATCGACGCGGAGCGAACCTCCCGTCGATCGGCGGGTTCAACCGCACCGTGGTCCTGGACGCCGTCCGCCGCTCGCCCGACGGCCTGAGCCGCGTCGAACTCGCCGCCCGCACCGGCCTGAGCGCGCAGACCGTGTCGAACGTCACCCGGTTCCTGATCGAGGCCGGCATGATCGTCGAGTCCGGCACCGTCGTGTCCGGCCGCGGCAAGCCCCGCACCATCCTGCGGCTCGAACCGGGCAGCCGGTACGCGGTCGGCGTGCACGTCGACCCGGCCGTCGTCACCTACGTGCTGCTCGACCTCGCCGGCACCGTCGTCGCCGCGTCCACGACCTCGACCCCCACCGCCGACGACCCGTCCGAGGTGGTGCGCACCATCGCCTCGGCCGTCGACGGGCTCGTCGCCGACGCCGGGGTGGCCGTCGACAGCGTGCTCGGCGTCGGGATCGCGAGCCCCGGACCCATCGACGTCGAGGCCGGCATCGTGGTCGACCCGCCGTTCCTGCCCCGGTGGCGGGACGTGCCCCTGCGCGATGCGCTCGCCGAGGCCACCGGCTACCCGGTCCTGCTCGAGAAGGACGTCACGGCAGCCGCGGTCGGCGAGATGTTCCTGGCGGGGGAGTCCTCGGCCCGGAACTTCGCGTTCGTGTACTTCGGCACCGGGTTCGGCGTCGGGCTCGTCGTCGACCACGAACCCGTGCGCGGGGTGGGGTCGAACGCGGGTGACGCCGGGCACATCATGGTCGACCAGGGGTCGCTCGCGGGCACCCCGGACGGCTCGGGTACGCGCGGCGAGGTCGGTGCAGCCGTCGCGCCGGACCGGCTGGTGCGGATTGCGCGGTCGCGGGGGCTCGCGTTGTCGGGCGGTGTCGCGGTCACGGAGGCTGGCGCAGACGCGGATGTCGACTCGGTCGACGCCGTGAACGCCGCGTGGGACGAGCTCGCCGTGGCGATCGCCGACGGGGACGACACCGCCGTCACGCTCGCGGCCGAGGCCGGCACCGTCATGGGCAACGCCGTCGTCCTCATCGTGAACCTGCTCGACATCGACCGCGTGGTGTTCGGCGGCCCGTTCTGGTCGCGCATCGCGAGTGCTGCCCTGCCGGCCGCGCGGACCGCCATCGTCGGGTCGCCGCTGCTCGTGCCGAAGCACGCCGTGCAGGTGGTGGAGAGCGACCGCGGTGCCGACGTCGCCGCCGTGGGTGCCGCCTGCCTGGTGCTCGACGCCGCGCTCTCGCCGCGGGCCAGCACCCTGCTCATCCGGCGCTGACGGCACGGCGTCGTCGCTCGGCGCCCTGCCCGGCCGGAGCACTCCGCCCCGGCCCGCTACGCTGCGATCCGACGCAGCCGCCAGGTGTGCGGGATCGACGGGGGACACATGACGGACAGCACGGACACCACGGACAGCGCGAACGACACGGACGGCACGATGGACCCGCGGTGGGCGAGGGTGCGCCCACTCGTGTTCCGGACGATCATCGGCGCGGTCGTCGCCGCGGGCCTGGTCGGCATCGCCGCGGTGCTCCTCGGCGACTTCGGCATGGTCGCGGTCCAGCTGCTCCTGACGATCGTCGTGGTCGTCGTGTTCGCGCTGCTGTCCTGGTACGACGCCGACGTCTCGTCCAGGCGGTCCGGGATCTTCGCGTTCGCGAGCATCGCCACGTCGATGTACCTGCTCGTCGCCGGTCTGTACAAGGTGTGGATCGTGCCGACGGGCGTCTCCGGTGACGGCATCTGGTTCGTCCTGGAGCACTTCTGGCACTGGATCTGGCTCGTCGGCGTCGCTCGGGTGGCGCTCCTGCACGTCCACCTGCTCCTCGTGATCCACCGGCGGTACCCGACGCCCGTCCTGCAGGTCGTCGCGAAGGCCACCGTCGGCGTCATCGCCCTGCTCGCACTGCTGCTCTCGATCCCGCTGCTCGCGCCGGACGTCGACTACGCCCGCGGCTACTGGCGGCTCGTCTGGGTGGTGGTGATCCTCGACCTGCTCGGGACCGTCGTGGTGCCCCTCAGCAACGCCCTGTTCCGTCCGCGAGCCACGCTGCCGTCTGCGACGTGGCCGGTGCCCGAGCAGCAGCCGGCGTGGAGCGCGACGCCGACGCCCGCCGCTCCCGCACCGGCACCCGATGTGCCGCTGCCGCCCGCTCCTGCGCCCGCTCCCGCTCGCGCCTCCACCCCCGGCCCCGCGCCCGAGACGGTCGTCGCGTCCGACGGGCGTCGCTACGCGTCCCGTCCGTCGGCCTCCCGCGCCCTTGCCTGGCCCCGCTACGTCGACGGCACGCCCCTGCCCGCGCTGCCCGACGGGACGCCGGACTTCTCGGAGGTCACCGAGCGCTGACACCTCGAGCAACGCGTGTGCAGAAGACGTCGGGTTCGCCGTGCGGACCCGACGTCTTCTGTTCACCGGATGCGGTGAGCGCGACCGCAGGGCGGACGGGAGGCGCGGTGCGGGCCCGACCCGCGCCTCCCGTCCGCACGCCGCGTGTCCAGGGCACCGGTCGCGACCCGGGACACCGCCCGTTCACCCGGCGGCCACCGGCCGGTCGCGTGGATGCTGAACAGTCGTGCAGGTCTCCGCCCGCTCTCTCCCCCGAGAAGGACCCTACATGCGTGCTCCTGCCCTGCGCCCACCCGCGATGCGGATCGGCGCAGTCGTCGCGACCGCCCTGGTCGTCGCGGCCGGTGTCGTCACCGCCAGTCCGGCCCTCGCCGCCGTCGGTGACGACGACCCGGCCGTCGGCGCCGTCGCGGCGAACGGCCTCGTCGTCAACGAGGTCGAGTCGAACGGCGACGACACCGACTGGGTCGAGCTCAAGAACACCTCGGGCACCGCGATCGACCTGACCGGGTACGCGTTCCTCGACTCCGACAACTCGCACGACGCGTACGTGCTGCCCGGCGGCTCGACGATCGCCGCCGGCGGGTACTTCGTCGTCGACCAGCTGTCCGCGACCGCCCCCGGCTTCGACTTCGGGCTCGGCGGTGCGGACACCGCGCGCCTGTACGACCCCGCCGGCGACCTGGTGCTCCGGTACGCCTGGACGACCCACGCGGGTGTCACCTACGGTCGCTGCGCCGACGGTGTCGGGCCGCTCGTGGACACCACGGCCTCGACGAAGGGCACGGCGAACGACTGCTCCTCGCCCGTGCGCATCAACGAGGTCGAGTCGCAGGACGGCACCCCCGGCGACTGGGTGGAGCTGACCAACACCGGCAGCACCACCGTCGACCTGGGCGGGTACGTGCTGCGCGACAGCGAGGACGACCACACGTACACGATCCCCGCGGGCACGACCGTCGCGGCCGGGGGCTTCACCGTCCTCGACGAGGCGGCGTTCGGCTTCGGACTCGGCAAGGCGGACTCCGTGCGGCTCTTCGACGCCCGCGGTGCGGTCGTCGACTCGACCTCGTGGACGGCGCACGCGAGCGCGACGTACGGCCGCAACCCCGACGGCACCGGGGACTTCGCCGAGACGGCAGCCCCCACGAAGGGCGCGGCGAACCGGTTCGCCGGCGTCGTCACCGCCGAGGCCTGGCCCGGCGGCCCGGACGAGACCGTGCTCGACGACGAGGACACCTTCACCGGTGACCTGAGCGGCCTCGACTGGACGACCTCGGGGAGCTCGCGGGACGGACAGCTCTGGGCCGTGCAGAACGGCGACGGCCTGCTCTACCACCTGACCTCGGACGGCGCGGGCGGCTGGGCGCCGTCGAACGCCGCTGGCACCGACCTGCGCTACGCCGACGGCACGGGCACCCCGGACGCCGAGGGCGTGACCGTCACGAGCGACGACCCCGGCGCCGTCTACGTGTCGACCGAGCGCAACAACGACGTGTCGAGCACGAGCCGTCCGTCGGTCCTGCGCTACGCCACGACCGACGGCTCCGAGGCCACCCTGCGGGCCACCGACGAGTGGAACCTCGCCGCGGACTTCCCCGGGCTCGGCGCGAACGCCGGGCTCGAGGGCGTCACCTGGATCCCGGACACCTGGCTCACCGCGCACGGCTTCGCCGACGAGCGCACCGGCGCCGCCTACGCACCGTCGAGCTACGCCGGACACGGCGAGGGGCTGTTCTTCGTCGGGGTCGAGGGCACCGCGAGTGTGTACGCCTACGCCCTGATGGACGACGGATCCTCGGCGCGGGTCGCCACCATCGCGACCTCGCTCGCCGTCGTCGCCGACGTGCAGTTCGACCCGACGCTCGACGCGCTCTGGGTGGTCTGCGACGAGGTGTGCTCGGGTCGGACCGCGCTGTACGAGGTGACCGACGGAGTCTTCGCCGCGTCGACGCTGTACGAGACGCCGTCGGCCGCTGACCGCACGCTCGCCAACGAGGGCTTCGCGATCTCGGGCGTCTGCACCGACGGGGAGCGCGCGACCTTCTACGCCGACGACAACGACACGGACGGGTTCTCGCTCCGCACGGGGACGTACCCGTGCGAGGGCGGCGACACCGACCCGGGCACGGAGCCGACCCCGACCCCGACCCCGACCCCGACCCCGGGTGACGGTGGCACGACGCCGACGCCGACGCCGACGCCGGTTCCGATCCCGGGTGCGACGCCCACCGCGGATCCGACCCCGGGTCCCTCGGCTCCGCCGGTTGCTCCGGTGGCGCCGTCGGGGTCGCTGTTGACGGAGGTGAGTCGTGGTGGGGTGTCGGCTCCGGCGTCGGCTCGTGCGGGGCAGACGATCACGGTGACGGTGGGCACGCAGTCCGCGGGGCAGAGCGTCAACGTGTGGTTGTTCTCGGAGCCGACGCTGATCGGCACGGCTGTGGTCTCATCCGACGGGACGGTGCGGGTGACGATCCCGGCGGACACGATGGCCGGCGTGCACCGCCTCGCGGTGACGGCTGCTGACGGGAGCCTGATCGGGTGGACCCCGATCACGATCACCGTGGATGGGCAGCTCGCGTTCACGGGTGCTGCGGGCCTCGGTGCCGGTGCGCTGGTGGCGTTCCTGCTGCTCGCGGCGGGCGCGGGTGTGCTGGTCGTGCGCCGCCGCAGGACCGCGGCCGCCGCGGAGTAGTCCCCACGCCCCACGGGCGCACTTCGTGAGCAGGAATGGTCGGGTCCGCAGTGGGGACCCGACCGTTTCTGCTCACCATGCGCGGTGGGCGCGACCGCGTGACGGACGGGAGGCGCGGTGCGGGGCCGCCCCGCGCCTCCAGGCCGGTGGGCGGCTGCGGTCAGTCCGCCGACCCGTGCATGGTCTGGGTGTCGTCCTGACCCGGGATGGCGTCCTTCGTGGTCCAGCCGTACCAGCGGCCGTCGATCTCGGTGACCGCGCGGCCGTCGCCGCAGGTGACGAGGCCCTTCGTCGGGAGCTCCTCGGGCAGGAAGTCGGCGGTCATCGCCGTGCCGCCGTACGACTCGTCGAGCGGGGTGCAGTCGTCCACGTCGACGCCGTCCTTCGAGGCGAACCCGATGACGTACCCGGGCTGGGAGACGTGGAGGCGCACGTCGATGTCCTTCGCGTCCTTCGGCACCCACTTCGGCATGAAGAAGGCCAGGTCCTCGGACTCCCCGGAGCGCGGGGCGTCGGAGTACGCGTCGAAGTGCTTCTGCGGGGTCTTGTTCGGCACGATGTCCTGGATCGCGCTGCAGCCGGCGGTCAGCAGCAGGGCGGACACCCCGGCGGTGGAGGCGAGGGCGATCCGGAGGGTGCGGCGGGCGGTGGTGGGGCGCGTGTCGGTGCTCATGGAACCAGTCTCACGACGGACGCGGCGCTGAAACATCACGTGCGCACCCGGAAGTGGTCGGGGGTTACCCCCACCCGCCGCGCCGGGCCTGCCGAGGAGTACTCAGGAGTGCCCAGGTCGCCCCGGTAAGCAGGTTCGGTGCACCAGACGCAGCAGCCACCGGTCGGAGTCCCCTGGCACCAGGCCACCTTCCCCGCCTCGTTCTCGCGGTTCTGGCGGGGGTACGTCGTGTTCCGCGGTCGTGCCGCTCGTGCCGAGTTCTGGTGGTGGGCGCTGTGGTGGGCGATCATCTCCGCGGCGATCAACATCGTGTACGGCATCGGACTCTTCATGACGCCGCCACCGATGCCGAGCCCGGACGAGACGCGCGTCCTCGACCAGGCGATGCAGTCCTTCAACCCGTTCCCGGTCTGGTGGTTCCTGCTCACGTCGATGCCGGTCTTCGCCCAGATCGCACTGGGGGTCTTCGTGGTCGTCGGACTCGCGGCGCTGCTGCCCTGGATCGCCATCGCGGTGCGGCGGCTCCACGACACGAACCGCTCCGGGTGGTGGGTCCTGCTGTACCTCGTGCCCGCCGGCAACATCGCGCTCGCCGTGTTCCTCGCACTGCCCTCGGAGCCACCCGCGGCACCGCAGCAGTCCGGGCCACCCGTCGGTGATCGGCCCGCGCACCCGGTCGTGACGCCGCAGTAGCGTCGGGGCATGCAGCAGGAGATCCTCCGGTACACCGCCTTCGCCGCCGAGCCGGGCGGTGGCAACCCCGCCGGGCTCGTGCTCGACGCGGCCGGGCTGTCCGACGCCCAGATGCTCGCGATCGCCCGGCAGGTCGGGTACCCCGAGACCGCATTCGTCGTGGGTGCGACGTCGACCGTGCCGCGGGTCCGCTACTTCTCGCCGAGCGCCGAGGTGCCGTTCTGCGGGCACGCCACCGTCGCACTGGCCGTCGCGCTGGCCGAGCGCGAGGGGCCGGGCCGCCGGGTGTTCACGACCCTGGCCGGCGAGGTCACCCTCGACGCCACCGTCGGCGCGGAAGGGTCGGTGCAGGTCGCGATGACGAGCGTCGAGCCGTGGACACGGGACATCGACCCCGCTCTGCTGGCGCGGCTGTTCGACCTGCTCGGACTCTCGGCCGCGGATGTCGCTGCGGGGTTCCCGGTGCTGGAGTCCTTCGCCGGCAACTGGCACCCGGTGCTCGTGCTGCACGACGGCGAGCTGTTCCACCAGTTCCGGTTCGCGCCGGGGCCCCTCGCCGAGCTCAAGCGCGAGGCCGGCTGGGCGGGGACGGTCACGGTACTGCACCGCACCGGCGACCGGGAGTACGAGGCGCGCAACCTGTTCCCCGCCGGGCGCATCACCGAGGACCCGGCGACGGGATCGGCGGCGGCGTCCACCGGGGCGTACCTGCGGCAGATCGGTGCAGTGCAGCCGGGCGACCGCATCACGATCCGGCAGGGGCGACACGTCGGGCGTCCGAGTCTGCTGCTCGTGGACGTGCCCGAGGCCGGCGGGATCACGGTGACGGGGAGCGCGACCCCGATCTCCTGACGGACGTTCCTTCCCAGAACGCACGCGATGGGAAGCGGGATCGGGCGTACCTGGTCGAAACTTCCGACCCGGTACGCCCGTTTCCGCTCGGTACGCCCGATTCCGCCCGGTACGCCCGATTCGACCCGGTAGGCCCGAATCGGCCCGAGAAACTCCTTGACACGGTTAAGTCAATACGGTGGACTAATCCTGCGCGCGGGCGATGGTGCCCGCGGACATCACCCGTGCAAAGGAGCACCGATGAAACGCACCCGCATCATCGCCGGACTCGCAGCTGTGGCCGTGGCCGCAGTCGGTCTGGCTGGCTGCTCGAGCTCGGGGTCCGCCTCGAGCGACACGATCAAGATCGCGTACCAGAAGTTCGGCGCCTTCCAGCAGCTCGACGCCCAGATGAAGGTCGTCAAGAAGCAGTACGAGAAGGACAACCCCGGCAAGAAGGTCACCCTCGTGCCAATCCAGGCGCAGGGCAACGACTACTACACGAAGCTCGCGCTCATGAACAAGGCGCCGGCCACCGCCCCGGACGTCATGTACGAGGACACGTTCCTCGTCAAGGCCGATGCCGAGGCGGGCTACCTGCTGCCACTCGACAAGTACACGGACAAGTGGGACGAGTGGGACCAGTTCTTCGACAACGCCAAGCAGGCCGGTCAGGGTGACGACGGCAAGATCTACGGTGTCCCGATGGGCACCGACACCCGAGCCCTCTGGTACAACAAGGACATCTTCAAGAAGGCCGGGCTCGACGTCCCGTGGAAGCCGAAGACGTGGGACGACGTGCTCGCGGCGGCGAAGACCATCAAGGACAAGCAGCCCGACGTCATCCCGTTCAACATCTACTCGGGCAAGGCGCAGGGCGAGGCCTCGACCATGCAGGGCTTCGAGATGCTCCTGTACGGCGCCGACGGCTCCGGCAACACCCTGTACAAGGACAAGAAGTGGGTCACCGGCTCGAAGCAGTTCGAGGACTCGCTCAAGTTCGTGAAGGACGTCTACCAGGGCGGCCTCGGCCCGACACCGCAGCAGGCGCTCGACACGAACGTCGGCACGACCATCGCCCAGACGTGGCTGCCGAAGGGCAAGCTCGCGATCGACCTGGACGGTTCGTGGCAGTCCGGCACGTGGCTGAAGTCCGGCACCGCGCCGTGGCCCGAGTGGAACGACGTGATGGGCCAGGCACCCATGCCGACCCAGAACGGGCAAGCTCCCGGCTACAACTCGATGTCCGGCGGCTGGACCCTGGCGGTCGGCGCGAAGTCGAAGAACCCGCAGGCGGCGTTCGACTTCATCACGAGCTTCCTCGACAAGGACGGTTCGCTGAAGTACGACACCGAGAACAGCCAGATCGCCGTCCGGAAGGACGTCGCGGACGACCCGGCCTACACGGCGGCGAACCCGACGTTCAAGTTCTTCTCGGGGCTGGTGGAGAATACCAACTTCCGCCCGGCGACGAGTGACTACTCGCAGGTGTCCAACGCGATCCAGGTCGCGATGGAAGCGGTCATGACCGGTCAGCAGTCGCCGAAGGACGCGGCTGCCGCCTACGACAAGGCCGTCACGCAGGTGGTCGGCAAGGAGAACACCGTCTCCGCTGGTTGACGGACGTCACCCACTGACGGACTGGAGGCGCGGGGCGGTCCCGCACCGCGCCTCCCGTCCGTCCTTCCCCACCTTCGGAACCCCTCCGCACCCGGAAGGCACCCATCGTGTCCAGCACCCCCCTCGCGCCGACGCTGTCGGCGCCCGGTGCGCCGAAGCGCACCGATCCACCCGTGCCGCGCAAGCGGCGACCGCTGCGGAACGTCGGACGAGCGGTTCCGCTCATCCCCGCCCTGGTCCTCCTCGTCATCTTCCTGCTGGGCCCCGTCATCTCGTCGTTCTACGGGTCCTTCACCAACTCGGCCCTGACCGGCGCCAGCGCGGCCGACCAGCAGTTCGTCGGGTTCCAGAACTACGTCGAGCTGTTCCAGGACCCGGACTTCCCGAAGTCCGTCATCCTGACCGTCGTCTTCCTGCTGGCCTCGGCCGTGGTGGGACAGAACGTGCTCGGCCTCGGACTGGCCCTGCTGATGCGCTCGGCGAACAAGGCCGTCCGGGCGATCGTCGGCACCTTCGTGGTGGCGGCGTGGGTCCTGCCCGAGATCGTGGCGTCCTTCGCGGCGTACGCGTTCTTCAACGACGAGGGGACACTCAACACGTTCCTCGCCTCGATCGGGATCACCGGCGCGAACTGGCTCTACACGTACCCGATGCTCGCCGTGATCCTGGCGAACATCTGGCGCGGCACCGCGTTCTCGATGCTCGTCTACTCGGCCGCCGTGCAGGAGGTCCCCGAGGAGATCACCGAGTCCGCCGAGGTCGACGGAGCCACCGGCTGGCAGCGGCTCGTCTACATCACGCTCCCGGTGATCCGCCGGAGCATCTCGACGAACCTCATGCTCACGACGTTGCAGACCCTGTCGGTCTTCACGCTGATCTTCGTGATGACCGGCGGCGGCCCGGGCACGAACTCGTCGACCCTGCCGATCCTGGCGTACCAGGAGGCGTTCAAGTTCTCGCAGCTCGGCTTCGGGACGGCGATCGCGACCATCCTGCTCGTGGTGGGGGCGGTCTTCTCGATCATCTACATCCGGGCCCTCAAGCCGGAGGTGGACTGATGGCCATGACAGCCCCGTCCCTCGACCAGACCACGACCCGCTCGGTGACCGCACCGGGGTCGATGCACATGACGTCCCCGCGCGGCCGCACCATGCGGTGGGTGTCGAACGTCGTGCTGCTCGTCATCGCGGTGTGCTTCGCGGTGCCGCTGCTCTGGCTCGTGCTCGCCTCGTTCGACACCCAGGCCTCGCTGTCGGTGAAGCTGCCCTCGCAGTTCACGCTCGACAACTTCGCGAAGGTGCTCACCCCCGAGCTGTCGTTCATCCCGCTCGCGAACAGCCTGCTGCTCTCCGGCGGCACCGCGGTCGTCACCGTGGTGTTCGCCCTGCTCGCCGCGTACCCGCTGTCCCGGTACAAGATGCGGGTCAACAAGCCGTTCCTGTACAGCATCCTGTTCGGCACCGGCCTGCCGATCACCGCGATGATGGTGCCCGTCTACGCACTGTTCGTGTCGCTCAACCTGATCGACAACGTGTGGGGCTGCATCTTCTTCCTCGCCGCCACGTCGCTGCCGATGGCGATCTGGATGGCGAAGAACTTCATGGACTCGGTGCCGATCTCGCTGGAAGAGGCGGCGTGGACCGACGGCGCCTCGATGCTCACCACCCTGACCCGCATCGTGATCCCGCTCATGCGTCCGGGCATCGCGGTCGTGTTCATCTTCGTGTTCATCCAGGCGTGGGGGAACTTCTTCGTCCCCTTCGTCCTGCTGCTCTCGCCCGAGAAGGTGCCCGCCGCGGTGAGCATCTTCAACTTCTTCGGGCAGAACGGGGCGGTGGCGTACGGCCAGCTCGCCGCGTTCTCGATCGTCTACTCCGTGCCCGTCATCGCCCTCTACGTGATCGTGTCCCGAGGCCTCGGCGGCGGCAACGCCCTCGCCGGCGGCATCAAGGGCTGATCCGCCGGTCCACCCCGGCACACTCTCGAAAGGAAACACATGCACCAGGACGAACCGCTCGTCGAGGCCCGGATCGCCCGCCTCGTGCGCGACCGTGTCGACCCCGCCGTCCTCCGTCGCTCGGCCCCGGTGACGATCGAGGCGTGGGAGGTGCCGGGCGAACCGGTGCCGTTCGACGCCGCCGTGGGCGAGACGTACACACCGTTCACGGTGGGGTCGCACTGGGGCGGACGCCCGTGGGGCACGACGTGGTTCCGGGTGACCGGGACCGTGCCGGCGGACTTCGGCACCGCGCCGGGGACCACCGCCGAGCTCCTCGTCGACCTGGGGTTCACCAAGCGGCAGCCCGGGTTCCAGGCCGAGGGACTCGCGTTCCGCGCCGACGGCTCCACGATCAAGGCGATCGAGCCGCGGAACGACACCGTGCCGCTCGAGGTCGGCCCGGGGGAGGCCTTCGAACTCTGGATCGAGGCCGGGGCGAACCCGGACATCGGCGGCGACTCGTTCCAGGGTGCGACGCCGCTCGGCTCGCGCTCCACCGCCGGCGACGACCCGATCTACCGCCTGAAGGCCCTCGAGGTCGTCGAGCGCGACGACACCGTGTGGGAACTGCAGCAGGACCTCTGGGTGCTGCGCGGGCTGATGGCCGAGCTCCCCACCGACGGCACCCGCGGCGCCGACATCCTGCGGGCACTCGAACGCGCCGCCGACGCCCTGGACCCGGACGACGTCGCCGGCACCGCCGCGGACGCCCGTCAGGTCCTGGCGCCCGTGCTCGCCGTCCCCGCCAGTCCCGCCGCCCACCGCGCGATCGCCGTCGGGCACGCCCACATCGACTCCGCCTGGCTGTGGCCCGTGCGCGAGACGAAGCGCAAGTGCGCCCGGACGTTCTCGAACGTGCTCGACCTGATGGACCGCGACCCCGACTTCACCTTCGCCTGCTCGTCCGCGCAGCAGTACGCGTGGATCCGCGACGAGTACCCGTCCATCTGGACCCGCATCAAGCAGCGCGTCGCCGAGGGCCGGTGGATCCCCGTCGGCGGCATGTGGGTCGAGTCGGACACCAACCTGCCCGGCGGTGAGGCCCTGGCGCGCCAGTTCGTCGCCGGCAAGCGCTTCTTCCTCGAGGAGTTCGGCATCGACACCCCCGAGGCCTGGCTCCCCGACTCGTTCGGCTACTCGGGCGCCCTGCCGCAGATCGTCCGCGCCGCCGGGTCGAAGTGGTTCGTCACCCAGAAGCCGTCGTGGAACGAGACGAACGTCATCCCGCACACCTCGTTCCACTGGGAGGGCATCGACGGCTCGCGCGTCCTGACGCACCTGCCCCCGGCCGACACCTACAACTCCGACGTCTCGCCCGCCGACCTGCGCCGCGGCGAACGGAACAACAAGGAACGCGGCACCGCGAACACCTCGATGCTGCTGTACGGCTTCGGCGACGGCGGTGGCGGTCCCACCCGCGAGATGGTCGGCGCCGCACACCGCCAGCACGACCTCGACGGGTCGCCCCACGTCACACTCGGCACGCCGGCGCAGGTGTTCGAGCAGCTCGAAGCCGAGCTGCCGACACCCGGGGTCTGGTCGGGGGAGATGTACCTCGAGTTCCACCGCGGCACCTACACGTCGCAGATCCGCACGAAGCAGGGCAACCGCCGCTCCGAGCACCTGCTCCGCGAAGCCGAGCTCTGGGCGGCGACGGCGGCGGTCCGGCTCGGCAGCGAGTACCCGTACGCCGAACTCGAGGACGCCTGGCACACCGTCCTGTTGCAGCAGTTCCACGACATCCTGCCCGGGTCCTCGATCGCGTGGGTGTACGAGAACGCCGAGGAGCAGTACGCCCGGGTCGCCGAGGTGCTCGAGGGGCTGATCGGCAGTGCGACGACGGCGCTCGTCGGCGCTGCCGACGACGCCGCGTCGGTCGTGCGCTTCAACGCCTCGCCGGTCGCGGCAGGGGACATGACCGCCCTGGCAGGTTCGGTCGTCCACGCACCGCGACCCGTGCCTCCCGTCCGGAGCGGCGACCGCTTCGTCTTCGACACCGGCGTCGTCACCGCGACCATCGACGCTGCCGGCCACGTCGTCTCGTTCGTCGATCACGCCACCGGACGCGACGCGATCGCACCAGGCGCTGCGGCGGCGGAGTACACGGTCTTCCGGGACACCCCGAACCAGTGGGAGGCCTGGGACATCGACCGCGCGTACCAGCGCAACGGCACGGTGCTGTCGGCGTCGTCGGTCGCGATCGCAGGCGACGAGCTCGTCGTGGAACGGTCCTTCGGATCGTCGACGCTCACCACGCGCTACTCCGCCGTGCAGGGCGAACCGGAGCTGACCGTCGAGACCGAGGTCGACTGGCACGAGCACCAGAAGCTGTTGAAGCTCGCGTTCCCGATCGACGTGCTCGCGTCGTCGGCCTCGAGCGAGATCCAGTTCGGGCACATCGACCGGCCGACGCACCAGAACACCTCGTGGGACCACGCCCGCTTCGAGACCTCGGCACACCGCTGGGTGCACGTCGCGGAGCCCGGGTTCGGCGTCGCCGTGGCGAACGACTCGACCTACGGCCACGACATCACGCGCGAGACCCGGCCGGACGGCGGGATCACCACGCTCGTGCGGGAGTCGCTGCTGCGCGGACCGACGTTCCCGGACCCGAACGCCGACCAGGGGCACCACGTGTTCCGGACGGTGCTGCGGATCGGGGCCTCGGTGCTCGACGCCGCCGACTCCGGGTACCGGCTGAACCTGCCGGTGCGGAGCGTCCCCGGGTCGTCCGAGGTCGCGCCGCTCGTCACGGTGTCGTCGCCGCAGGTGTTCGTCGAGGCCGTCAAGCTCGCCGAGGACCGCTCCGGAGACGTCGTCGTGCGACTGTACGAAGGACTCGGGGGCCGGGCTGCTGACGTCGGGGTCACCTTCGGGTTCGACGCTGCGTCGGTGGCGCAGGTCGACCTGCTCGAACGGCCGCTGGAGCGCTCGTGGTCGGCCGGGGAGCCCGTCGTGCTGACCCTGCGGCCGTTCGAGATCGTGACGCTGCGCGTGCGTCGGGCCTGAGGCAGCGGGCCGGCGTTCGGTCGGGGAGAGACCGCGGCGCCGGACGGGACACGGGTGCGTTCCGTCCGGCGCCGTGTTGCGTGGGGTGCGGGTGGGGTGCGGGCGCGGGCCGGGCCGGGTGGAATCGGGCGTAGCTGGTCGAATCGGGCGTACCTGGTCGGAACTTCTGGCCAGGTATGCCCGATTTCGCTTGGCATCGCGGCCGTTCTGGGAAGGAACGTCTCCCCTCCACAACCGTCCAGGCCTGGAGGCCCGTCCACAGTTCCCGACATCGGCCTCCGGAACGGATGGCCGGTCCGGCATCGTCACGTGCATGAACGAGTCGCTGCCCATCCTCCGAGCCTCCGCCATGCACGAGGCCGGCCTCGATGCCACCACCCTGCGCCGCCGGACCCGGACCCAGGGTGTCGGCCGCCTGGTCCGGGTCGGACCGAACGCCTTCGTCGACGGTGCCGCGTGGGACGCCGCCGGGCCTCGTCAGCGGTACGTCACCCGGGTCTTCGCGCGGCTCGGTCGACTCGGCACGCAGGCGACGGCCTCGCACCTGTCCGCGGCGGCCCTGCACGACCTCCCAGCGCTCGGCGGGTGGGACGTCCCGGTGCATGCGACGGTGCCGGAGTCGATGTACCGGGGCCGGAGCGCCGAGCTGGTCCTGCACACGAGACCCGTCGGTCGGGGCGAACGGGCCACGGTCGGTGCGATCGCGGTCACCTCCGTCCCCCGGACCGTCGTCGACGTGGCGATGACCGGCGACCTGCGGGCGGGCGTCGTCATCGCGGACGCCGCGCTGCGACGTGGGTTCGACGACGCCGACCTCCGACGAGCGGTTCCTCCGAAGGCCCGCGCCCGAGCCCTGGCGCAGCAGGTGCTCGACCTGGCCGATGCTCGGTCCGGGTCACCGGCCGAGTCGATCGCTCGGGTCGTGTTCCGGGAGCTCGGGCTTCCGGACCCGGTGCTGCAGCAGGAGTTCGTCGTCGACGGACGTCGGTCCGCAGTCGACTTCTGGTTCCCGGACCACGGGGTCATCGTCGAGATCGACGGACGGGCCAAGTACTCGCAGGAGCGCTACCTGGGCGGCCGGAGTCCGACCGAGGTGTTCCTCGACGAGAAGCGGCGGCACGGTCGCTTGCTCACCGTGCCGGGTGTGCGGACGATCATCCGGCTCGAGTGGCGAGACCTGTTCGACCTCGATGCGCTGGCGCTGCGACTCCGGGCGGCGGGGCTCCCGTGCGCGGTCCGACCGGTCCGGAGCGCTCGGCTCCGTACGGGGTGACCGTCCGACTCCGGACGGGCTGACCGTCCGGCGCCGCGCGGGGCGACCGTCCGGCACCGCACGGGGTGATCGTCCGGCGCCGGTGAACCGGCACAGCACGCTCTGGCTAGCGTGGCGGCATGGCAGTGCAGGAGATCTGGCTCGTCCGTCACGGCGAATCGGTCGCGAACGTCGCGGCGGCTCGGGCCGAAGCCGCGGGTGAGGACGTGATCGACGTCGAGTTCCGGGACGCCGACGTCCCGCTCAGCCCGCTCGGCACCGATCAGTCCCGGGCCCTCGGGCAGGAGCTCGCCGACCGCGGGATCGACGACGTCCCCGTCGCGCTGTGGGTGTCGCCGTACCTCCGCGCACAACAGACCATCGCGATCGCGCTCGAGGCAGCCGGCATCACCGAACCCGAGAAGCGGGTGGACGAGCGGCTGCGCGACCGTGAACTCGGCGTCCTCGACCTACTGACCCTGCAGGGCGTCCGCAACCGGTACCCGGACGAGGAACGCCGGCGGCAGTGGCTTGGCAAGTACTACCACCGGCCGGCGGGCGGGGAGTCGTGGGCGGACGTGATGCTCCGGCTCCGGTCGCTCCTCGGCGATGTCGAGCGGGTCGACGGCGCCGAGCGCCTGGTGATCGCCGCGCACGACGCCGTGGTGATGCTCGCCGTCGCGGTGTGCCTCGACCTCGACGAGCCGGCGCTCATGGAGTTCGCCCGGACCCACGCCGTCGCGAACGCCTCTCTCACGCGACTCCGTCGCGACGATGCCGGATCGCCGTGGGTGCTCGAAGAGTTCTCCTCCGTCGGACACCTGGACGACGACGAGGTCACCCAGCACACCGGCCGGAAGGACGACGAACATGTCCACTGAACCCGTCACCCCGAACTTCCTGCGGGACTGGCCACTGCCCGAACCCGGTGCCGGCAAGTACGGCCGCGGGCAGGTGCTCATCGTCGGCGGCGCCGCTCGGACCCCCGGTGCGGCGATGCTCTCCGCGCTCGCCGCACTCCGCGTCGGCGCCGGTCGCCTCACCCTGGCGGTCGGCCGGAGCGTGGCGAACGAGGTCGCGGTCGCGGTGCCCGAGTCCGGGGTCGAACCACTCGACGAGGACCAGGACGGACACATCGCCGTCGGTGCGATCGAGGGCATCGCGGACAGCGCCTCGAGCGCCGACGCGGTGCTGGTCGGGCCGGGGCTCGACGAGCCGGACGGTTCGCGTGACCTCGTGGCCGAACTCGCCGACGTCGTCGGTCCGCAGACCACCGTCGTGCTCGACGCCTTCGCCCTCGGGGTGGCCGCCGACGTGCGGGACCGCCTGGAACCGCTGCGTGGACGGCTCGTGATGACGCCGAACTCCGGCGAGGCCGAACGCCTGCTCGGGCGGGAGTGCAGCGACGACGACGTGGCCGACGCCGTGGCGATCGCGAACCGCTTCGGAGCGGTCGTGGCCCTCGGCGACTCCATCGCCACACCGCAGGGTCGGGCGTGGCTCAAGGGCACCGGCTCCGGCGGTCTCGGCACGAGCGGCAGTGGCGACGTGCTGTCCGGCGCGGTCACCGGCCTGCTCGCCCGCGGCGCCGATCCGGCACAGGCCGTGGCGTGGGCGTCCTACGTGCACGCTGCCGCAGGTGACCGGCTCGCGGTGCAGGTCGGTCCGCTCGGCTACCTGGCGAGCGAGCTCGTGACAGAGATCCCGCGGGTCCTGGTCGAGCTCGGGGCCTGAGCGCGCCCGTTCTTTCCCAAAACGCCCGCGTTACCTGGCGCTTTCGGGCATACCTGCCGAGAACTTCCGACCAGGTACGCCCGAATCGACCAGGTACGCCCGGAACGACCAGACCGCCCGACCCCGCCCCGACCCCTACCCCCGCAGCGACTCCACGGCCTTCTCGATCCGCCGGGCCCGGGTCTCCGGGGCCTTCGCCTGCGCGACCGGGTCGGCGAGTGCGCGCTGCCGTGAGTTCGACAGGGTGTCGAACGCCGCACGCACGCCGGCCTCCTGCAGCGCGGCGGCCAGGTCCTCCGGCAGGTCGACGGTCCGGGGCAGGGTGTCGACCTCGAGCGAGACCTCGACGGTGTCCCCGGCGGTGATCCCGGCGGCCGCACGGTGCGAGGCCGACAGCGGCACCAGGAACTGCTCGTCCATGACCCCGATGGTGGAGCGGTAGGTGTAGCCCCGGTCGATCGTGACGACCACCGCGGGGCGCTTGCCGGATCCGAGCGCCTCGATGACGGACTCCGGGACGGGGAGTCCGGTCGCCGTCTTCCGCGCTTGCAGGACCGTCGTCGTGAACCGCATCCGTGCCTCCAGGCCTGGTGTGGGCGCGACCCTGCGCCCAGAACGAGCAAAGCGTACAGCCGCACCCGCTGTTCCGCCGTCGTTCACCACCGGAGCACGGGCCGGAAACCGGCCGCGTCCACGATCGACCAGAACCCGGACACCCGGTCCCCGCAGCACCTTCCCCCACCCGAAAGGCCCACCCGTGCAGCACAAGCGCACCCTGGCCGGCATCGCCCTGGCCGCCGCAGCAGTCGTCACCCTCGCCGGATGCTCCTCGACGAGCTCCGCCAGCACGAGCAAGGGCGACGCCGACTGGAAGACCACCACCAGCGCCCAGTCCGCCGGCGGCATGGACGCCCTGGTCAAGGCGGCCAAGGCCGAGGGCCAGCTCAACGTCATCACGCTCCCGCCGACGTGGGCCAACTACGGCAAGATCATCGACGGCTTCACCAAGAAGTACGGCATCAAGATCAACTCCGCGAACCCGAACGGCTCGAGCGCCGACGAGGTCGCCGCGGTCAAGTCGCAGAAGGGCCAGAGCACCGCCCCCGACGTGCTCGACCTCGGCAACGCCGTCCTGCAGGAGAACCTCGACCTGTTCGCCGACTACAAGGTCGCGAACTGGGACGACATCCCCACGAACCTGAAGGACGAGGACGGCGCCTGGACGCGCGACTACACCGGCCTGATGTCGATCGGGTACGACTCGTCGAAGATCTCCGACGCCCCGAAGGACATGACGGACCTGCTCGGCTCCGAGTACAAGGGCAAGGTCTCGATCGGCGGCGACCCGACGCAGGCGAACCAGGCGGCGTCCGCGGTGTACCTGGCGGCGCTGGAGAACGGCGGCTCGGCCGACGACATCACCAAGGGCGTCGCCTTCTTCGGCAAGCTCAAGCAGGCCGGCAACTTCCAGAACGTGCTGCCGACGCAGGCCACCGTCGCCTCGGGTGAGACCCCGGTCGTCGTCCAGTGGTCGTACAACAACCTGGCCTGGGGCCCGGCGGCGGGCGCGAGTGGCAACAAGGACTGGAAGACCGTCGTCCCGAAGGGGCAGGCGCTCGGCTCGTACTACTCGCAGGCCATCAACAAGGACGCCCCGCACCCCGCGGCCGCCCGCCTGTGGGAGGAGTACATCGCCAGCCCCGAGGTCCAGAACCTGTACCTGCAGGCCGGCGCCTTCCCCTCCACCCTCGCCGCGCTGACGAAGTCGGGCAAGGTCGACCAGGACGCCCTCGACGCCGCCGGTGGCGCACCGAAGGACTACGTCGAGCTGACCGACGCGC
Source organism: Curtobacterium sp. MCLR17_043 (assembly GCF_003224215.1). Lineage (NCBI taxonomy): Bacteria > Bacillati > Actinomycetota > Actinomycetes > Micrococcales > Microbacteriaceae > Curtobacterium > Curtobacterium sp. MCLR17_043. Next base: position 131,174 of record NZ_QKLH01000001.1, on the reverse strand, counting down.
AGGTCGCCGACGCCGCCAAGGTGCTCAAGGCCAAGTGGTCCTCGACGATGGGGTCCTGAGCAGCATGACCACCGCATCGGCAGACGCGCCCGCGGCGAGCGGCACAGCCGCGACCGACGCCGCACCGGCGACGAGCGCGACGAGCCCCGTGCGCCCGACGTCCGCACGAGCGTCCGCCGATGCCGTCCGACGCGGTGCCGGACCCCGTGTCCGGCGCCGCATCGGCCTCGCCTGGCTGGGGCTGACCCCCTTCGCCGCCTACGTCCTGCTGTTCCTCGCGGTCCCCGCCGTGATCGCGATCGGCAGCGGTTTCTTCGACGGCTCCGGAGCGTTCACGTTCGCGAACCTCGCGGCCTTCGCCGACCCGTCCGTGCTGCGGGCGTTCGGCGGGTCGTTCGGCCTGTCCGCCGCCTCCGCGGTCATCGGTGCCGTGCTCGGCGCGGTCGTCTGCTGGGCGCTCTCGGCACTGCGGCCGGACGGACTGGTCCGGTCGATGATCGACTCGGCGGCGAGCGTCCTCGCCCAGTTCGGCGGCGTCATGCTCGCGTTCGCGTTCATCGCCACGATCGGCGTGCAGGGACTCGTCACGACGTGGTTGGTCACGGTCTTCCACGTCGACCTCAACGCGGACGGCGCCTTCCTCTACACGGTGCCCGGGCTCGTGATCCCCTACGTCTACTTCCAGGTGCCGCTCATGGTCCTCACGTTCATGCCCGCACTCGAGGGCGTCAAGGCCCAGTGGGGCGAGGCCGCCGCGACCCTCGGCGCCTCGCGCCTGACGTACTGGCGCCGGATTGCGTTGCCGGTCCTGGCACCGGCGTTCTGGGGGTCGCTCCTGCTGCTCTTCGCCAACGGCTTCTCGTCGTTCGCCACCGCCGCGGCCCTGATCTCGCAGGGCGGCATCGTGCCGCTGACGATCCGCACGCAGCTCACCAGCGAGACGCTCGCCGGCTTGCAGAACGTCGCCGGGGTGCTCGCCTTCGGCATGGTCGTCGTGATGGCGGTCGTGATGGGCGCGTACTCGCTGCTGCAGCGCCGTGCCGCGAGATGGCAGCGATGAGCGCGGCGGCCCCGGTCCGTCCGGCCCGCCCGGCGCAGCCGGTTCGGCTCGGAGGCCCGTCCCGCGTCCGCCGCTTCGGCACGGCCCCGTCCCGTGGTGCGGCAGCGATCGTGCTCACCGTGATCGGGCTCCTGTTCGCCGTGCCGCTGGTCGCCCTGCTGCAGTTCACCTTCCGGCAGGGCACCGACGGCGGGCTCACCTTCGCGCACTGGGCGGCGATCGGTGACCCGGCCAACGCGTTCACCTACCAGCCCGTGTTCGACGGGCTCGGGGCGTCGCTGCTCATCGCCGTGATCACCGTCGGGATCGTGCTGCTCGTGCTGCTGCCCGCCCAGATCATCACCGCGCTCCGCTACCCCAGGCTCCGGAGCGTCCTGGAGTTCGTCTGCATCGTGCCGATCACCGTGCCGGTCGTGGTGCTCGTCGTCGGGTTCATCCCCGTGTACCAGGTCGTCTCGCAGGTCTTCGGATCCGGCTCCTGGACGCTGGCGTTCGCAATCGGGATCATCACGCTGCCGTTCGCGTTCCGCCCGATCGCCGCCGCCATCACCGCGACGGACCTGATCGTCCTGTCCGAGGCGGCCCGGTCGCTCGGTGCCTCGTGGTGGACCGTCACCTGGCGCGTGCTCCTGCCGAACCTGCGTCGGGGCATCACCGCCGCGTGCTTCCTCACGATCACCGTGGTCCTCGGCGAGTACACCCTCGCCGCGTTCCTCTCCCGCAGCACGTTCCAGACCGGGCTCGTGCTCGTGCAGGGGACCGACCCGTACGTCGCCGCGATCTTCTCGGTCGCCGCGCTCGCGTTCGGCTTCGTGCTGCTCGTCCTCATCGGCCGCATCGGGACCCGTCGCACGGGCCGAGTCCGCCGCACCCGCACCACCCGTCGTCCCCGCCTCGAGGAGTCCGCATGACCGTCACCGCTCCGGCAGCCCCGGCGTCCCTCGCCACCACCGGTGCCGTCGTCGAACTCCACGCCGTCGAGAAGCACTACGGCGCACACCGTGCACTCGCGGGACTGTCCCTCCGTGTCGAGCCGGGGGAGTTCGTCTCGCTCCTCGGCCCGTCCGGTTGCGGCAAGACGACGGCGCTCCGCGCGCTCGCGGGCCTCGAGGCCATCGACGCCGGCTCCATCCGCATCGACGGCCATGACGTCGCCGACACCCCGGTCAACAAGCGCGACATCGGCATGGTGTTCCAGCAGTACTCGCTGTTCCCGCACATGACGGTGCGGCAGAACGTCGCCTTCGGCCTCGAGATGCGCCGGGTCCCCGCCGCCGAGCGCAAGAGCCGCGTGGTCGAGGCCCTCGACATGGTCCGCCTCGGCGAGTTCGCCGAGCGGTACCCGCACCAGCTCTCCGGCGGGCAGCAGCAGCGCGTCGCCCTGGCCCGTGCCCTGGTCACCCGCCCCCGGGTGCTCCTGCTCGACGAGCCGCTGTCGGCCCTGGACGCGAAGGTCCGGGTGTCGCTGCGCGACGAGATCCGCCGCATCCAGAGCGACCTCGGCATCACCACCGTGTTCGTCACCCACGACCAAGAGGAGGCGCTCGCCGTCTCCGACCGGATCGCCGTGATGCAGGCGGGCGACATCGAGCAGGTCGGCACGCCCGAGGAGCTCTACCGCACCCCGTCGTCGGCGTTCACGGCGGACTTCGTCGGCCAGTCGAACCGGCTGCAGGGCGACCTGCGCGGGGGCGACGTCTTCGTGTACGGGTTCCGGGTGCCGGCGCTCGACTCCTCGGCTCCGGACGGGCCGGTGCTCGCCTACGTCCGGCCGGAGGACATCGCCTTCGCCCCGGAGGGCATCACCGGCACCGTCGTCACCTCGAGCTTCCTCGGGTCGATCCGCCGCACCACCGTCCGCCTGGACGACGACACCGTCGTGACCGTCCAGCACGAGGTCGGCGACCGCCGGGCCACCGGCGACCCCGTCGCCGTGCGCCTGCTCGGCGCACCCGTGGCGGTCGCGCCGCTCGCGTAGCTCCACCCCCCCCCGCGAAAGCGACAGATCGCGCTCGCGACCGCGCTCACCGTCGCGAAAGCGACAGATGGGCGCGGATGCTTCGCGGACTTCTGTCGCTTTGGCGGGGTGGGCGCGACCGACGGCGGACGGGAGGCCCGTGGCGGCCTGGCACCGCGCCTCCAGACCGGTGGGGGCAGCGCTGGAAGCGCGCCTCGCGCTCGTCGGCCAGCCCGGCCTCGACGCGTGCCCGCATGTTCTCCGACATGTCGGGCAGGGCGTCGAGCCGAGCCCAGAACGCCTCGGTGTTCTCGCCGTCGGCGGGGTTCGGCGTCCCGGAGACGTACCGGCAGGCGAAGACCAGGTCGAGGTACTGCGACCGGTCGCCGTTCGGGTAGGTCATCTCGGGCAGCACCTGCACCCAGGCCAGGCGTTCGGCGACGGCGACGACGTCGGCTTCCTCCAGGACCTCGCGTTCGGCGGCGACGGCGGGTTCCTCGCCCGGGTCGACGATCCCGGTGACCGGGGTGTACGCGCCCGTGTCGGCCCGCCGGACCACGAGCAGTTCGCGATCGGCGCCGGAGCCGCGGGTCACGATGGCGCTCACGCCCGACAGCCAGAGCGGCGCCGTGCCGATCTTCTCGCGCAGGGACAGGACGAAGTCGGGGGTCGGCATGCCTCCACGCTACCCACACGACCCCTGTCGCAGACTGGTCATGACCAGTAGGCTTGCCGTGTGGAGATCATCATCCTGCCCACGCCGGACGAGGTCGGTCGCGTCGCCGCGGCCAAGATCGCGTCCGTCGTCGCCAAGAAGCCGTCCGCCGTCATCGGTCTCGCCACCGGATCCAGCCCGCAGGGCATCTACACCGACCTGCAGCGCCGGGTGCAGGCTGGCGAGGTCTCGTTCGCCGAGGCTCGTGGGTTCGCCCTCGACGAGTACGTCGGCATCCCGCTCGAGCACCCCGAGTCGTACGCGGCCGTGATCGCTCGCGACGTGGTGGCACCGCTCGGATTCGACGCCTCGCGCGTGCGGGTGCCGGACGGCCGTGCCGCCGACCTGGAGTTCGCGGCCAAGGAGTACGACGCCGCGATCCGTGCCGCGGGCGGGATCGACGTGCAGATCCTCGGCATCGGGGCCAACGGCCACATCGGGTTCAACGAGCCGACCTCGTCGTTCGCCTCGCGTACCCGCATCAAGACCCTCGCGCCGTCGACCCGTGACGCCAACGCGCGCTTCTTCGACTCGCCCGAGCAGGTCCCGACGCACTGCATGACGCAGGGGCTCGGCACCATCCTCGAGGCCCGCGAGCTCGTCCTCGTCGCCCAGGGCCCGTCGAAGGCCGCGGCCGTCGCCGCTGCGATCGAGGGGCCGCTCAGCTCCTTCGTGCCCGGTTCGGCCCTGCAACTGCACGAGCACGCGACCGTCGTCGTCGACGAGGAAGCCGCCGCCGGGCTGCAGCTCGCCGACTACTACCGCTACACGTACGCGAACAAGCCGGCCTGGCAGCGGTTCGAGTAGGCGTCTGGCTCGGGTTCAGCCCCTGGCGGCTGCGGCGAGGCGGCTGAGTCCCTCGTCGAGCGTCTCCGCCGAGCACCCGAAGTTCAGCCGCGCGAAGCCCCGGCCCTGCCGTCCGAACGCCGGGCCGGAGCCGAGCGCCACCTTCGCCCGGTCGACGAGCTCCGATGCGGGGTCGTCGCCCCACGGCAGCGCCCGCAGGTCGAGCCACGCCAGGTACGACGCCTGCGGCTGCCGGTACTCGGCGCCGGGCAGCACGTCGCCGATCTGCTCGGCCAGGGCGCGCCGGTTCGCCGCGAGCTCGGTGAGCAGCGACGCCAGCCACGGCCCGCTCTCGCTGAAGGCCGCGACGCTCGCCGTGTAGCCGAGGATGCCGGTGCGCTCGACGACCTCGGTCGGCAGGCCGTCGAACCAGGCGCGGGCCCGCTCCGAGGCGCCGATCATCATCGCGCACTTCGTGCCGGCGAGGTTCCAGGCCTTGCTCGCGCTCGTCAGGGCGACGCCGAGGGACGCGGCCTCGGGGCAGGACTCCAGGAACGGCGTGAACACCGCGTCGGCGTGCACGAGCGGCGCGTGGATCTCGTCGGACACCACGACGGCGTCCCACTCGGCGGCCAGCTTCGCGAGTGCGACGAGCGACGCGCGGTCGTGCACCAGGCCGAGGGGGTTGTGCGGGTTGCAGAGCAGCACCGTGCGGGCTCCGTCGGCGAACGCCTGTGCGATGCCGTCCAGGTCCATCCGCCAGCCGGCCGTGGTGTCGAAGGGGTCAGCCGGGCTCGTGGGGGCGAGCAGCGGGACCTCGGTGACGGTGCCGCCGGCCTCGGACACGTACTCCCAGAACGGCGGGTACACGGGCGGCATGATGACCACCTGGTCGCCCGGCTCGATGACCCGGCGCAGCACCTCGACCGCCGCGACCGACACGTCCGTGGTGGTGCGGACCAGGTCGGGGTCGACCCGCCATGCCCACCGGCTCTCGGCGAAGTCGGCGAACGCCTTGGGCAGGGCCCGTCCGTGCCCGACGTACCCGGTGTCGCCGTTCGTCACCGCCGTGACCAGGGCGTCGCGGATCGGTTCGGCGAGCATGCTGTCCATCTCGGCGACGAACATGGGGAGCACGTCCGGCGGGTAGGCCGTGTACTTCTCGCTCGTGCGGGACCGGTACGCATCGAAGACGGACACCATGACGCTCATGCGCCCATCCTGACAGCGAGGCACGCGGGGCGCGAGGGTGGTTGGTCAGCCGGGCGGAGGCCCGCCAGCAGCACCTCGACGTAGCGCTCGGGGTCGTGCACCCGGGAGCCACCCGCCACGGCGGCCACCCGCATCCCGCACAGCAGCCGTCGCAGGTCGTCCGCGTCGACATCGGCACGCACGAGCCCCTCGGCCCGTGCCCGTGCGAGCAGCGCGTCGACGGACTCGACCAGGTCGCCCGCGAGCGCCGCGGTGTCGGCGCACGAGAACCCGCCGTTCGTCAGCAGGTCGCCGAGGGCCGCGTCGTCGACCATGCTCCGGAACGCAGTCGTCACGACCCCGCGGAGCGCGTCCACCGCGTCGGGCAGCGCGACGGCGACACGGACGAGGTCGAGCATGTCCTCGAGCGCGTCGATCGCGAGCGCCTCGAGCAGGTGCTGCTGCGACGGGAAGTGCCGGTAGGCGGTCCCGACACCCATGCCGGCCTCGTGCGCGACGGCGTTGAGGAGCGGCTGCTCGCCCCGCTCGAGGAACGACCGGGCGACGTCCAGCAGCGCGGTCCGGTTGCGTTGCGCATCGGAGCGCAGCGCTTCGGGTCGGGCCATCGCGATCGTCATACGGACACTCTATCCGCTTGTGCTAGCGTTCCGGATGGATCATCCGATTCCAGACGACGAGTGAGCAGGAGACGACCATGGACACCTTCGAGTGGGAACCGTCCGCGATGCCCGACCAGCGCGGCCGGACCGTGGTGGTCACCGGCGCGACCGGCGGACTCGGGCTGGTGGTCGCGACCCGACTCGCAGCCGCCGGAGCACGCGTCATCGCGGCGGTCCGCAACCCCGACAAGGCGGCTCGCGTCCTGCCCGTCGGCCTGGAGGCGCGGGTCGTCGACACCGCGTCGGTCGCCTCGGTCACGGCGTTCGCCCGGCAGCTCGTGGCGGACGGCATCGTCGTGGACGCCCTCGTCAACAACGCCGGCGCGACGCTGGGCGCGTTCGGGTTGACCGACGAGGGCATCGAACGCACCTGGGCCACCAACGTCGTCGGCCCGGCCGTGCTCGCCGACGCGATGCTCCCGGTGCTCGGCGGACCGTCGCCCCGGGTCGTCCTCGTCGGGTCGAACCTGTCGCAGCGCACCCGCCGCGTGCCCGCACCGGGCGGGGTCGACGATCCGAGCGACTACTCGCAGCTCGCCGTGTACACCGACTCGAAGACGGCGGCGACGGCGCTCGCGGTCGACCTCGGTGAGCGGCTCCGCGCGGCCGGCTCGGACGTCCGCTCGGTCATCGCACACCCCGGCATCGCGGCGACGGGGATGAACGACCAGGCCGAGACCCTCGCGCAGCGCCTCGGCGGCATGATCGCCCGCAGCATGGCCCGGACCGCGGAGGACGGCGCTCGCTCGACGCTCTGGTCGGCCACCGCGCCGGACGTCGCCGAGGGGGTGTTCGTCGGGCCGGCGCTGCGTCGGGGTGACCGGCGACTGCACGTCGTGCCCGTCCGCGGGGCCGCCGCGGATCCGGTGTTCCGGCAGCGGGTCCGCACCTTCGTCGACGAGGTCGCCGCCCGCGCCGTCGTCTGACCGAGGCCGGGCCCGACGCCGAACCCGACGTGAACAGCGGGAGAGCGGTCGGTGACGCAGGCGGCGTCCCCCGTCCGAGGGGGCTAGCGTCACCGATGTGAACCGATCTCGCGTGCACCGTCGCCCGCTCGTCCGTCCGCTCCCGCTCGCCGCGGTGGCCACGATCGCCGCACTGCTGGGCACGGCGATCGTCGCCGCGCCGGCCGTGGCCTCGCCGTCGACGCAGCCCGGACGGACCGTCAGCGATCCCGCGCGGTACGTCGACCCCTTCATCGGCACGAGCAACAACGGCAACACCTGGCCGGGTGCCACGGCGCCGTTCGGGATGATGCAGTGGAGTCCCACGGGCACCGCGGGTGACCAGACGTCGACCCCGGTCGCGAACGGCTACTCGTACGACGTGAACCGGCTGCGCGGCTTCAGCCTGACGCACCTGAACGGTGCCGGGTGTGCTCCCGGGGCTGCCGGTGACGTGCCGATCATGCCGGTCACGACCCCGGTCACGACCTCGCCGTCGGCCGACTCGAAGGACGCCGTCTACGCCGCCGGGTACTCCCACGACCAGGAGTCCGCGAGCCCCGGCCGCTACGGCGTCACGCTCGACAACGGCGTCCGCACCGACCTGGCCGTGACCACCCGTGCCGGCGTCGGCGCGTTCACGTTCCCGGCCGGCAAGGACGCGAACCTGCTCTTCCGCACGTCGAACTCGATCAACGGCAGCGAGGCTGCGATCACCCGCGTCGACCCCCGCACCCGCACGGTCAGCGGCAGCGTCCTGACCGGCGGCTTCTGCAGCCGCCGCGCGAACGGCGGCGGCGCCACCAACCCGGACCGCCGCAGCTACTACCGCCTCTACTTCACCGCGACCTTCGACACGGCGTTCGCGAGCACCGGCACCTGGAAGGACGGCACGGTCCAGCCTGGAGGCACGTCCTCCTCCGGTGGGGAGGGCTACCTGACCGGCGCCGACCGCGCCGGACGCGGCTCCGGCGCGTGGGTCGGGTTCGACGCGCGTCGCGGAGCGACGGTGCAGGCGAAGATCGGCATCTCGTACGTGAGCGCGGCCGGGGCGGCCGCGAACCGTGACGGCGAGGTGACCAAGCGCTCGACCGTCGCCAGCGTGGCGGCCGGCACACGGGCCTCCTGGAACCGTGAACTGTCGCGCCTGCGCGTCGGTGGTGGCACGGCGGACCGGACCACCCAGCTGTACACGTCGGTCTACCACGCACTCATGCAGCCGAACACGCTGAACGACCGCGACGGTCGTTACCTCGGGCCCGACCTGCGGGTGCACCGGATGGACCGCGGACACCGGGCCGTCTACGGCACGTACTCCGGGTGGGACCAGTACCGGGCGCAGATCCAGCTGCTGGCCTTGCTGCGGCCGGACGTCGCCGGGGACATGGCGCAGTCGATGCTGCGGTTCGCCGAGCAGAACGGCGGCGTGTGGGACCGGTGGCTGCACCTCGGAGCTCCGACGCACGTGATGACCGGCGACCCCTCGGCCGCGACGCTCGCAACCTGGTACGCCATGGGCGTCCGGAACTTCGACGTCCGGGCCGCCTACGCCTCGCTCAAGCGCCAGGCGACGGTCGAGAACGCGGACGCCGAGAGCGACATCGGGTGCCCGGGGCAGTGCCTGGCGCAGCGGCCCGCACTCGACGAGTACCTGGAGCGCCAGTACGCGGCGAACGACGACTGCTCCTGCTGGGGTGGTGCGGCCGAGACCCTCGAGGACTCGATCTCCGACAGCGCGCTCGGGTACTGGGCGGGTTCCCTCGGGCTGCGGTCGGACGCCCGGATGTTCGCGGAGCGTGGGACCTACTGGAAGAACACCTTCAACGCCGCCGTCGGCTACCAGGCCGCTCGTCAGGCCGACGGATCGTGGACGCCGGACTGGTCGCCCTCGACCGGCACCGGGTTCGCGCAGGGCACGAGCGCGCAGTACACCTGGCTCGTGCCGCAGGACGTGCAGGGGCTGTCGAGCGCGCTCGGCGGTGACGACGCCACGACCGCTCGGCTCGACGACTTCTTCCACGACAGCACCGGTGCGTTCGCGGTGACCGGTGGCGATGCGACGAAGTTCGACCCGACGAACGAGCCCGACATCCACACGCCGTGGATGTACAACGCCCTCGGCAAGCCCTGGAAGACGCAGGAGACCGTGCGGCAGGTCGTGGACGACGCCTACTCGACCGGCCCAGGCGGCCTGCCGGGCAACGACGACCTCGGCACGATGAGCGCCTGGTACGTCTTCGCCTCGATCGGCCTGTTCCCGCAGACGCCCGGGCGAGCGGAGATGCTCATCGGCAGCCCGACGTTCAGCACGGTCGACATCCGGCGCTCGAGCGGCGAGCGGATCCTCATCCGGTCCTCGGGGGCCGAGCCGTACGTGCAGGGTGCCCGGTTGAACGGGTGGACGCACGAGCGGTCCTGGGTGCCGGCGTCGTTCGTGACGCGGGGCGGCACGTTGTCCCTGCGGGTCGGGGACACGGCGGACACGTCGTGGGCGAGTGGCCAGCGGGGGCGCCCGGTCGACCGCTGAGCACTGCTTGACACACCGTACTTCAGCGGTGATATGTTGACCTCCTCGGGGAACACGAGGGGGCACCATGGGGGATCTGACGGTCGACCTGCCGACGATGCAGGCGGTCGCACGAGCGGCGGGGCAGGCGGTCACCGACCTCCGCTCTGAGCGCCCGTTGTCCGGTTCGGACGGCGGTACGTTCGGCTCGGGGGCGGTCGAGTCCGCGTTCGTCGCGTCGGCCAGGGCGCACGACGCGATGATCCGGTCCCTCGGTGACGACGCGGACACGCTGCGCGAGTACGTGACCGCCGCCGCCGAAGCGGTCCTGCGTGCGGATGCCGACCTCGCCCGGCGGGTCCGGTGAGCGCGGACCCCGTCGCGGGCGACCCGGACGGCATCCAGCGGATCGCCCGTCGGCACGACGACCACTCGGACGCGGTCCGTGACGGCGCCCGGCACGTGCTCGTCGCCGCGGAGCACGCGGCGTCCGGCTGGGCGGGGCGGGCGCAACAGCGGTTCCTCGTGACGGCGGCGGCGATGCCGGCGAGTGCCCAGCGCGTCGCGGCGCGGCTGGACGCGGCGTCGGCCGCACTCGGCACCTACGCACGCCAGGTGCGGGAGATCCAGGACGACGCCGCGAGCCTGCAGACGACCCGGCGGAACACCGCGGACGACATCGCGGCCAACCAGCGGGCGATCCGCGATGCCACCGTGGTGGCGTCCGGACCGGATGCGGTCGAGTCGGACCGTGCGCTCCTGCAGCAGCTGGAGCGCAGCGGCGAGTGGTTGGCAGCGCTGGACGCTCGGCTGACGACGCAGTGGGACGAGCTCGTCGCCCGCCGAGCCGCAGCCGACCGAGCGGCGGCCTCCGCGCTCGAGGACCGGTCGGTGCTCGGCAAGCTGGTCTCCGCCACGGTCGTGTCCGCGATGAGCGACGGGCAGTTCCTCACCTGGCTCGGCACCCTCGACCCGGAGACCGTCGCCGCGCTCGGTGACGACGCACGGGTCGCCGAGCGGCTCGCCGGACTCGACCCTGCGCAGGTGGCCGGGTGGTGGCAGGCGATGTCGGGCGTCGACGGTGTGCCGTCCACGGTCCAGCGGGCGTTCGTCGCGGCGATGACGGCGGTCATCGGCAACCTGAACGGTGTCGCCTCCTGGGCGCGGGCACGGGCGAACACGACGGTGTTGGCTGACCGGCTCGCACACGCCCGCAAGCAGGTCCGCCACTGGCGAGGGCGGCACGACGCCGCCCGGAACCCGGCCGAAGCGGCGACGGCACGGGAGCAGCTGCTCGTCTGGGAGCGGCAGCGCGACGCCTACCGGAACATCCAGGACACCCTCGCCACGACACCGGTCTCGCTGGTGGCACTCGTCGACGACCGTCCCCCGCTCGCGCAGGTCGTCGCGGGTGACCTCGACCGTGCCACGCACGTCAGCGTCATCGTGCCGGGCATGAACACCGCGACGTACCAGGACGGCACGGTGCAGGACTACAGCGCGATCGCCCGCGGGATGCGTCGTGAGGAGGCTCGTGTGGCTGGCATCCGCCGCAGTGACATCGCCGTCGTGTCCTGGATCGGCTACCACCCGCCGATGGCCGACGACCCGTCGTTCCGGACCGTCCTGGCGGAAGACCGAGCGCGAGCGGGCGCCGAGCGACTCGTCGCCGACCTCGACGGGTTCCACGCGGCACGAGCGGCTGCCGGGCGGGACGCCGACCTGACCGTCATGGGGCACTCCTACGGCACGACCGTGGCGACCATCGCCCTGACGAAGACCCACGCCGACCACGTGGTGCTGCTCGGCTCGGCCGGTGTGACGGACGCCGTACCGAACGCGTCCGCGCTGCACGTGCCCGAGGGGCAGGTCTTCGCCAGCCAGGGCGCGAAGGACGGCTGGGCCGTCACCGGGCAGAACCTGTCCGGTCGGCGTGACCCGACCGAGTCCACGTGGGACGCGCACGCGTTCAGCTCCGAGACCGAGGGTTATGGGTCGGGCACCCTGCACGGCGTCACCCGCCACGGGCCGTTCGACGGCGATGACGACGACGGCCGGTACTCCTACTTCGACAACGGGACCACCGCCCAGCACAACGCTGCACGAGCGGCGATGGGACTCGGAGACGAGATCCCGGAGCGCGGCGGCCCCTTCGATCGGATGCGGCAGCAGACCAAGGACGACTGGCTCATGTACGGCTGGCAGACCGGGGGCACCGGTGACCCGATGCTCTGAACCGCGGGGCGCCGCCCTCGCCGGAGCCCTGGTGGTCACCGCGCTCCTGGCCGGGTGCACCGGCGCCTCCCCGGACTCCCCGATCCAGAAGGACACGTCGATGAACGTCGAACAGTCGCACCAGGACGTCCTGGACATCTTCGCCGCCGTGCGCTCGGTCGTCGGGCAGGAGGGTTGGGGTGACGAGGACCCAGGGTGGAACCTCTGCGGAGGCGATGGCGAGGACGCTGCGCAGTACACCTACGCGAGCACCCGGAGACTTCCGCTCCCGGGCACACCCGATCAGGTTGCCGAAGGAGTCGCGAGGGCACTCGCGAACATCGGGTACGAGGGCGCGCGTGTTCAGCACGACACGGAACTCTCGCCGGAGCGGACGGTCATCAGCTACCCGAAGGGGTACCTCGGTGGGACAGCAGCAGACGGGTTCGCCATCTTCTTCCAGGCATTCGATTCGTACGCGGACGTGTCCATCGACGGGCACTGCGTCCCGGGCCGGGCCCCACGGTTCGGTGAGCCCCTCAACCCCCGCCCGACCGACCTGCCGTGACGTGTCCGAGCGAGCCGTCTGTGCCGTGCGCGCTTCAGCGCAGCTCGCGCCCGCCACCCCAGACGCGCTCGACCTCGAGCGACGGCGACAGCGCCACGAGGTCGGCGGCGAACCCCGGCGCCAGCCGACCCAGACGGTCGCCGAGCCCCAGCGCGCCGGCCGGCACGCTCGTCAGCGCCGCCACGGCCTCGGGCAGGGTCCGCCCGGCGAGCGAGACCGCGTTGCGGAGCGCCACGTCCTGCGTCAGCGTCGACCCCGCGATGGTCTCCGTCCCCGCCACGTGTGCGACGCCGTCGGTCACCGTGACGTCGAGCGACCCGAGCCGGTACGACCCGTCCGCAGCGCCGGCGGCACCCATCGCATCGGTGATCAGCGCCACCCGACCCGGCGTCGCCCGGAAGAGCGTGTCCGCCACGACCGGGTGCACGTGCACGGCGTCCAGGATGAGCTCGAGCGTCACGCGGTCGTCCGACACGGCGGCGCCGATCGGCCCCGGAGCGCGGTGGTGCAGCCCGGGCATCGCGTTGCAGGCGTGGGTCAGGATCGTCGCGCCGGCGTCGAACGCGGCCCGCGCCTGGTCGTACGTGCCGACCGTGTGGCCGACGGCGACCGTGACGCCGGCGTCGACGAAGCGGCGGACGGCGTCGAGCGCTCCGGGCAGCTCGGGCGCGATCGTGACCTGGCGGATGACACCCTCGCCCGCTTCGAGCAGGGCGTCGACCGCGGCGGGGGTCGGCTCGATCAGGAACGACTCGTTGTGGGCGCCCTTGTTGTGCGGGGACAGGAACGGTCCCTCCAGGTGCACACCGAGCACGAGCGGGTCGGTCGCCATCACAGCGCGGACGTGGGCCAGCGACGCCGCGAGCGCGGGGACCGGGTTCGCGACGAGCGACAGGACGGAGCGGGTCGTGCCGTGCGAACGGTGCATCGCGAGCGAACGGTCGAACGAGTCGTCCTCGTACGCCTCGGTCGCCCCACCGTGCCCGTGCAGGTCCACGAAGCCGGGCGTCAGGACCGCGTCGCCCAGGTCGACGACCCGGTCGGCCGCGGGGGCCTCGGGGCCGGAGCCGGTCGCGTGGATCGTGTCGCCGACGACCAGGACCCAGCCGTCGGCCGTGGTGCCGGCCGCGTCGACGACGCGGGCTGCACGGACCAGCGTGCGCTGGGCCTCCTGGCCGGTCTGGAGGCCCGTGGTGCTCATGCGGTCTCCTTGCGGAACGCGATCACGCCGCTCAGGGCGGCGATCACGATGAAGACGATGCCGACGACCGGGTGGCCGATGGAGATCCAGGTCGCGCCTGCGGCGACGACCAAGGCGACCTCGACGATGGTCTTGCCGACGATGTCGGTCTCGATCGGGGAGCGCGGCGACCGGAAGAAGTACCAGACGACCGCGGCGAACAGGGGAGCCCCGACCATGAACAGGTAGCCGGGGAGCGGGAGCTGCCACGACCAGTAGCCCCAGAAGGCCAGGGACAGCAGGCCGAACACCATCACGGCGATCCGCAGGATCATCCAGGCCTCGAACCGCCGTCGCGGCTGCCGGACGGCTGCCGGGTCCGGGACCGATTCCCAGTCGACGGGGGACTGCGGGGCGTTGGTCATGGTGCTGCCTACTTGAAGATGATGGTGCGGGCGCCGTCGAGCAGGACGCGGTCCTCCGCGATCCAGCGCACCGCCTGGGTGAGCGTGCGGGACTCTTCGTCCTGCCCGATGGACACCAGCTCGGCCGGTTCCTTGGTGTGGTCGACGCGGACGACGTTCTGCTCGATGATCGGGCCCTCGTCGAGGTCGCTCGTCACGAAGTGCGCGGTCGCACCGATGAGCTTCACCCCGCGGGCATGCGCCTGCCGGTACGGGTTCGCGCCCTTGAAGCCGGGCAGGAACGAGTGGTGGATGTTGACGGCACGCCCCTCGAGTGCGGCGCAGAGTTCGGGCGACAGGATCTGCATGTAGCGGGCGAGGACCACGAGCTCGATGTCGTGCTCCTCCACCGCCTGCAGCACGCGCCGCTCCATCTGCTCCTTCGACTCGGCGTCGGTGACCGGACGGTGCTCGAACGGCACGGAGTAGAACGCGGCGAGCTCGGACAGGTCCGCGTGGTTCGACAGCACGAGGGGGACCTCGATCGGCAGCTGTCCGCCGCGCTGCCGGTAGAGCAGGTCGTTCAGGCAGTGGCCCGCCTTCGACACGAGCACGAGGGTGCGCAGCGGACGACCGACGACGTCGAGCTGGACGCGGGCGTCGTAGCGGGCGGCGACGGGGGCGAGTGCTGCCTCGAAGGCGGCGCGGTCCACCGGCGCCATCACCTGCAGGCGCATGAAGAAGGTGTTCGTGTCGGCGCTGGAGAACTGCTGCGACTCGGTGATGTTGCCGTGGGCGGCGACGATCGCTCCGGAGACGGCGTGCACGATCCCGGGCTGGTCGTCGCAGACGAGCGTCAGGGTCCAGTGCGTGGGGGTCGGGTCGGTCACCGGATCAGGGTACCGGCCGCGGGGGAGGTGCTTCGTGAGCAGGAATGGTCGAGTGCGCCGCGGCGACTCGACCATTCCTGCTCACGAAGCGTCAGGCGGCGGGCGCCAGCGTCAGCGCCCGGCGCCGGCGTCGGCGTCCCGCAAGCGCCGGTCGGCCAGGGTCAGCACGGTCAGGAGCACCGCGACGCCGAGGATCACCCACGCCAGCACGTGCAGGTCCGGCGTCGTCGGGGCCTGGCCGAACACGCCACCGATGAGCGAGGATGCCGCGATCGCCCCGATGTACACCGCGGTGCGCGACAGCCCGGCCGCGGTGCCGATGTACTCCGCGGGGACGAGCCGGTACAGCGCCGCCTGGTTCGACACCGACGCCAGGGCCTGCGGCACCCCGAACAGCGCCGGGGTCAGGGCGAGCAGGACGACGGGCGACCCGGTGTGCAGGAAGAGCAGGAGCGCACCGCCCAGGATCGGCACCAGTGCGGCGACGACGAGCGGCCCGCGGATCGCGGTCTTCCGTGCGACCACGAACGAGGCCACCCCGGCGACGATCGCGGCCGGCAGCTGGATGTACCCGGCGACGTCGCTCGGGTAGCCCGCGACGTCCTGCACCCACTGCGAGAACCCGTAGGTCATCGTGTAGGCGAGCAGGTACGTCAGGAACAGGCGGCCGTAGGTGCGGGACAACGCGCCGTTCCGGGCGAGCAGCCGCACGTCGACGAACGGTCGCACGGCCCGGAGCTCCCACGCCACCAGGGCGACGAGCAGCACGACGGCCACCGCGAGCAGCCACCACAGCCCGGCGGACAGGTCGAGCAGGAAGACGAGCAGCGCCGAGACGGTCCCGGTCATCAGCACCATGCCGAGCGGGTCGAGCGCCTGCAGCACCGGCAGGTCGGCGTCGTCGCGCGGACGCAGCCGGTCGGACGGCAGCCAGAGCGTCGCCACGACGATGCCGAACACCGCGAGCGGCACGTTCACCAGGAAGATCGCGTGCCAGCCGAACGCGGCGATGAGCGCCCCGCCGAGCGGTGGGCCGGCGGCGGCGGACACGAGCGACGTGATCGACAGCGCCCCGAGCACGAGCGGCGGCGTCGGCTTCCCGATCCGAGCGGAGTGCTGCCGGAGCGTGGTGAGTGCCGCCGGGTAGGCCGACGACGTCCCGATGCCGATGAGCACCCGGGCGAAAACGGCGCCGCCGAACCCGGTCAGCACCTCGGGCACCACCCCGGCGATCCCGACGATGACGAGCCCGGTCAGGAACACCTTCTTCGGGCCGAACCGGTCGGCGAGCTTGCCCATCGTGGGCTGCGCGATCGCACTCGCCAGGTACAGGGCCGCGACGAGCCAGATCGCCTGCGCCGCACCGATGCCCAGGTCGCGGGAGATCGGGGTGAGGGCGACCGACACCATCGTGGTGTTGATCGGGTTGAGCAGGGGCCCGACGAGCACCGGGATGAGGAGCTTCGGGCCGAAGCCGCTGCCCGTGGTCGTGTCGGGGGTCGTGGTGGTGGACGTGAGAGCGCTTCTTCCGGTTGCAGGACTGGGCGAGGGGTGCGGGTCAGGGATCGACGATCGGCCCGAGCAGGTCCATCGCCCGCGCGACGACGCGGCGGTCCGCCTCGGGCAGGGTCGCGAGCCGCTCGGCGAGCTCGTGGTTCCGCGCGGCCCAGGCGGTCTGGCGCGCGTCCCGGCCGGCCGCCGTCGCGCTGACGATCGCCCGCCGGCCGTCCGTCGGGTCGGCCTGCCGCTCGGCCAGGCCGAGGTCGACCAGGGCCTGGACGGTCGCGCCCATCGACTGCGGTCGGACACCCTCGGCTCGCGCCAGGTCGGCGATGGTGGCCGGCCCGTGCCGCAGCAGGCGTCCGAGGGCGGCGGTCTGCGACGCCGTGACGTCGTCCGACTTCGAGGCCAGCAACGACCGCCGCAGTCGTCCGTGCATCGTCAGCACGGCGTCGGCCAGGTCGGTCGGGTCGGTCTCCGGTGCGTCGGTCACGCCCCGGAGGCTAGTCCGTCACCAGCCAACCTTGCAAGTTTGCCTTCTGATATCGCTCAGGGAACGGCGGACCCGTCGTCGCCCGCGTCCGGCTCGAGCAGCGGGAGCAGGGTCGCCGAGATCGATTCCGCACCGTCGCCGAACCACGCGTTGCTCGCCCGGACGATCGGGTGGGCGCGTGCCAGCAGCGCCTCGCCCTGGTCGGTCAGCCGCATCCGGGAGGACCGTCCCCGGCCAGGTGCGGCGCCCCGCTCCACGAGTCCCCGCGTCGAGAGCCCCCCGACGAGCGTCGTCATGCTCTGCGGTCGGACGCCGACGGCCCGCGCCAGGTCGGCCTGGCTGAGCTCGCCCGCTGTGGCGAGCTGGATGAGCGCCCCGAACTCCACGGGCGTCAACCCGAGCGGCGCCAGCTCGGCTGCGAGCCGGCGGGAGAGCGTCCGTGCGGCCCGGATCACCGTCCACGCCACGATGCCGTCGACGTCGTCGCGCGGGGCTGGGAGTTCCTGGGGCACGGGGCGATCGTACCGGCGTACGTTCTGGTATCAGGAAACTGATACCAGAACGGGTCAGCGGGACGAGGAGCGGACATGGGCGAGATCGTGGCGGTCACCGGCGTGACCGGGGACGTCGGGGGCAAGACTGTGGAGCTGCTGCGGGCGGCCGGGGTGACGGTGCGTGCCGTGGTCCGACGGCCCGAACAGGTCGACGCGCTCCGGGCGCGGGGCATCGACGGACGTCTGGCCGACCTGGACGACGAGGACGCGCTCACCGCGGCGCTCGAGGGGGTCGACCGGTTCTTCCTCGTGACGCCGGTCAGCCAGCGGCAGCGCGAGCAGGGCACCACCGGGGTCCGTGCGGCGCAGCGTGCAGGGATCGGCCGGATCGTGCAGCTGTCGGGCGGGGACGCCGCCGAGCACTCCCCGATGTCGTGGGCGAGCGCCGCCTGGCACATCGACCGTCTGGTGCGCGAGAGCGGGCTGGCGTGGACGATCCTGCACCCCTCGTCGTTCATGACGAACGTGCAGCCCTCGGCGCCGGCGATCCGACGGGGGTGGTTCCCGCACACCACCGGCCGCGGGGTGATCGGCTGGATCGACACCGAGGACATCGCCCGGACCGCCGCCCGGGTGCTGACGGAGGACGGCCACGACGGCACCGAACCGGTGCTCACCGGGCCGGATCTGCTCGACGCGCGGGGTGTCGCCGCCGCGCTCGCCACCGGGCTCGGCCGACCCGTGCGCGCCCTGCACCTGCCGAGCCGGGTCTACGCCGGTGTGCTGCGCCTGAGCGGCGTGCCCGCGTGGCAGGCCGAGGGGCTCCGGCAGCAGTTCGGCCGGGTCGTCCGCCGCGGCCTCGACGGCGTCGACGTGATGAGCGACGACGTCCTGCGCATCACCGGCACCGCGCCCCGGAGCCTGACCGACTGGGCGCGAGCCCACCGCGACGACCTGCTGGGGTGACCCGCCGCACCGGAGGTGATCCGAGCCTCCAGGCCGTGGGCCGTCAGCGCGACGTGAGCGTGACGACCAGGTGTTCCTGCACGTAGCCGAGCCAGTCGTAGACGTCGCGCAGGCCGACGCCCGCGTCGGCCTCGACGGACCGCTCCTCGTCGTCGGCGTCCTCGATGCCCAGCCGGTCGGCGATCGTCAGCCGCAGGTCGGTGAGGGTGCGGAGCCACGCCTGCTCGTCCTCGGCGTCGAGCGAACCGTCGCGGGTGCCCGTCAGCCAGTCGTGCACGATCGAGGCGTTCGTCGTCTTCTGCGTGAGCAGGTCGGACTGCGTGTACTTCCGGAACTCCGCGCTCGCCGCGTCGTCGCCGGGGTAGGCGTCCGGGAACATCCGTTCGCTGATCGGGTCGGTGGACAGGTCACCGCCGAGCACCTGCTGCAGCTGCTCGGTGAGCGAGGCGAGCAGGTCGCGCTCGCCGGAGGACAGGCCGAGGTGGACGCCGTCGGCGCGGCGGACGAACGGGATCACGCTTCGGGAGCCTTGTCGACGGTCGCCTGCAGCCCGTAGCCGTGCATGGACTGCACGTGGGCCTCCATCGACTCACGCGGGCCCGTCGCCACGATCGCCCGGCCGTCGTCGTTGACCTGGTGCATGAGCCGCTCGGCCTGCTCGCGAGAGAACCCGAAGTGCCGCTGGAAGACGTAGGTGACGTACGACATCAGGTTCACCGGGTCGTCCCACACCACCGTGACCCACGGGGTGTCCGCCCGCGCACTGGTCCGTTCGTCCGTGGTGGTCCGTTCGTCCACGTCGGGCGAGAGCAGCGTCATGCATCCAGGGTGACACAGGGCGGGGTCGCTCGGTACGATCGTCAGGTCGCGACTGGCGTTGGATGGGTCACCATCGGGGAGCGACAAAGACACGGTGCGCGGCCGTACGCCTGGGCTGCACCGACCGACCGTCCGAGTGCGACCAGCTGGTCGTCCGCACACCGTAGGAGTCCCGTGTCCATTGCCGATCTGCCCCCGTTCGTCTCCGACTCGGCCGAGGTGGCCGAGCAGGCCGCCGCACGCGCCGCCTTCAACGCCCCGCTCACCGAGGTCGACCCCGAGATCGCCGCCGTCCTGCAGCAGGAGCTCGGCCGCCAGCGCGACACCCTCGAGATGATCGCGTCCGAGAACTTCGTGCCGCGTGCCGTGCTCGAGTCGCAGGGCTCCGTGCTCACCAACAAGTACGCCGAGGGCTACCCGGGCAAGCGCTACTACGGCGGCTGCGAGTACGTCGACGTCGCCGAGCAGCTCGCCATCGACCGTGCCAAGGCGCTCTTCGGTGCCGAGTACGCCAACGTCCAGCCGCACTCCGGCGCGACCGCGAACGCGGCCGTTCTGCACGCCATCGCCTCGGCCGGCGACACCATCCTCGGCCTCGAGCTCGCGCACGGTGGTCACCTGACCCACGGCATGAAGCTCAACTTCTCCGGCCGCATCTACAACGCCGTGGCGTACGGCGTCGACCCCGAGACGTTCGAGGTCGACTACGACGACATCCGCGCGAAGGCCATCGAGCACCAGCCGAAGGTCCTGATCGCCGGGTGGTCCGCCTACCCGCGCCAGCTCGACTTCGCGAAGTTCCGCGAGATCGCGGACGAGGTCGGTGCGAAACTCTGGGTCGACATGGCGCACTTCGCCGGCCTCGTCGCCGCCGGGCTGCACCCGTCCCCGGTCCCGCACGCCCACGTCGTCTCGTCGACGGTCCACAAGACCCTCGGTGGCCCCCGCTCGGGCATCATCCTGTCGAACGACGAGACCCTGTTCAAGAAGCTGAACTCCGCGGTCTTCCCGGGCCAGCAGGGCGGCCCGCTCATGCACGTGATCGCCGCGAAGGCCACCGCGTTCCTGCTCGCCGGCACCCCGGAGTTCAAGGACCGTCAGGAGCGCACGATCCGTGGCGCCCAGGCCCTCGCCGCCCGCCTGACCGCCGACGACGCCAAGGCCGCGGGCATCGACGTGCTCACCGGCGGCACCGACGTGCACCTGGTGCTCGTCGACCTGCGCGCGTCCGAGGTCGACGGCAAGCAGGCCGAAGACCTGCTGCACGAGGTCGGCATCACCGTGAACCGCAACTCCGTGCCGTTCGACCCGCGCCCGCCGATGGTCACCTCGGGTGTCCGCATCGGCACCTCGGCGCTGGCCACCCGCGGATTCGGCGACGCCGAGTTCACCGAGGTGGCCGACATCATCGCGCTGACCCTCATGCCGAACCCGGACGTCGCAGCACTCTCGGCGCGGGTGAAGGTCCTGACCGACGCGTTCCCGCTCTACGCGTGAGCGGTTCGGTCAGCGCGGCGCTCCCGCGCGAGCTCTGGGCCGGTGAAGGGAGTGCCGTCCGCATCGACGGCACGGCCCTCGCCGCCCGGACGCTCGACGAACTCCGGGGCCGGATCGACCGCCTGCACGAGCACGGCATCCGTCCGGGTCTCGGCACGATCATGGTCGGCTCGAACCCCGGCTCGATGTCCTACGTCGCGGGCAAGCACCGCGACTCGGCGTCGATCGGGCTCGACTCGCACCGCATCGACCTGCCCGAGACGGCGTCCGCTGCCGACATCCGGGCCGCGATCCTGCAGATGAACGACGACCCCCGGGTCACCGCGTTCATCGTGCAGCTCCCGCTGCCGCAGGGCATCGACCCGACGCCGATGCTCGAGCTGATGGACCCGTCGAAGGACGCCGACGGCCTGCACCCGACGAACCTCGGCGAGCTCGTGCTCGCCGTGCCCGGTGGTGCCGGCACGATCGACGCACCGCTGCCGTGCACCCCGCGGGGCATCGTCGCGATGCTCGACGCGTACGAGATCCCGATCCGTGGCGCGCACGTCACGATCATCGGCCAGGGGCTGACCGTCGGACGGCCGCTCGGCCTGCTGCTCACGCGGCTCGAGGCGACCGCGACCCTGACGCACTCGCTGACCGCCGACGTCGCCGCGGAGTGCCGTCGCGCCGACATCATCGTCGCCGCGGCCGGGGTCGCCGGGCTCGTCAGGCCGGACTGGGTCCAGCCCGGTGCCGCCGTCATCGACGTGGGGATCACCCGCGTGGTCAACGAGGAGACCGGCAAGGCGAAGCTGCACGGCGACGTCGACCCCGCGGTCGCGTCGGTCGCGGGCTTCCTGTCGCCCACCCCCGGTGGCGTCGGGCCGATGACCCGCGCGATGCTCATGAAGAACGTCGTCGAGGCCGCCGAGCGCCAGCTGTCGTAGGGCGCGGGCTGCGCGCTCGCGTGCCGATGGTGTGCAGCAATGGTCGGGTGGCGTCATCGCACCCGACCATTGCTGCTCACGAAGTGCACTCCGCCGGTGCTACGGTCGCGGCATGGGGGATGAACGTCTGCAGACGACGCCGGTGATGCGAGCCCGGCCCGAGCCGTCGCAACTGACCAAGGACGCCCGGTGGCTGATCGTCATCGTGGCGATCTGCGTGCTGTTCCAGGCACCGGGTTCGAGCTGGGCGACGACCTTCGTGCACGCCGGCCAGGAGTACACGTTCACGTCGGGCCCCTGGTTCGGGTGGACGCTCGCGACGGTGGCGTTCGCGGTCGCGGGGTTCGTCGTCGCGATTGCCCGCCGTGGTGCAGCCCGGTTCGACGAGCACACCGTGATGGGCCTGACCCTGGCCGCCGTGCTCGGGACCACTGCCGTGGTGTGGTTGCTCATGCCGGCGCAGACCGCGTGGGTGGAGTGGGCCGTGGAGCACGGTCGGACGCACCCGTTCGTGCTCGGGAACGTGGTGGAGTACGTCCGGTACGCGGACTACCTCGGCTGAGTCGGCGCGGGCGCGGCCGGGCGCTGCCGTTCTTTCGCGCTGAGCGACAGTCCACGGGCTGATCGCCGCGTGAACTGTCGCTGATCGCGAAACGTCGAGCGGCGGAGCGCCGTCAGTCGCGCCGGGCGCCCTGCGCGGCGTGCACCGTGAACACGTTCGGCTCGCGGAACCCGGCGTCGGCGAAGGCGGCGGTGACGGCGGCGGTGATCGCACCGCGCGACTCCTGGTCGACCAGCGCGATCGCCGCACCGCCGAACCCACCACCGGTCATGCGCGCACCGACGGCACCCTGCTCGACCGCCGTCGCGACGGCCAGGTCGAGCTCCGGCACGGAGATCTCGAAGTCGTCCCGCATCGACTCGTGCGACGCGACGAGCAGCGAACCGATCGCCCGGGGGCCCTGTTCGCGCAGCGTGCGGACGGTGTCGAGGACGCGCTGGTCCTCGGTCACGATGTGCCGTACGCGGCGGAAGGTCTCGTCGTCCAGGAGCTCCTGCGCACGAGGCAGGTCCTCGACGCTGACGTCACGCAGTGCCTCGACACCGAGCGCCCGCGCACCCTTCTCGCACGAGGCCCGACGAGCCGCGTAGCCACCGGTCGCGTGGGCGTGCTCGACGCGGGTGTCGATCACCAGGACCTCGAGCCCGTTCGCCTCGAGCGCCAGGTCGACGACGGCGGTGTCGAGCGTGCGGCAGTCGAGGAACACGACGGCGTCCTGCTCGCCGAGCAGCGAGGCGGACTGGTCCATGATCCCGGTGGGGGCACCGACGGCGTGGTTCTCCGAGTACTGCCCGACGCGCGCCAGGGTCTTCCGGTCGAGGCCGAGTTCCCACAGGTCGTTGAAGGCCAGCGCGACACCGCACTCGATCGCCGCACTGGACGACAGGCCCGCACCGACCGGCACGTCGGACTCGATGAAGACGTCGAACCCGGTCTTGTCGTCCAGATCGGCACCGGCCTGCTCGCGCAGGGCCCAGGCGATCCCGAAGACGTAGGCCGACCAGCCGTCCATGGCCTCGGGCGACAGGTCGTCGAGGGACAGCGCCACCGGCTCGCTCGAGGCGTCGAAGGCAGAGGCGACGCGGATCGTCCGGTCGTCGCGCTGCGCGATGGACGCGGTGGTGCGACGGTCGATCGCGAAGGGCAGCACGTAGCCGTCGTTGTAGTCGGTGTGCTCACCGATCAGGTTGACGCGACCGGGGGCGGAGTACCGCACCGTCGGCTCGTACCCGTAGACCTGCTGGAACGTCATGCGCGCTCGACTCCCTGTCGGATGAACTCGGCCGCCTTCTCGGGCACGAGGTCCCCGATCCAGGCGCCCATGGCGGCTTCGCTGCCGGCCAGGAACTTCAACTTGTCCGCCGCACGTCGCGGCGAGGTGATCTGCAGCATCAGCCGCACGGTGTCGCGGGCGGTGTGCACCGGTGCCTGGTGCCACGCGGCGATGTACGGCGTCGGGTCGCCGTAGAGCGCGTCGAGCCCACGCGTGAGCCGGAGGTGCATGTGGGCCAGTTCGTCCTTCTCGGCGTCGGTCAGGCCGGCGAAGTCGGGGACGTGGCGGTGCGGCAGCATGTGGATCTCGATGGGCCAGCGCGCGGCGAACGGGACGAAGGCGGTGAAGTGCTCGCCAGCGAGGACGACCCGCTCGGAACCCCGCTCGTTCGCGAGGTGCTGCTCGAACATGTCCGGACCGAACCGTTCGATGCTCGCGAGCAGGCGCTGGGTGCGCGGCGTGATGTACGGGTACGAGTAGATCTGCCCGTGCGGGTGGTGCAGCGTGACGCCGATCGCCTCGCCCCGGTTCTCGAAGGGGAACACCTGCTGGATGCCCGGCATCGCGGAGAGTGCGGCGGTACGGTCGGCCCAGGCTTCGACGACGGTGCGGGCACGCGACTCGGAGATGGAGGCGAAGGACCCGGAGGTCTCGGGTGAGAAGCACACGACCTCGCACCGGCCGACCGAGCGGAGCTGGCGGTTCAGGCCGACGTCGCTCAGGGACTCGAGCGACTCGGGGGCGTCGTCGGCTTCGAGCAGCGGGCCGAACGACGGCGATCGGTTCTCGAACACGGCGACGTCGTAGCGGCTCGGGATCTCGGACGGGTTGGCCGGGCTCTGGGGTGCGAGCGGATCCTGGTCGGCCGGCGGCAGGAACACCCGGTTCTGCCGGGACGCCGCGATCGAAACCCACTCGCCCGTCAGGACGTCCTGCCGCATCCGCGCCGTCTCGGGCCGCGGGTCGAGCACGCGCTCGTCGATGCTGCGTTCTGCGGGCAGCGTCGAGTCGGCGTCGTCGAAGTAGAAGAGGTCGCGGCCGTCCGCGAGCTTCGTCACGCGCTTGGTGATCACCGGAACAGCCTAGCGCCCATCCGAAGCGTTGCGAAAGACATCGGAAGCAAGCGAAACTGTGCACATGACGGACGCCGACCTCTCCTTCCTCGCCGGCGCGCTGCCCGCGCCCCTCCGGCAGGACCGCATCGTCGCGATCGTCGACGGCGCCCCCGGCATGGTCCGGACGGCCGCGTTGGCCGCGTCCCTCGGCACCAGCGAGGTGACGGTCCGCCAGGACCTCGCCGTCCTCGACCAGGAGGCCCGGATCCGGCGGGTGCACGGAGGCGCGGTCCGCCTCGGGGCCGGGTCCACCGAGCGCCCCTTCGAGGAGACCGCCGTCGAGCACCAGGTGGCCAAGGCCGCAATCGGCCGTGCGGCCGCTGCGCTGGTCCGCCCGGGGGAGTGCGTCGTCCTCGACGTCGGCACCACGCCGGCCGCCGTCGCCGAGGCCCTCGTGGCGCGCACCGAGCTCACCGGCGTCACGGTCGTCACGAACTCCCTCACCACGGCGCTCGCGCTCGAGCGGGCTGTCCCGCGCTTCACCGTGATCGTCACCGGGGGCACCCTCCGGCCCCTGCAGCACTCGCTCGTCGCCCCCTTCAACGGCGCGGTCCTGCCGATGATCGCCGCGGACCTCGTGTTCCTCGGCGGGACCGGACTCGACGTCGACCACGGCCTGACGAACGTGAACCTGCCCGAGACCGAGGCCAAGCGGATGCTCGCGGCGACGGCCCGGCGTACGGTCGTGGTCGCGGACGGGTCGAAGTTCGGCCGGGCCCACATCGGGGTCGTCCGCGCGCTCGAGGACATCGACGTCGTCGTCACCGCCGAGGCCGACGCCGCCGCGGTCGCCACGATCCGGGCGGCCGGGGCCCAGGTGATCGTCGCCGACGGCGAGCAGCACACCGAACCAGCCGGAAGGAAGAACACCCCATGACCGCAGCACCCACGGGTGGCCAGTACCGCCTCCACCACGCCGGACCCGACGGGGTCGTCGAAGCCGTGGTCACCGAGGTCGCCGCGGGCATCCGCGAACTCCGCGTCGCCGGCTTCGACATCACCGAGACGTTCCCCGTGACCGAGCAGCCGCCGGGGGCGAACGGCATCGTCCTGGCGCCCTGGCCGAACCGCGTCGCCGGTGGTGTGTGGGAGCTCGACGGCAAGCGGCAGCAGCTCGACGTCTCGGAGCCGAAGTACGGCAACGCCTCGCACGGACTGCTCCGGTTCGCCCCGTACCGGGTGGTCTCGCAGACCGAGACGTCGATCCAGCAGGAAGCGACGATCCACCCGCAGCACGGGTGGCCCTTCACCCTCGAGACGCGCGTGCTGCACGAACTCGTCGACGACGGCATCCGCGTCACGCACGAGGTCACGAACCGCTCGGGCGTCCGCGCACCCTTCGCCGTCGGTGCCCACCCGTACCTGCGTGCCGGTGACACCCCCGCCGACGACCTGGTCGTCACGCTCGACGCCGCGACCGCCTTCACCGTCGACGAGCAGAAGGTCCCGAACGGTTCGGTGCCGGTCGAGGGCACGCCGTACGACCTGCGCCAGGGGCGACGTGCCGGGGACTCGGACCTCGACACCGCCTACAAGGACGTCACCCCCGACGCCGACGGGATCCGCCGCACGACGATGCACGGGCCGGAGGGCGACGGGGTCGAGCTCTGGCAGGACGCCTCGTTCCCCTACGTGCAGGTCTTCACCTCGCGCGAGTACCCGCGGGGCGACGGGAAGGGCCTCGCCGTCGCGGTCGAACCGATGACGGCGCCCGCCAATGCCCTGAACTCGGGCGAGGGCCTGCGCTGGCTCGAGCCGGACGAGACCTGGACCGGGTCGTGGGGGATCCGCCGCGTCTGGTCCTGAGGATTCCGGTCGGCGTGCACCGCCGACACGAGGAAGGCCCCGCCGGGTGTCCGGCGGGGCCTTCTGTGTTCGTGTCGGACGCCGGGCGTCAGCCGCGGCGCATCCGGAGTGCCTCGACCGCGAGGGACTCGGTCGCGTACCGGCCGACCTCGTGCGCCCACGCCGGGTCGTCGCCACGGAGCGCGATGAAGTCCTTGCGCTGCCGGCAGACGTAGCCGAGCACGGCGGTGGCCGTCGCGACCTCGATGAAGTCCTTGCGGATGTGGCGGGTCGTGACCTGGGCGTTGCGGCGGAGCGTGTCGAGCAGGAGCTCGTTGCTCATCGTCGTGTTGGTCGCTGCTGCGAGCTCGACGATGCGGCGCGCGTCACCGGTGGTGCTGGTCTGCGTGGCTTCGATGGGCTCGATCACGGTGTGCCCCGTTCGTTCGTGGTGGTGCTGTGCTGCAGGATCCGGTGATCGGATCCGGGAACGACACTATCGGCGGCAGCCCAACAATCCGCTGAGGGTGGGCTGTGGTGGGCAGGGGATCTCCCATGAGCCCGCTGGGGACGGGTTGTACCCCGTTCAGGAGCAGGCGGCGTCCCTCAGACGCAGCGGGCGCTGCCGACGGGTGCGCCGAGGGCGTCGAGGGACTCGCTGACGCGGTCCGCCAGGTACTGGTAGCCGGCGTCGTTCGGGTGGCCGCCGTCGACGGCGGAGTACCCCGGGCTGTTGCTCGACTTGAACCACCTGCCGGCGAGGGCGTCGATGTACGGGACACCGGCGGCGGCGGCACCCGCGGAGACCGACGCGGCGACACCGACGGTCGAGTTCGCCCACGGGAGCGGTGCTGACGGGCCGAGCGCGACGACGACGGCGTCCGGCCAGGTCTGCTGCGCCGTGCGGAGGGTCCGCTCCACCGTGGCGCGGAGGGTGTCCGAGTCGACGAGCCAATCGTTCTGGCTGCCCTGCACGATCACGAGCTGGGGGTCGAACGAGGCGTGCCGCTCGAGGCGTGGCCCGTACGTGTAGTGCGACGAACCGGTCCGACCGGTGTCGACGTAGCCCGTGCCCGGGTACCCGTCGATCTTGGCCGTCCACCCACGGTCCTCGCTGAGGTCCTGTGCCCAGCCGCGGAGTCCGCTGGTCGAGCCCCGACCCGAGGTGTACGAGTCGCCCACGATGAGCACGCGCGATCCAGGCTCGATCGCCGCGGCGACGCGGTCGGCCGAGACGCCGGGGGCAGCGACGGCCGAGGCCGAGGTCGACGAGGACACCGGCTGGCAGGCACTCGAGACGCTCGGCAGGATCAGCAGGAGTCCGGAGACCCCGAGTGCCATCGCGCCGAGGGCGAGTGCCGGCACCAGCTTCCGGCGGCGTCGGCGCATCGTCGCCGGGCCGGTGGGGGTGCCCGGCCGCTCGCGCTGCGATCGTCGGCCCATCGAGGACATTCTAGACAGGAGCTAGTGGGTGGGCCCCGTGGGGCTCGAACCCACGACCCTCGGATTAAAAGTCCGGTGCTCTACCAACTGAGCTAGAGGCCCTCACCCGCAAGGCTAGCGGGTGAGGGCCTCCGAGACGGAACCGTCCGACCGGGTCAGCCCCGGCGTCCGGTGAGCGTCCGCAGCAGCCACGCGATGACCGCGATGATCAGCAGCACGATGCCGACGTAGAGCAGGAACTTGAGGCTCGCAGCGAAACCGCCGACGAACAGCAGGATGACTGCGATCACAGCCAGGATGATGAGCAGGGCGTTCATGGATGGTCCTCTCCTTCACGTGCAGGGAGGAGCGCCTCCCTGCCGCAACACGGTACGCGTGGCGCAGCGGTTGCGTTCTGGGCGAACGGGACGCGGGCGTGTCACCGGCCGCGCCTACACTGCTGCGGTGCCTCGCGATCACCACCGTCCCGTCCACTTCACCGACGCCGAGTTCGCCGCCATCCAGGGCGGTGAGGACCCGGCGCTCGTGAACCGTGTCGCGCACGAGACCGCGAACGCCCTGCTGCACCGGGTGCGCGAGGACCCGGACCCGGCCGTGGTCGAGCGGCTCGTCACCTACACCGACGTGCACGGCATCGACGCCATCGCGGAACTGTGGGCACGGGTCGGGGCACACACGCTGCCGGGGGCGCTCTGGCGGGTGTACCTCGTGCGCATCGTCATCCGGCAGAACCCGGAGGAGATCGCGTACCTGTTCGAGCGGGGCACGGCGCAGATCGGCACGATCGACCAGGCGGTCGCGGGTGCCGAGGAACCGACGGGGCCGGCGGAGATCCTGACGCTCGCCGACCGCATCCTGCACGGCCTGTACACGGGCGACCTCGCGGTGGCGCTCGACCGCGGGGCGTCGTTCTGCCGTCTGACCGCCGCCGGCGCGACCGCCGTGGCGGACGAGTCCGACCTGGTGGCATCCGAGCGCGCGAGCGAACTCACGACGCGGGCGCTCCGCCTGACGGAGCTGGCGGCCGACCTGACCGAGGCGGCGGCGCTCTGGCGCCGCGACAGCCTGGACTGAGCGAGCGGCGGGGCGGACCCGCACCGGGCCTCCAGGGCCGCGCAGCAGAAGACCGGGACGCGACCGCATCCGGGCATGAAAAGACCGGGCCGCAGAAGCGCCTCTCGGCGCGAGGCCGCTCGAAGCGGCGAATTTTGGAGCCCGGGGCTTGCTGCGGCCCGGCGAGACCAAGTCTACGAGACGTCGGCTGATCACTCGACCCTGTTCACTCATGGTGGACAGAACCGGCCCCGGGCGTGCCCGCGCGCACCCCTGTGCGGGCCCGCCGCGCCCGTCCCGCCGAGAAATCCCGACCCCCATCCAATCCACAGCGGGGACCGCACCGAATCATCTGCGTGACGGACGGAATGCCCGTCACGAAGCGAGAGGCCCGGTGTGACCCGGACCGGCACCGCCGGTCAATTCCCTGTGGGTCACGCCGGCCCCTCGTCTCGACCGCCCATACGGAGGCTTCGTGCTACCCGCATGGTCAACGAAAGCAACCGAGAGGAGGGAAACCTGCAATGCTTGCCCTCGTGGATAGCGACACCGAACGCTGGAGCTCGTCAGAGCCAGCTCAGGCATCGCCGGACGACCTCCTCGCCCGGGTCGCCGCCGGTGACCAAGCCGCCTTCGCGGACCTCTACGACGCACTCTCCGGGCGGGTCCTCGGTCTGATCACGCGCCTCCTCCGGGACCGCGCGCAGTCGGAAGAGGTCACGCAGGAGGTCTTCCTGGAGGTCTGGCAGCAGGCCACCCGCTTCGACCGGAAGCGTGGGACGGCCGCCAGCTGGGTCCTCACCATGGCCCACCGCCGAGCGGTCGACCGGGTCCGTGCCTCGCAGTCGTCGCACGACCGCGACACCAAGATCGGCATCCGCGACCTCGAGGCCGGTTTCGACCAGGTCTCCGAGTCCGTCGAGATCCGCATCGAGCACGAGCGCGTCGGCCGAGCGCTGGCGAAGCTCACCGAGTTCCAGCGGCAGGCCGTGCAACTCGCGTACTACGGCGGCTACTCGCACAGCGAGATGGCCGAACACCTCGGTGTCCCCATCGGCACCGTCAAGACCCGTCTCCGTGACGGGATGATCCGACTCCGAGACGAGATGGGGGTGACCTCATGACCGAACGCCACGACGACCCCGCACTGATGACGGGTTCCCACGCACTCGACGCGCTGTCCGACGACGAGCGCGCGCTCCTCGAGGACGCCCTCCGGACGTCCCCCGAGCTGCAGGCCGAGAACGACTCGCTGCGCGAGACCGCGCTGCAGCTCGCCTACGCCGTCGCACCGATCGAGCCCCCCGCGTCGCTCAAGGCGTCGCTGCTGGCCCGGATCGCGACGACCCCCCAGGCCGCGCCCCTCGCCGACACGACGGTCGACCAGACCCCGGTCGCCGAGACCACCTCCGTCCAGGAGGCCCGTCCCGAGCCCGCCAGGCACGTCGCCTCGATCGCCGACGGCCCCACCGCCGGTGGCCGGGCATCGTCCGAGGCCCGCCGCCGCTGGTTCCAGCGTCCGGCGGTCATGCTGACGGCCGCAGCTGCCGTCGCCGCGGTCTTCTTCGGCGGACTCGGCGTCGGGTCGATCTTCGACCCGAACGGCTCCGGCACGGGCACCACCCAGGCCTCGAGCGGTCTCGACCGCATCTACGCCGCCTCGGACTTCCAGCGCACCACCACCAAGGTCGCGGGCGGCGGTTCGGCGACGGTCGTGTGGTCGAACGACCTCGGCAAGTCCGCGGTGATCCTCGACGGTGTCGAGCAGGCACCGAAGGGCAAGACGTACGAGCTCTGGTACATCGGCTCCGAGGAGCAGGGCGGCACCATCAAGTCGGCCGGCCTGGTCGACGGTGCGGCTGACGGTGTGCACTCCGCCGTGCTCAAGGGCGCGATGTCCGAGGGCGCGACGATCGGGATGACGGTCGAGCCCGAGGGCGGTTCCGAGCAGCCCACCACCTCGCCGATCATGGCGGTCCCCACCACCACGGCCTGAGGCATTCCGGAAGGTGCCCGTGCAGTCGATGCGCGGGCACCTTTCGTCGTTCCACGAGTCGATCGACGCGCGGACTGTCGGAACATGCGCACGCAACGTCTGCGTGCGCATCGAGCGACGAACCACGAGTCGATCGACGCGCGGACTGTCGGAACATGCGCACGTCCCGCGGGTTGCCGTCGCACCCGGCGCAACCACGAAGGCCCGGTGCGCGTCCGTGGCGGACGTGCACCGGGCCTCCAGGCCGTCCGTCAGTGCGACGGACGGATGCCGATCAACCGAAGCGGCCCGAGACGTAGTCCTCGGTGGCCTGCACGGACGGGTTCGAGAACATCGTCGCGGTGTCGTCGAACTCGATGAGCTTGCCGGGGGCGCCGGTGCCGGCGATGTTGAAGAACGCCGTCTTGTCGCTGACGCGCGACGCCTGCTGCATGTTGTGGGTCACGATCACGATCGTGAACTCCTTCTTGAGCTCCTCGATCAGGTCCTCGATGGCGAGGGTCGAGATCGGGTCGAGGGCCGAGCAGGGCTCGTCCATCAGGAGCA
Source organism: Curtobacterium sp. MCLR17_043 (assembly GCF_003224215.1). NCBI lineage: Bacteria > Bacillati > Actinomycetota > Actinomycetes > Micrococcales > Microbacteriaceae > Curtobacterium > Curtobacterium sp. MCLR17_043. The sequence continues at coordinate 99,605 of NZ_QKLH01000001.1, read as the reverse complement.
CGTCCGGCTCGACCGCGATCGCGCGGGCGATGCAGAGACGCTGCTGCTGCCCACCGGACAGACCCATGCCGGGCTTGTCGAGGCGGTCCTTGACCTCGTTCCACAGGTTCGCACCCTGCAGCGAGCGCTCGACGATGTCGTCGGCCTCGGAGCGGGAGACGCGCTTGTTGTTGAGCTTCACGCCCGCCAGCACGTTGTCGCGGATCGACATCGTGGGGAACGGGTTCGGACGCTGGAAGACCATGCCGACCTGACGACGGACGAGCACGGGGTCGACGCCGGCGCCGTACAGGTCGTCGCCGTCGATCTTGACCGAGCCCTCGACCCATGCGCCGGGGATGACCTCGTGCATGCGGTTCAGGGTGCGGAGGAAGGTGGACTTGCCGCAGCCCGACGGGCCGATGAAGGCCGTGACGGTGCGGGGCTCGATGGTGATGTCGACACCCTCGACCGCCTTGAACTTCGAGTAGTAGACGTTGAGGCCGTCGACCTCGATGCGCTTGGACACGTTGATCCTTCTGGGTGGGTGGTGTCGCTGGTTCCGCGGGGGCGGAGGGTCAGCGGCTGAGCTTGGGGGCGAAGAGACGGGTGATGAACCGGGCGAGCAGGTTGAGCAGCATCACGATCAGGATGAGCACGAGGGCCGCGGTCCAGGCCCGGTCGACGAACGGCACCGGGTTGGCGCCCTGCTGCGAGTACTGCGTGTACGCGTACACCGGCAGGGTCATCATCGGGTCACGGAACAGGTTGTAGTTCATGCTCGCGGTGAAGCCGGCGGTGACGAGCAGCGGGGCGGTCTCACCGATGACGCGGGCGATCGAGAGCATCACGCCGGTGGTGATGCCGGCGAGGCTGGTGGGGAGCACGACCTTGAGGATCGTGAGGTACTTCGGCACCCCGAGGGCGTACGAGGCCTCGCGGAGTTCCATCGGGACGATCTTCAGCACCTCTTCGGTGGAGCGCACGACGATCGGGATCATCAGCACCGACAGGGCGACGGAGCCGACCAGACCGAAGCGGGCGCCCGGGCCGAGGAACAGCGCGAAGAGCGCGTAGGCGAACAGACCGGCGACGATCGACGGGATGCCCGTCATGACGTCGACGAAGAACGTGATGCCCTTCGCCAGTGCGCCGCGACCGTACTCGACCAGGTAGATCGAGGTGAGCAGGCCGATCGGCACCGAGATGAGCGCCGCGAACAGCGTGATCTCGAGCGTGCCGACGAGGGCGTGGACCGCGCCGCCGCCCTCGGAGATGACCCCGCGCATCGAGTACGAGAAGAAGTTCGCGTCGAAGCGGGCGACGCCCTTGGCGATGACCGTCCAGAGCAGCGACACCAGCGGCAGGACCGCGATGACGAACGCCGTGATGACGAGCGAGGTGACCAGGCGGTCGACCGCCTTGCGGCCGCCCTCGACGATGCGCGAGATGACGACGATGAGGACGTCGAACAGGACCGTGCCGAGGAAGATCGCGGCGACGACGTTGAAGTCCTTGACGGCGCCGCCCGCGTTGAGCAGGGCGAAGACCAGGACGAGGGCGACCCAGCTACCGACCAGCAGCAGCCACGGGACGGAGGCGTGCAGCTTGCCGTTGGCGTAGACGTTGCCGGCGGTACCGGTCTGACGGAGCGCGAGGGACATCGGGTGCGACCTCTCAGCTGACTCGGCTGCGGACGATGTACCGCGCGAGCATGTTGATGACCAGGGTGATGACGAAGAGGATCAGACCGGACGCGATGAGCGCGTTGAGTGCCGTGCCCGAGGCCTCGGCGAACTGCAGGGCGATGTTCGCGGCGATCGTCGAGGGGTTCTGCGACGTCAGCATCTGGAACGTGACGTTCGTCGAGACCGACAGCACCAGCGCGATCGCCATCGTCTCGCCGAGCGCACGACCGAGGCCGAGCATGATCGCGGAGACGATGCCGGACTTCGCGAACGGCAGGACCGACAGGCGGATCATCTCCCAGCGGGTCGCGCCGAGGGCCAGGGCCGCTTCCTCGTTCAGGGTCGGGGCCTGCAGGAAGATCTCACGCATGACCGCGGTCATGATCGGGATCGCCATGACGGCGAGGACGATCGACGCCGTCAGGATCGTGCGGCCGGTGCCGGACACCTGGCCGGAGAACAACGGGAACCAGCCGATGTACTCGTTCAGGAACACGTAGAACGGCTTCACCAGGGGAGCCAGCACGGCGATGCCCCAGAGGCCGTAGACGACCGACGGCACCGCGGCCAGCAGGTCGATCACGTAGCCGAGGACCGGCGCGAGTCGACGCGGCGCGAAGTGCGAGATGAAGAGGGCGATCCCGAGGGACAGCGGCACGGCGATCACGAGCGCGATGAGCGCGGACCAGACGGTGCCGAAGACCAGGGGGCCGACGAAGTCCCAGAAGTTCGTGGCCTTGCCCGGCAGCTCGCCGACCTTGGCGGAGAAGGCCGGGATGCTCTGCCAGACGAGGAACGCGGCGACGAGCACGAGCACGAAGAGGATGAGGCCGCCGGCGATGACCGAGGCGGCGGAGAAGACGCGGTCGCCGACACGGACGACGGGCTTCGGCTTGGTCGGGGTGACGGTGGCCCCTGGCTGGGCCGGTGCGGTCGTCATGGGGTACTCCTGTCGGAGGAACGCCGGGGGAGGCGACGGGTTCTGGGGTGGTGGTGCCCGTCCGGGCGGGGTCCTGGACGGCTGAGTGCCCGGACGCCGGTCGAGTGGGTGGGACCGGCGTCCGGGCGCTCAGGGGGCCTTACTTGATGGAAGCGACCGCGTCCTTGGCCTTCGACGCGAGGTCGGAGGAGAGGGCGGCCGACTTGGCCTCCTTGGCAGCGGCGTCCTGAGCGGCGCTCGAGACGACGTAGTCGAGGTAGCCCTTCACGAGCTCGGCCTTGTCGGCGTCCTTGTACTCCTGGCACGCGATGGCGTAGGAGACGAGGACCAGCGGCCAGGCACCGTCAGCGGTGTCCTTGCGGTCGATGTCGATCGCGAGGTCGTTGTCCTCACGGCCGGTCGCGATCTTCGAGTCAGCGACGACCTGCGCGGCGCCGTCGGCCGAGATCTCGGTCGCCTTGTCGCCGACCATCAGCTTCGCGCGGTCGAGGTCACCCGCACCGGAGTCGTCGATGTAGGTGATGGCGTTGGTGGCGTTGCCCATCGCGGAGGCGACACCGGAGGTGCCCTTCGCGCTGTCACCGACCGAGTACGGGAAGGTCTGGCTGGGCTCTTCGGTCCAGACGTCCGAGGCGTTCGCGGAGACGTACTCCGAGAAGTTCTGCGTGGTGCCCGAGTCGTCGGAGCGGTGGACGACCGTGATGTCGGCGTCCGGCAGCTTCGCGTCCTTGTTCAGGTCGGCGATCTCGGAGTCGTCCCACTTGGTGATCTTGCCCGAGAAGATGCCCGCGATGGTCTTCGCGTCGAGGGTCAGGTCGCTGACGCCGTCGACCTTGTACGCGATCGCGATCGGGGAGATGTAGACGGGGATGTCGATGCCCTTGGTGTCCGCCTTGCAGGACTCGAACTTGCCCGAGAGCTCCTCGTCCTTCAGCGCGGCGTCGGAGCCGGCGAAGTCCGCGGCACCCGACATGAAGTTCTCGCGACCGGCGCCGGAGCCGTCCGGCGTGTAGTTCACGGTGACGCCCGAGGCCTCGTTCTGGAAACCGGCGGCCCAGGTGGCCTGCGCGGTCTGCTGTGCCGACGAGCCGGAGCCGGTCAGGGTGCCGGAGAGCTTCGAGTAGTCGCTGCCGCTGGTGGAGGAGGACTCGGTGCTGCCCGCGTCCTCGTTTGCCGCGCACGAGGAGAGCACGACTGCGCCGGCGATCGCGATTGCTGCGATCGAACCGATTCGCTTGATGTTCACAGGGGTCCCTTCGGGAATGGAATGCAGTGGGACCACTGCGGTCCCTGGGCCGGTGCCGACCCGGGAGCGACTGTAGGGACGCGAGGTGACCGCAATCACCCCCGCTGGTGAACGGGAGGTGAACGAGGGGTTGTCCACGTCGGGGCGGCGTGCGCCGCTCCCGCGCAGGGAGCAGGATCGGGGGCACTGTGCGCTCGTTCGGAAGATGCGCACGCATGATCGCGGACGAGCGGTCGGGAGGCCCGGATCGGGTTCCCGGGCGCGGCGCGGCCCCGTCGCGTAGCCGGGTACCGGGCGTCTGCGCTGCGGCCCGTGGCGCTGCGGTCCGGTGGCGCTGCGGTCCGGCGGCGCCGTGGTCCGCCGGCGCTGCGGTCCGGCGCTGGCCGGCTACGCCGGGATCGTGTTGCGGTGCGTCTCGACCGCGACGAGGGTGTCCCCGGCGATGTGCATGACGGAGAAGTCCCCGACGGACAGCATCGCCGCGCGGCGCAGGTCGAAGCGGCCGGAGTCGTCGGCGGTCGCGGTGGCGATCCGGGCGATGATGTCGGGCAGCACCGGACCGTGCGAGCACAACACAGCGGTCTTGCCCTTGTCGAGCCGGCGCCGGACGACGCCCTTGACGTCGGCGGCGCCGCGGTCGTGGGCGTCCTGGCTGATGTCGGCGGTGCTCGAGACCCCGAGCTTCGTCGCCGCGGACAGCGGTTCGACGGTCGCGAGGCACCGCGCCGCCGTGCTGCTCACGATCTTCTTCGGGCCGAACGCCGCGACCGGTGCCGCGGCGGCCTTGGCCTGCGAACGGCCGACGGGCAGCAGCGGACGGGTGGCGTCGGGGCCGTCCCAGTCCGAGCCGGGCACCGTCTTTGCGTGGCGCAGGGTGATCAGGGCGAACGTGCGGTGCTGTCCGGCGGCGGCGCGTTCGGCGAACCGGTCGAGGATCGCGACGTCCCGCTCGTACGTCAGGCGGTTGCGGGCGTCGTCGATCGTGACCCACTCGAGCGCGGCGACCTCGTGGTTCGGCACGAATGCCCCGGCGCGGGCGTACTCCTTGGCCGAGACCCGGGCCGCCCAGTAGTGCACGATCTTGTCGCGGCCGTTCGGCAGCACGTACTCGGCGGTGCCGAGCGGTGCGCCGAGGTGGACGCGGTACCCGGTCTCCTCGTCGATCTCGCGCACGGCGGTCGTCGGGACGGCCTCGCCCGGATCCACCTTGCCCTTGGGTAGGGAGACGTCCTTGTGGTGGTCGCGGTGGATGAGCAGCACGAGGGGCGTGCCGTCCTGTTCGCGCCAGACGACCGCACCCGCAGCGACGACGGGGCCCGAGGGACCGCCGCTCACCGAGTCGAGCGCTTCCGGGCCGAGATCTTCCGCATGGTCACATTCTGCACGTCCTCGAGCGGACGGCCCGCATCGTCCGTGGAGTGCCGTGTCCACTCGCCGTCGGACTCCAGGTGCCACGAGCTGGCGGTGTCGGCCATCGCCAGGTCGAACATCTCCTGGACCTCGTTGATGTGGTCCGGGGCGACCAGCCGCACGAGCGCCTCGACGCGTCGGTCGAGATTGCGGTGCATCATGTCGGCGCTGCCGATGAACACCGCCGGCTCGCCGTCGTTGTGGAACGCGAACGCACGGGAGTGCTCGAGGTAGCGCCCGACGATGCTCCGCACGCGGATCGTGTCGCTGACGCCTTCCATGCCCGGCTTGAGCGAGCAGATGCCGCGCACCCACACGTCGATCGGCACCCCGGCCTGGCTCGCCAGGTACAGCGCGTCGATGATCTGCTCGTCGACCATCGAGTTGACCTTGATCCGGATGCCCGAGGGCTTGCCGGCACGGGCGTTGGCGGCCTCGGTCTGGATGCGCTTGAGCAGGCCCTTCCGCAGGTGCAGCGGTGCCACGAGCAGGCGCTTGAACTTCTTCTCGATGGCGTAGCCGGACAGCTCGTTGAACAGGCGGGTGAGGTCCTTGCCCACCGTGTCGTCCGAGGTGAAGAGCCCCATGTCCTCGTAGATGCGCGAGGTCTTCGGGTTGTAGTTGCCCGTGCCGATGTGGCTGTAGTGCTTGAGCGTCCCGCCCTCTTGCCGGATGACGAGCACCAGCTTCGAGTGCGTCTTCAGTCCGACCAGGCCGTAGACGACGTGCACGCCGGCCTTCTCGAGCTTCCGGGCCCAGGTGATGTTGTTCTGCTCGTCGAAGCGGGCCTTGATCTCGACCAGGGCGAGGACCTGCTTGCCGGCGGCCGCTGCGTCGATGAGCGCTTCGACGATGGGGCTGTCGCCGGAGGTGCGGTACAGGGTCTGCTTGATCGCCAGCACGTTCGGGTCGGCCGCGGCCTGCTCGAGGAACGCCTGCACGCTCGTGGCGAAGGACTCGTAGGGGTGGTGGACCAGGACGTCGTTCGCCTTGATCGCGCGGAACAGGTCGGGCTTCGTGTTCGGCTCACCCGGCTGGAACTGCACCGGGGTGGTCGGCACGTGCTTCGGGTAGTGCAGGTCCGGACGGTTGATCTTGGAGATCTCGAACAGTCCGCCGAGGTCGAGCGGCGACGGCAGCCGGAAGACCTCTTCCTCGGTGATGTCGAGTTCACGCACGAGCAGGTCGAGCGTCACCGGGTCCATGTCCTCGGTGATCTCGAGGCGGATCGGCGGACCGAACCGGCGGCGCAGGAGCTCGCGCTCGAGGGCCTGGATGAGGTTCTCGGCCTCGTCCTCCTCGATCTCGACGTCCTCGTTGCGGGTGACCCGGAACACGTGGTGCTCGAGGACCTCCATCCCCGGGAACAGGTCGTCGAGGTGGTTCGCGATGAGGTCTTCGAGCGGGATGAAGCGCATCCGGCCGGAGTTGTCGTCGGGGAGCTTGATGAAGCGCGAGAAGTTCTGCGGCACCTTGAGGCGCGCGAACTCCTGGCGCTGCGACTTCGGGTTGCGGACCCGCACCGCCAGGTTGAGCGAGAGCCCGGAGATGTAGGGGAACGGGTGCGCCGGGTCGACGGCCAGGGGCATGAGCACCGGGAAGATCTGCTCGTTGAAGTACTCCCGCATCCGCTGCCGGTCGGCTTCGTCGAGGTCGGACCAGTGCTCGATGTGGATGCCCGCGGCGTCGAGGTCGGGCTTGAGCGACCCGATGAAGGCCTGGGCGTGCCGGTCCTGCAGCTCGTGGGCCTTCTTCGCGATGTCGCGCAGGACGTCGCTGGGGGCACGGCCGACGTTGGTCGGGACGGCGATGCCGGTGTCGATGCGGCGCTTCAGGCCGGCGACACGGACCATGAAGAACTCGTCGAGGTTGGACGCGAAGATCGCCAGGAAGTTCGCCCGCTCGAGCAGGGGTTGCGTGCGGTCTTCACCCAGCTCGAGCACGCGCTGGTTGAACCGGAGCCAGCTGAGCTCACGGTCGAAGTAGCGGTCCGTCGGCAGTGACTCGTGCTCGATCTCGATGACTTCGTCGAAGTCGTCGAGGTCGGGTGCGACGGATTCGCCGTCGAGCTGCGGTTCGGTGTCCATCCCCACATCCTGCCACCCGGCCCCTGCCACCGGAGGGGCCTCGGTGGACGCTGTGGAAACCGGCGGTGAACCGTTCGGTTGTGGAGGGTCGGCCGCGACGGACCGAGGTGGTGCGCTCAGCGCGCGAAGACCTGCACGAACGCGCCCCACTGCGCCGGCGCCCGCTGCTCGAGCCACGCGCAGAACTCGGGGTAGGCGGCATCGATGGACAGGACACTGATCACCCCGCGCTGGCCGTGCACCTTGACGTCCAGGCCGCCGAAGCGGTTCGTCGTGGGCCGGATGTGCTTGATGGCAGCGGGGTCGACGGTCCGGGCGGCACGGAACATCGGCGTGACGACCAGCTGCGAGTCGTACGCCTCGACCCGGCGCCGCTTCTGCCCGACGCCCAGGTAGACGAACAGCAGCCCGAACAGCCCGATGCCGAGACCGCCGAGGAGCATCCCGATCGCCTCGGGGTCGTCGAGCAGGGCGAGTGCGGCCAGCAGGAAGAACCCGCCGACCACGATGAAGACGATCCCGATGATCCGGAGCAGCAGGTAGTTCCACCGGCGAGCGCGGACGGTGAAGAGCACGCCGTACGCCTCGTCCCCGACGACCGTCGACGGGGGTCGCTTCCGGTCGCTCTGGCGGACGAGTGCGGTGACGACGGCGGGGATGGCGACCATCGCGGCCATCGCGAGGAACACCGGCGACGGGTTGAAGTTCACCGGCGTGCCCCCGACCGTGCGTGCGGACGTCGTCGTTCGATGGGCGATCCGCCCTGGTCCCCCTGGATCATGGGCGCAGCGTATCAGTGACCTGAGGGTTGCTCCGGCGCCGCGTACTGCACGTCGATCGCGTGCTGTATGAACCCCGAGCGCCGGTACAGCGCCAGCGCCGGCTCGTTGTCCCCCTCGACGTACAGCGCGGCGGCGGTCAGCCCGCGGCCGCGCAGCCGAGCGGTGCCCGCACGCATGAGCACTCCGCCGAGTCGCTGCCCCTGCAGGTCGGGCCGCACGGCGACGGCGTAGAACTCGCCGATGCCGTCCTCGACCTTGAGCCAGCACGAGCCCGCGAGCTGCCCAGAGGCGTCGCGGAGCAGCAGCAGGTCCTCGCCGGAGAACCAGTCCTCGGCCTCGCGGGCGTGCAGGTCGTCGAGCGTCATCCGCCCCTGCTCGGGGTGGTGGGCGAAGGCGGCGGCGTTCAGCGCGAGCCAGTCGGTCTCGTCGTCGGTGCCGGGGCGGAACGCCGACAGCGAGTAGCCGTCGGGCAGCGCCACGTCGGCATCAGCGTCGGCGGCGACGTCCACATCGGAGTCGGCGACGGGCGCCCGGAGCTGCAGCAGCGTGCGGACCGCGCGCCAGCCGAACCGGTCGGCCAGCGCTCGCGCTGCCGGGTGGTCCCCGTGCGCCCACGCGAGCCGGGGAGCGGCCCCGCCGCCCAGCGCGAGTGCCTGCGTCACCAGTGCCGTGCCGATGCCCCGGCCACGGGCCTCCTGGGCGACGACGAGTTCCAGCTCGCCGTCACGGACCACGGCGACCCCGTGGTCGACGGTCAGGATGGTCGCGCGCCCCGCGCGGACGTCCACCAGGGTCTGGTCGGAGAACGGGGGAGCCTCGTCGAGGGCGACGTAGCTGCCGAGGTCGGGCAGCACTACTGCCCCATCAGGCGCTCGGCCTCGTCGTCGTAGACGTTGAAGCGGTACCCGACGTTGCGGACGGTGCCGATGAGCGACTCGAGGTCGCCGAGCTTGGCGCGCAGTCGTCGGACGTGCACGTCGACCGTGCGGGTGCCACCGAAGTAGTCGTAGCCCCAGACCTCGCTGAGCAGCTGCTCGCGGGTGAAGACGCGTGACGGGTGGGTGGCGAAGAAGCGCAGGAGCTCGAACTCCTTGAACGTCAGGTCGAGCGGCCGGCCGCGCACCTTGGCGGAGTAGCTGGCCTCGTCGATGACGACACCGGACGCCTGGATCTTCGAGCTCGTCTGGCCCTTCGCCGCACGACCGGCCGACAGCCGGATGCGGGCGTCGATCTCGGCCGGGCCCGCGCTCTCGAGTACGACGTCGTCGACGTTCCAGTCGCTGTTGACGGCGGTCAGTCCGCCCTCGGTGACGACGAGCACGATCGGCGTGGTCGACCCCGACGAGGCGAGGATCTTGCACAGGGCCTTCGCGCTGACCAGGTCGGTGCGGGCGTCCACGAACATCAGGTCGCTCTGCGGGGCGTTGACCAGCTGTGCGGCCTCGGCCGGCACGTGGCGGATCCGGTGGCTCAGGAGGCCCAGGCTCGGCAGGACGTCTCCGGGCGCGGTCGAGGTGAGTACCAGGAGCTGTGCCACAGGACCTCCGGAGGTGGATGACGTCGTGGAGACATCCTAGTGATGCTCGGGAAGGACTCATCCGGCCGGACGGATTGCGCGTCATCCCGCACCGCACGGCGCGAGCAGCGCACCGCTCGGCGCGAGCAGCGCACCGCTCGGCGCGAGCACCGCACCGCACGGTGCGTGCGTTCCGCACGTCCCTGACATGATGGAGCGCGTGACCGAGCCCGTGCACCCCACCGACCAGCGTCGCCTTCGGCTGACGTCCGTCCTGCCGGTCTGGGTGCTGGCGGTCGTCGGGGCCGTGCTCGTGCTGACCGTGGCCGAGCGCGACGCCTTCGCCTGGCTGCTGCTCGTCTTCGTCGCCTGCGTGATGGTCAGCTTCGTGCTGCAGCTCATCACCGCCACGAAGGACGGTCTGGTCGAACGGATCAGCATCGCGTCGTCCGGGGCGTTCGTCGTGGTCCTCGTCACCGCGGTGGTGCTCCTGGCGCGTTGAGCCGAGCCGCGTAGACTCCGAGCATGGATTCGCTGCTTGCGCTCGAGCTCTTCTACGTCGGCCTCCTCGGCCTGGCGTCGCTCGCGATCGCGTTCATCTCGGTGGTCGTCGTCGTGAAGCTGTTCAAGGGCCAGCGTTGATCGAGCTGCCCGAGGGCCTCGCCCCCGAACTGGTCCCGCTGTCGTGGCTGGTCGGCGTGTGGGAGGGCACCGGAGTGGTCGAGTACCCGGTCGGTGACGACGACGAGGTCCGGCACTACGAGTTCGGCCAGCGTGTCAGCTTCAGCCACGACGGTCTGCCGTACCTGAACTACTCGTCGACCACGTGGCTGCTCGACGACGACCACACCCCGCTCGCCGCCGAGATGGGCTACTGGCGGATCGACCGTCCGACCGAGCCGGGCGACCGCGGTCCCGCGATGCTCCTGGGCGACGGGCCCACGCCCTTCAGCACGGTCGAGAGCGTCGAGGCGCTCCGCAACACCACGGACGGCTTCGACGTCGAGGCCGCGATCATCCACCCGACGGGCGTCAACGAGCTCTACGTCGGCCGGGTGCTGAAGGGCCGGATCGACCTGTCGACCGACGCCGTGCTGCGCTCGCCGAACGCGAAGGACTACTCCGCCGCGACCCGCCTGTACGGACTGGTCGAGGGCAAGCTCTTCTGGGCGTGGGACATCGCCGCGCTCGGTCGCGAACTCACCTCGCACGCCTCGGGGCAGCTCGCGAAGGTCGACTGATGTCGGTGTTCGCCGCGCGTGACGGCTTCGTCGCGGCCGACTCCGTCGCCGCGCACTTCGGCAACCCGATCGGGGAGCAGCGCCTGCTGACCCGGGGGCGTGCCGTCGTCGAGCTCGGACTCGGTGTCGTCACCGTCTCCGGACCGGACCGGTTGTCGTGGCTCAACTCGATCACCTCGCAGCAGCTCACCGGGTTGCCGACCGGCGTCAGCACCGAGACGCTCGTCCTCGACCAGGCCGGACGCGTCGAGCACGCGGCTCGCGTCGTCGACGACGGTACGACGGTCTGGCTGCTCACCGAGCGCGCTGACGCTGCGCCGCTCGCCGGGTGGCTCGACTCGATGCGCTTCATGCTCCGGGTCGCGGTCGCCGACCGCTCCGCCGACTTCGTCACCCTCGGCTGGTTCGGGGCGGACGCCCCGTTCGCGTCCGTCGAACTGCCGGAACCGCCCGTCGCCGAGTGGGTCGACCCGTGGGGCGCCATCACGCCCGGCGGATGGGGCTACGCCGACCAGGAGGCCCACCCCGGCTCCGACTGGACCCTCCGCATCGCCGTGGTCACCCCCACCACCGCGACCGCGATCGCCGCGTCGGACGTGCCCGTTGCGGGGCTGCTCGCCTACGAAGCACTGCGGATCGCCGCGTGGCGCCCGACCCTGTCCGACGTGGACGAGCGGACGATCCCGCACGAGCTCGACTGGCTGCGCTCCGCCGTGCACCTGTCGAAGGGCTGCTACCGCGGGCAGGAGACCGTCGCCAAGGTCCACAACCTCGGGCACCCGCCGCGACGGGCCGTGCTGCTGCACCTCGACGGGTCCGACGGTGTGCTGCCGGCACCCGGTGCCCCGGTGCTGCTCGACGACAAGCCCGTCGGCCGGCTGTCGGCGTCGGCGATCCACCACGAGCTCGGGCCGATCGGGCTCGCCGTGGTGAAGCGCTCGCTCGACCCCACCGCGACCCTGCGGCTCGAGGCCGACGACGTCGTGGTGACCGCGGCGCAGGAGACCATCGTCCCGCCCGAGGCCGGTGCCACGGCGAACGTCCCGCGGCTGCCCCGGCTCGGAGCCGTCAAGCGCTCCTAGCCTGCGCGCTGAGGGTCGCAAGACACCGGTGTTCGCCGGTCGCACCGCGGTTTGCGGGTGTTCGGAGCGCGAACACCGGTGTTCTGCGTCGCAGCGTCAGGCGGGCTCGACGGCCGACCACGGGACGCTGAGCTCACCGAGCCGCCAGCGCGTCACCCCGTGCAGCACCGGCCAGCCGCGGTCACGCATCCCGCGCACCGTGGCGATCCACCGCTGCCGGGGCCCGTACGTGCCGAGCGGCGCGGCGACCGCCCACGACAGGTCGAGGTCCCGCAGGAACGCGTGCACCCGTTCGCCGGGCACGTTGCGGTGGATCAGCGCCTTCGGCAGGCGCTCGGCGACGATCGAAGGCACGTCGAGCCCGGCGAGCCGGAGCGACACCGTGAAGGTCTGCGGCGCGACGTCGTCGAGCGTCACCCACGAGGCCACCCGACCGACCTCGTTGCAGGTCCCCTCGACGAGCGCACCGCCGGGCTGCAGCCGGTCCTGCATGATCCGCCACGACCCGACCACCGCGGACTCGTCGTACTGCCGCAGCACGTTGAAGGCCCGGATGACGGCGGGCCGGCGCTGCCCGGGCGTCGGCGTCTCGAAGCCCCCCAGGCGGAACGTCACGCCGTCGCGGGTCCCGGCGTTCGCGAGCGCGACCCGCGAGGGTTCGATCTCGATGCCGGTGACTTCGACGTCGGGTCGGACGGCGGCCAGCCGGTCGCGCAGTTCGAGGGTGGTGGTCGGCGACGCCCCGTAGCCGACGTCGGCGACGAGCGGGTCATCCGTCCGGCGCAGCACCGGCAGGGTCGCGATCCACCGGTCGACGCGGCGGAGCCGGTTGTACCCGGTCGTCCCGCGCGTCACGTTCCCGATGGGCATGCGTCAAGGGTACGGGGCCGGTACCGCTCGGTAGACTCGGAGGCATGACCTCCACGCTCGTCCTGCTCCGTCACGGCAACAGTGACTGGAACCAGAAGAACCTGTTCACCGGTTGGGTCGACGTCCGGCTCAGCGAGCTGGGCGAGAAGGAGGCGAAGCGCGCCGGCGACCTCATCGCCGAGTCCGGCATCGTCCCCGACGTCCTGTACACCTCGCTCCTGACCCGTGCGATCCAGACGGCGGACATCGCGCTGCTGCAGGCCGACCTGGCCTGGCTGCCGGTGAAGCGCGACTGGCGCCTCAACGAGCGCCACTACGGGGACCTGCAGGGCAAGGACAAGGCCCAGACGCTGGCCGAGTACGGCGAGCAGCAGTTCATGGAGTGGCGCCGTTCGTTCGACGTCCCGCCGCCCCCCATCGCCGACGACGCCGAGTGGTCGCAGTTCGGTGACCGTCGCTACGCCGAGCTCGGCGACCAGCTGCCCCGCACCGAGTCGCTCAAGCTCGTGATCGACCGCCTGCTGCCGTACTGGGAGTCCGACATCACGAAGGACCTCGCCGGCGGCAAGACCGTGCTGGTGACGGCCCACGGCAACTCGCTGCGTGCGCTCGTGAAGCACCTCGACGGCATCTCCGACGACGACATCGCCGGCCTGAACATCCCGACGGGCATCCCGCTGGTGTACGAGCTCGACGACGACTTCACGCCGACGAAGCCCGCGTACTACCTGGACCCCGAGGCCGCCGCAGCCGGCGCCGCCGCCGTGGCCGCCCAGGGCGCCAAGAAGTAGCACCCACGCAGAACGCCCCGTCCGGCATCCGGGCGGGGCGTTCGTGCGTGTGCGGGGCTTCGCGAAAGCGACAGTGGGTCGCGAACGTTCCGCCGACTCCTGTCGCTCTGCCAGGAGGAACGGATCGCCCCGTCGACGACCTGTCGCTTCGGCAGTGTGGTCGGCTCGACGAGCCGTGGCTGGTCAGACGAAGTGCGACGCGATCTCCTGCACCAGGGCGCCGACGTCGTAGGGCTTCGTCGTGTCGACCCGGATCACCGGGACGCCGGGCAGCCCGACGGGCCGGGCGTCGTCGCCGTGCTCGTCCCAGAAGGCCAGCACGTCGGCCAGGTCCCCGTGCACCTCGTGCCGCACCGGCACGGTGCCCGGTTCGTACCGGTCGCGCAGCCGCTGCTCGGCGGTGGCGCGGTCCGTGTCGCACCACACCTCGACGGCGCGAGGGGACCCGGCGGACGCGAGTCCGGCCTCCAGGAGGTCCCCGTCACGCGACGGCAGCCAGACGGCGTCGAGGACGACCCCGTTCTCGACGGCCCGCGCCATGGACCACATCGTGTCCATCGCGATGCCGCCGAGCGGGCGCGAGGCGATCATCGGGCCGACGACGTCGGCGAGCGGCTCCTTGATGCGGTCCTTCGACAGGAACGGGCAGCCGAGCACCTCGGCGAGTGCCGTGCCGATGCTGCTCTTGCCGGAACCGGGCATGCCGTTGACGATGATCGCGACCTGGGCCATGCCACGATCCTCGCAGACCGATCGGGCCGGGTCAGACCGATCGGGCCGGGTCAGACCGCCGCGGTCGAGGTGGACGCGCCGGTCCAGTCGCCGGTCGCCAGGTACTCGACCTTCTTGGCGATCGAGACCGCGTGGTCGGCGAAGCGCTCGTGGTAGCGGGAGGCCAGGGTGGCGTCGACGGTGTCGATCGGCCCGCCCTTCCATGCCTCGCCGAGCACGAAGTCGAACACGCTGGCGTGCAGCTCGTCGACGGCGTCGTCCTCGTCGCGGATCTCGGCCGACAGCGCGATGTCCTCCGTGGCGAGCAGCCGCGTGAGCTTCTGCGCCATCGCGACGTCGTGCCGGCCCATCTCCTTGAACGTGCTGCGGAGGCCCTTCGGCACGACCTTCTCGGGGAAGCGCTGGCGGGCGAGCTGCGCGATGTGCTCGGCCATGTCGCCCATGCGCTCGAGCGAGGAGCTGACGCGCAGGGCGGTGACGACGACGCGCAGGTCGCGGGCCACCGGTGCCTGGCGGGCGAGGATGTCGATCGCGATCTCGTCGAGGCTGTTCGCAGCGAGGTCGATCTTCTCGTCGTCGGCGATCACCTCTTCGGCGAGGGCGACGTCGGAGTCGCTGAAGGCCTGCGTGGCTCGGGTGATGGCGGACTCGACGAGCCCGGCGATCTCGGTCAGTCGCTCCTGGACGTCCTGGAGTTCCTGCTGGAAGACTTCGCGCATGGGGGAGTACCTCTCTCTGCGTACCGGACGAGTGTCGTCAGCCCAGGTGAACGAACGGTGACGCGGGGCTGAACGCTTCGCGTTCTGGCCTTCCGCAGACGGTGAACGGTACCGGAACCCCGCATGACCATCCCTACACTGGCGGCATGGACAACGCGTGGCTCGTGCCACTGTCGATGCTCCTCGGCGGGGTCTTCGGCGCGGGCGTCGTGGTGCTGATCATCACCGCCGAGCGGACGGCACGTGCTGCCGACGTGGCGGAGCGGACCCTGCCGGACGGCGTCGCAGCGGTCATCGCGACGATGCACAACCCGGCGGTCGTCATCGACCCGTCGAACACCGTCGTCGCGGCATCCCCCCAGGCCCTCACGGCGGGGCTCGTCGTGCGCCGACGCCTGGTGCACCACGAACTGCTCGAGCTCATCGACCGGGTGCGCAAGAGCGGGGAGATGGGGTCGGAGGACCTCGAGCTGCCGCGTGGTCGCCACGGGGAGCTCATCGGCTACCTCAGCTTCCGTGCCGCCCAGCTCGGCAACCGGTACGTCCTGCTCACGGCGGACGACCTGACCGAGAGCCGGCGCATCGACGAGGTCCGCCGCGACTTCGTCGCCAACATCTCGCACGAGCTGAAGACGCCGATCGGCGCCATCGGCCTGCTGTCCGAGACCCTCGTCCTCGCCGCCGACGACCCCGTGCACGTGAAGAAGTTCGCCGCGCAGCTCATCACCGAGTCCGAGCGGCTCGGAGCGCTGACGAAGGACATCATCGAGCTGTCCCGGCTGCAGTCCGTCGACGCGCTCGAGAACAGCGAGGAGACCGGCATCGACAAGATCGTGCAGGCCGCGATCGACGCGAACGAGGTCGTCGCCCGCGCCCGCTCGATCGAGATCATCCGCGCCAAGAAGTCGAAGCTGCGGGTGATGGGCGACCGGGGGCTGCTGCAGGTCGCGGTGTCGAACCTCATCGCCAACGCGGTGAAGTACTCGCCGGACAACACCCGCGTGGGCGTGGGCGTCCGGTCGTCGAAGGGCTTCGTCGAGATCGCCATCACCGACCAGGGCGTCGGCATCCCCGAGGCCGACCTCGACCGCGTCTTCGAACGGTTCTACCGTGTCGATCCCGCACGGTCGCGCGCCACCGGGGGCACCGGCCTCGGGCTCGCGATCGTCAAGCACGTCGTCAGCAACCACGGTGGTGACGTGCGCGTCTGGTCGCAGCCCGGCAAGGGCTCGACCTTCACCATCCGTCTGCCCGAGGCAGATCCCGAACTGACCACAGCACTCGAAGAGCAACTGGAAGAGCAGCCATCGTGACCAAGATCCTCATCGTCGACGACGAGCCGGCCCTGAGCGAGCCCCTGGAGTTCCTGCTGCAGCGTGAGGGGTACGAGACCTCCGTCGCTGCCGACGGCGTGACCGCGCTGTCGAAGTTCGACGCGGAGAACCCCGACCTGGTGCTCCTCGACCTCATGCTGCCGGGCCTGAGCGGCACCGAGGTGTGCCGGCAGATCCGGACCCGGTCGAACGCGCCGATCATCATGCTGACCGCGAAGGACTCGGAGGTGGACATCGTCGTCGGGCTCGAGCTCGGCGCCGACGACTACGTGACGAAGCCGTACTCGACCCGGGAGCTCCTGGCCCGGATCCGTGCCGTGCTCCGTCGCCGCACCGAGGACGACCCGGCGGACAGCGGCATCCTGCAGGTCGGCGGCATCCGGATGGACGTCGAGCGGCACACGGTGTCGGTCGACGGGTCCGAGACCCCCATGCCGCTCAAGGAGTTCGAGCTCCTCGAGCTGCTGCTCCGGAACGCCGGCCGTGTGCTGACCCGCGGGCAGCTCATCGACCGGGTGTGGGGTTCCGACTACTTCGGCGACACCAAGACCCTCGACGTGCACATCAAGCGCATCCGCTCGAAGATCGAGCGGGTCCCGTCGACCCCCGAGATCCTGGTGACGGTCCGCGGTCTCGGGTACCGCATCGAGGCCTGAGACGGACGGACAGGAGGCCCGGTGCGAGTCCCTGGGACTCGCACCGGGCCTCCTGTGCGAACGGTCCGGGCGCGGTGTCAGCCGCGCCCGTCGGCGTCAGTTGGTGCCGTTGTCGCCCTCGGACGAATCCGTCTGCGAGTCCGTCGGCTGCGTGCCGGGCACGGCCTCGCCGGTCGACTGTGCGCCGCTCTCGGACGGGGACGTCGAGGTGGGCGTCGGGGTCGGGCTCGGCGCGAGGGTCTGGTACTCCTCCTGCGAGCTCGTCAGCACCGGCACGTTGGCCGAGGTGCCCTCGGCGTCCGGGTAGCTGAAGTAGACCTTCACGAGCGAACCGGGCTTCGCGTCCGCGTTGTCGAACACGATCGGTTCGGCGTCACCGGCGGTGGTGCCCTGCGTGGTGTCGCCCTCTTGCACGCTCGACTCGTCGTCGCTGCCCGCACCCGCGGCCATGGCGAGGTCGACGTGGGTGTTGG
Source organism: Curtobacterium sp. MCLR17_043 (assembly GCF_003224215.1). Lineage (NCBI taxonomy): Bacteria > Bacillati > Actinomycetota > Actinomycetes > Micrococcales > Microbacteriaceae > Curtobacterium > Curtobacterium sp. MCLR17_043. Next base: position 82,059 of record NZ_QKLH01000001.1, on the reverse strand, counting down.
CCGGCACGTCGACGGTCTGGGTGTCGCCGCCGATCTCGATCGAGACGGTGTAGTCGTCCTGGTCGTCGTTGTTCACCAGCGTGCCGATGAAGCGGGCGCTCTCACCGTCGTCCGAGATCAGGAGGGCGTTCCGCACGTCGACCTTGCCGGTCGAGACGTCCACGCCGTCGGTGATCTGCTTGATGTCGACGGTGTGGGCCGGCGACATGAACTCGCACCCGGTGGCGCCGAGCGCGATGGTTGCCGCAACGGCGACGGACACGAGTACCCGAGGTCGCAAGAGATTCCTCCGTAAGTCACGATGGAGACCGGGCGGTCCCCGCGCCCATCCTAGCGATCACCGGGAGGGGTGAGCGTTGAGGGTCCCCTTACCGGAACGGCCCTTGTGGTAAACTGGATGTCTGGGAACGGAGCCTGATACATGCAATTCGAGGTCGGCGAGACCGTCGTCTACCCCCATCACGGGGCGGCAACCATCTCTGAAGTCAAGACTCGCGTCATCAAGGGCGAGGAAAAGGTCTACCTGAAACTGCGGGTGACGCAGGGTGACCTGACGATCGAGGTCCCGGCGGACAACGTCGACCTGGTCGGCGTCCGCGACGTGATCGGCAAGGAAGGACTCGACAAGGTGTTCGAGGTCCTCCGGGCGCCGTTCACGGAAGAGCCCACCAACTGGTCACGCCGCTACAAGGCGAACCTCGAGAAGCTCGCTTCCGGTGACGTCATCAAGGTGTCCGAGGTCGTCCGCGACCTCTGGCGGCGCGATCAGGACCGCGGGCTCTCCGCGGGTGAGAAGCGGATGCTGGCCAAGGCCCGGCAGATCCTCATCTCCGAGCTCGCGCTGGCCGAGAAGACCGACGAGGACAAGGCATCGACCGTCCTCGACGAGGTCCTGGCTTCCTGAGCCTGACGACAGCGCACTGAACACGACAGCACGAACGACGACCGCACGGTTCCCCGAAGGGGTGGACCGGGCGGTCGTCGTCGTTGCGGCCGGCTCCGGCACCCGGCTCGGCATCGGGACCGCGAAGGCGTTCGTGCCCGTGGCCGGTGCGCTGATGCTCGCGCGGGCGCTCGAACCCCTGTTCGCGCTGCCGTCACCGACGCTCGTCGTCGTGGTCGCACCCGCGTCGCACCTGGACGAGTGCCGGCAGGTGGTCGGTTCGGTCGCGGGTGCTGCGGTCGCGTACACGGCCGTCGTCGCCGGAGGCACGGATCGCCACGGTTCGGTCGAGGCCGGCCTGGCCGTCCTGCCGGACTCCGTCACCACGGTGCTCGTGCACGACGCGGCGCGGTGTCTCACGCCCGCGGCACAGTTCTCGCGGGTGTTCGACGCCGTCGCCGCCGGTGACGGTGCGGGCGTCGTGCCGGCGCTCCCCGTCACGGACACGGTCAAGCGGGTCGACGGTGACGTCGTCGTCGAGACCGTCGACCGTGCGGCGCTCGTCGGGGTGCAGACGCCGCAGGGCTTCCCGCTCGCGGCACTGCGGCAGGCCTACGCGGTGTCGTCGCAGTCCGAGACGGACGACGCCGGGGTGTTCCAGGCCGTCGGGGGCACCGTGCGGTTCGTGCCGGGTGACGCCGATGCCTTCAAGATCACGACGCCGTGGGACCTCGGCCGGGCCGAGTCGATCGTGCGGGCGCGGTCCGAAGCTGGTGCTGGTGCTGGTGCTGGTGCCGGTGCCGGTGCGGCGGGTGCCAGCCAGGCGGACGCCGTCGCGGTCCGACTCGGGCTCGGGGTCGACGTGCACGCCTTCGACGACGCCTCGCCCTGCCGCGTCGGGCTGCTCGACTTCCCCGGCGAACCCGGCCTCTCCGGGCACAGCGACGGTGACGCGGTGGCGCACGCGGTGTGCGACGCCCTGCTCTCCGCCGGGGGCCTCGGCGACATCGGCGGACGCTTCGGCACCGCTGACCCGCAGTACGCCGGCGCCACGGGCGACGTGTTCGTGCGCGGCGCGGTCGCGTTGCTCGCCGACGCCGACCTCGTGCCGGTGTCCGTCACCGTGCAGGTCATCGGCAACCGGCCGCGTATCGGCCGCCGCCGTGACGAGATGCAGGACGCCCTGTCCGCGGTCGTCGGTGCGCCCGTCGCCGTGTCCGGCACGACGACCGACGGGATCGGGTTCACCGGCCGTGGCGAGGGGCTCGCGGCGATCGCCACGGCACTCGTGCGTCCCTCCTGAAACCGCGGCCCCGCGCCGATTAGGGTTGAGGCGTGACCGTTCGCCTCTACGACTCCCGCGCCGCAGCCGTCGTCGACCTCGTGCCCCTGGTCGACGGACACGTGAGCGTCTACGTCTGTGGTCCGACGGTGCAGTCGTCGCCGCACATCGGGCACCTGCGGTCCGCGCTCGTCTACGACATCTGGCGTCGGTGGCTCACCCACCGTGGGTACCGGGTGACCCTGGTGCGCAACGTCACCGACATCGACGACAAGGTCCTCGACCTGGCTGCAGGCACGGACGAGGAGTGGTTCGCCCGCGCCTACCGGGTCGAGCTCGAGTTCACGGCCGCGTACAACGCCCTCGGCATCCTGCCCCCGACGTACGAGCCCCGCGCCACCGCGAGCGTGCCGCAGATGCACGAGATCATCCAGCGCCTCATCGACCGCGGGCACGCCTACGCCGCCGACGACGGCTCGGGTGACGTCTACTTCGACACCGGCAGCTGGGCCGACTACGGGGTGCTCACCCGGCAGCGGCGCGAGGACATGGTCGAGGCCGCCGACGCCGACCCGCGTGGCAAGCGCGACGCCCGTGACTTCGCGCTCTGGAAGGGTGCGAAGCCCGGCGAGCCGTCGACGGCCAACTGGGACTCCCCGTGGGGCGCCGGCCGTCCGGGCTGGCACATCGAGTGCTCGGCGATGTCGCGCCGGTACCTCGGCCCCGCGTTCGACATCCACGGCGGCGGGCTCGACCTGCGCTTCCCGCACCACGAGAACGAGCTGGCGCAGTCCACGGCCGCCGGGGACCCGTTCGCGTCGTACTGGCTGCACAACGGCCTGGTGACCGTCGAGGGCCAGAAGATGTCGAAGTCGCTCGGCAACTCGATCTTCGCGGCGGACTTCCTCGGATCCGCTCGTCCCGCCGTCGTCCGCTACTTCCTCGGTGCCGCCCACTACCGCTCGTCGATCGATCACCACGAGGGCTCCCTGGCCGAGGCCGAGGCTGCGTACGACCGCATCGCCGGGTTCCTCGAGCGCGCCGAGACCCGGCTCGAGGGTGTCCACCTCGCCGACGCCCCGGCCGTGCCCGAGACCTTCGCCGCGGCCATGGACGACGACCTCTCCGTGCCCCAGGCCCTGGCCGTGCTGCACGAGACCGTGCGCACCGGCAACGCCGCCCTGGACGCCGACGATGCGGAAACGCTCGGGACCGCGTACCATCAGGTGGCTGCGATGGTGGAGGTGCTCGGCATCGACCCGCGAGCCGCCCACTGGTCGGGCGGCGGCCACGACACCTCGGCGGGCCCGCTCGCCGCCCTCGTCGAACGCCTCGTGCAGGAGCGCGCGGACGCCAGGGCAGCACGGGACTTCATCGCGGCCGACCGCGTGCGCGACGACCTCGCCGCCGCGGGCATCACGATCGAGGACACGCCGTCCGGAACACGCTGGAGCATCGCCTGAACACGGCAGTGCCGAACAGGAGCTACGCATGAAGAACGTCTCGGGAAGCAAGAAGGGTCGGCCCGGCGCCGTCCGCACCGGTCGCAAGGGCAACAAGCAGGTCGGTTCCGGCGGACAGGGCGCCCAGGCGCTCGAGGGTCGCAAGCCGACCCCGAAGGCCGAGGACCGCCCGTACCACCCGGCCGGCAAGCGCAAGGCCGCGAAGGACCGCTTCGAGGCGGCCAAGGGTCGGCACGGTTCCTCGAGCACCCCGCAGGGTCGCACGGGCCGTCCGCCGGCACGCAAGACCGACGACTCCGAGCTGGTGACCGGGCGCAACTCCGTGCTCGAGGCCCTGCGCACGAAGACCCCGTCATCGACGCTCTACATCGCGTCGCGCATCGAGGTCGACGACCGCGTGAAGGAGATCCTCGCGCTCGCCAACCACCGCGGTGTGCCGATCATCGAGCTCATGCGTCCCGAGCTCGACCGCATCACCGGACACGACAGCGTGCACCAGGGCGTCGCCCTCAAGGTGCCGGCGTACCAGTACGCCGTGTCCGAGGACATCGTCGAGCAGGCGTTCTCGCGTGACCAGGTCCCGCTGCTCGTCGCACTCGACGGCATCACGGACCCCCGCAACCTCGGCGCGATCATCCGCTCGACCGCGGCGTTCGGCGGACACGGTGTCATCGTGCCGCAGCGTCGTTCGGTCGGCGTGACGGCGTCGGCGTGGAAGACCTCGGCCGGTGCCGCGGCACGCACCCCCGTCGCGATGGCCCCGAACCTCACGCAGACCCTGAAGTCGCTCAAGTCGATGGGCCTGTTCGTCCTCGGCCTGGACGGCGACGGTGACGTGGAGCTCGACGGCCTCGAGCTCGCGGACCGCCCGATCGTGATCGTCGTCGGTTCCGAGGGCAAGGGCCTGTCGCGCCTGGTCACCGAGACCTGCGACGCCATCGTGTCGATCCCGATCTCGAGCGCCACCGAGTCCCTGAACGCCGGCATCGCCGCGAGCGTCACCCTGTGGGAGGTCGCGCGGCGCCGTCGCACCGCGTAGCCCCAGCACTTCGTGAGCATGAATGGTCGCCTCCCCGAGCGGGAGGCGACCATTCTTGCTCACGGTGGCAGGCGGGGCTGGGCGTGACGGTCTGGAGGGCCGGCGCCGGTCTCCGGGACGCGGGACGGGCCTCCAGGCGGTCGCGTTCTCGACCCCGAACGGTCGGGACACGTCGGCTGATGCCCGCCGTGTGGTCACGAGTCGTCGCTGCGCGACGCCGCAGACGACGGTCTGCGACCGGTCGGCGCCCACCCGGCGGGGTGTCGTGACCGAGCGGGGACCGCGTCAGACCGTGGCGCGCCAGTCGTCGACGTCGTCGGACTCGTCGGACCCGTCGGCGTCGTCGTCGTCCAGCACCGGGATCGGCACGGTGATCGACGAGGTCGGCGGGTTGATGAGCAGGCGCTCGTCGCGACGGTGTCGGAGCACGTCGTTGATGTAGGCGGTCGTGGCCTCGGGCAGGGAGACGGAACGCTCCTCTTGCTGGGACATGAACCAGCGGTGCTCGAGCAGCTCGTGGAACACCTCGGCGGGTTCGAGCCGACCGCGCAGGTCACGGGGGATCGAGCGGACGACGGGCTCGAAGACCCGTGAGACCCACTCGTGCGCCACCATCTCCTCGTCGAGTTCGTCACGGCCGTTGCGGGCACGGTACGAGTCGAGGTCGTTGAGCAGGCGCCGGGCCTGGTTCTCGCCGGCGTCGAGCCCGGTGAGGCGCAGCAGTCGGCGCTGGTGGTGCCCGGCATCGACGACCTTCGGCTGGATCCGGACCTGCGAGCCGCCCTCGGTCGTGTGGATCGACAGTTCTTCGATGTCGAAGCCGAGCTCGTTCAGGCGCTCGACGCGGTCGTTGATGCGCCAGCGTTCCTTGATGTCGAACTGCTCGGTGCCGGTGAGCTCGGTCCAGAGCGTCCGGTACTGGGCGACGATGCGGTTCGAGACGTCGACGGCGTCGGCGTTCTCGTCGAGCCGTCCGCCGGCCTCGAGGTCGAGCAGCTCGCCGGCGATGTTCACGCGGGCGACCTCGAGGTCGTTCTCACGCTGGCCGTTCGACAGCCCGCCGGGGTAGAGCTTGCCGGTCTCGGCGTCGACCAGGTACGCGGCGAAGGCGCCGGCGTCGCGACGGAACAGCGTGTTCGACAGGGACACGTCGCCCCAGTAGAAGCCGATGACGTGCAGGCGGACGAGCAGCAGCGCGAGGGCGTCGACCAGACGGGTGGCGGTCTCGGGGCGCAGCGTCTGCGAGTAGAGCGCGCGGTAGGGCAGGGAGAACCGCAGGTGGCGGGTCACGAGCACGGGGTGCAGTGGTTCACCGTCGGCGTCGACGCGGTTCGTGATGACCGCGACCGGGTCCACGCACGGCACGTCCATGCGCTGCAGGGTCCGGAGCATCTCGTACTCGGACCGGGCGACCTCTTCGCCGGTCTCCTTCACCGCGGCGACGTACCCGCTCAGGTGCACGAACCGCACGAGGTGCCGCGAGATGCCCTTCGGCAGCGCGACGATCGTGTCGTCGGGCCAGTCGGCGAGCGGCAGGTCCCACGGCAGGTCGAGCAGGCCGGGGTCGACGGTGGCGGCAGTGATGGACATCGAGTCGGGCACGGTGGTTCCTCTGGTGTCGGGGACAGCCGAGAGCCCGCGTCCGCCCTTGTGAGGCGGGCGCGGGCTCTCGGGGGAGTGCGCTGGTTACGCGCTGACGACGGCCTTGTCGTCGAGGCGGTCGCCCGACTCGGTGTCGAAGGCGTGGACGTGGCCCTGCTTCGGCGTGATGACGATCGTGTCACCGATCGACGGGTGCGCACGACCGTCGACACGGGCGACGATGTCGGCGCGCTGGCCGTTCACGTCCGCGTGACCGTAGAGGTAACCGTCGGCGCCGAGCTCCTCGACGACGTCGACCGTGACGGGCAGGCCCTCGCCGGACTGCGACACGATGACGTCCTCGGGGCGGATGCCGACCGTGATCTGTGCGGCACGGGCGTTCGACAGGGTGTCGCGGTCGATCGCGTGGTTGAGCGTGCCGAACTTGATACCGCCCTCGATGACGTCGGCGGGCAGCAGGTTCATGGCCGGCGAACCGATGAAGCCGGCGACGAACACGTTGTTCGGCTTCTCGTACAGGTCGCGCGGGGTGCCGACCTGCTGCAGGATGCCGTCCTTGAGCACCGCGATGCGGTCACCCATGGTGAGGGCCTCGGTCTGGTCGTGCGTGACGTAGACCGTGGTGACGCCGAGACGACGCTGCAGCGACGCGATCTGCGTGCGGGTCTGGACGCGGAGCTTGGCGTCGAGGTTCGACAGCGGCTCGTCCATGAGGAACACCTGCGGCTGACGGACGATCGCACGGCCCATCGCGACGCGCTGACGCTGACCACCGGAGAGCGCCTTCGGCTTGCGGCCGAGGTAGTCCTCGAGGTCGAGGAGCTTGGCGGCCTCCTGCACGCGGGTGGCGCGCTCTTCCTTGCCGACACCGGCGATCTTGAGCGCGAAGCCCATGTTCTCGGCGACGGTCATGTGCGGGTACAGCGCGTAGTTCTGGAACACCATCGCGATGTCGCGGTCCTTCGGCGGGACGTCCGTGACGTCGCGGTCGCCGATGCGGATCTGACCGGAGTTGACCTCTTCGAGGCCAGCCAGCATGCGAAGCGAGGTGGACTTGCCGCAGCCCGAGGGGCCGACGAGGACGAGGAACTCGCCGTCGGCGACGTCCAGGTCGAGGGAGTCGACCGCGGGACGGTTGCCTCCGGGGTAGAGACGGGTTGCCTTGTCATAGGTGACGGACGCCATGAGCGTTCGGTCCTTCCTTCACCGGCAGGTACGTGCCGGACGATCCGAGTGAAGCGGTGTGCCCGTACGGGCCCCGGACAGTCGCCGTCGACTGTCGAGGTTCATACAACACGAGTTCACCCGGGTGCGCCAGTGTTTTCCCCCTTGGTCGGCCGCTTCCCAGAGCGCCCCACTACAATCGCCGGGTCCGTCCGCCGAGCAGGGGAACGCCGAGCGGACACCGATCAGGAGGACGACGCACCGATGAACAACCGCCCCGAGGGTGCCGCCCGCGCCGCGCGGAACGAGCGCCGTGAAGCCGCCCGCCAGCGAGCCCAGCGTGCCCGGACCCAGCAGAAGCGACGCCAGCGTGGTGTCCGGCTCGGCCTGCAGATCGGGCTCGGGGTCGTGCTCCTCGCCGCCGCGACGATCGTCACGCTCGTGCTGGTCGACTCCGTGAAGCCCGCCGGCCCCGGCCCGTCGACCATGTCGCAGGGCGGCATCACCATCGGGCAGGGTCTGAAGCCCGTCGCGGCGTCCGCGTCCGGATCGGCCTCCGCGTCGCCGAGCAGCGCCGCGACCGACGGCGCCGGCACCGTCCGGATCACCCTGTACGTCGACTACCTCTGCCCGGGCTGCGGCCAGTTCGAGCAGGCGAACGGCGACTACATCAAGGACCTCGTCGACTCCGGTGCGGCCACGGTCGACATCCATCCCGTCGCGGTCCTGTCGAACCGCTCGCAGGGCACGAAGTACTCCCTCCGCGCCGCGAACGCCGCTGCCTGCGTCGCCGAGCACTCCCCGAACCAGTTCTACGCGGTGAACCAGGCGCTCTTCGCGAAGCAGCCGGACGAGGGCACCCCGGGTCTGACCGACGCGGAGCTCACCGACGTCGTCACGGGCGTGCAGGGGCTGCAGGAACGCAGCGCCGTCCGGAGCTGCATCGCCGACCAGGACTACGCCAAGTGGGTGGACGAGCAGACGACGGCGGTGTCCGACGGCACGATCCCCGGGTCGACGCTCAAGGAGTTCCCCGGCACGCCGCTCGTGCTCGTGAACGGGCAGCGCTACGAGTTGACCTCCCCGGTCACGAACGACGACTTCCGCACCTTCGTGGTGACGGCCGCCGGGGCGACCGACGCCACCCCGACGCCCACGCCGAGCGCGACCCCGTCGCCGACGCCGACCAAGCGCTGACGTTCGGACGAGCGCTGACGCGCTGCCCACGGACGGGAGGCCCGGTGCCAGCTGGCACCGGGCCTCCCGTGGTTCGACGGTGCGGCTACAGGGCCGAACCCGGGATGCTCAGGGTGTCGCAGCTCGTCGCGCCCTGCTGGTAGCCCCGCAGGAACCAGCGCTGTCGCTGCTCGCTCGACCCGTGCGTGAACGAGTCCGGGTCGACGCGGCCGGTCGCGCGCTCCTGGATGCTGTCGTCGCCCACGGCACTCGCCGCCGACAGGGCGTCGGTGATCTGGGAGCGGGTGATCGGTTCGAAGAACGTCTCGCCGTTCGCGTCCTTCGTCGTGGCGGCGTCGCCGACCCAGGCCCCGGCGTAGCAGTCCGCCTGCAGCTCGACGCGGACACTGCCCGACGACGCCCCCGTGCCGGAGCGGTCGGTGTTCGCGAACGACCCCTGAAGCTGCTGGATGTGGTGCGCCCACTCGTGCGCGACGACGTACATCTGCGCGAGCGGACCGCCGGACGAGCCGTACTGCGACTGAAGGTCGTCGTAGAACGCGGTGTCCAGGAAGACCGCACGGTCCGGTGGGCAGTAGAACGGGCCGGTCGCGGCCGATGCCTGCCCGCACGAGGTGTCGGTGGAGTCCTGGAACAGGAAGAACTCCGGTGACGTGTACGAGATGCCGAGCGACCGCGCTTCGGACGTCCAGTAGGTGTCGAGCGACTCGGCCGCGCCCTCCATCCGGCACTCGACGCGCAGGTTGGCGTCGCGCCCGGTCCGGCACTCGGGGGCGGCATCGACGGACTCGCCCCCCTGCTGGATCGTCGTCAGGCCGTTGCCGCCGCCGACGATCCCGCTCACGTCGAAGCCGGTGAACTGCGCGATCAGGAACACCACGATGGCGCCGACGCCCACGGCACCTCCGCCGATCGCCGTGGTGCGACCCCGCCGCTTGACCTTGCCGCCCCGGAGTTGCGAGTCGTCGTTGAACGTCATGGTCCCGAACCTACCGATCAGCACCTCCCGATCAGCGGCCCCGCGTACCGTCGGCGGCGTCGGCCACCCCGACACCTGTCGTACACCTGTCGTACAACCGGAAGGAACCGCACGATGGCCACTCCCATCAGCACCGTGATGAGCCCCGCCCGCTACGTCCAGGGCAAGGACGCGATCACCCGCGTCGGCGAGTTCATCGCCCCGATCGGCAAGCGGCCCCTGATCGTCGCCGACGACGTGGTCTGGGGCATCGTCGAGACCGCCGTCACCGAGAGCTTCCGGTCCGCCGACCTGGCCGTGCAGCGTGTCGGGTTCGGCCGCTTCGCCACCCCCGAGGCCGTCGACGAGCTCGTCGAGCAGATCCGCGCGAAGGATGCCGACGTCATCATGGGGCTCGGCGGTGGCTCCGCGATCGACGCCGCGAAGGCCGCTGGGCACCTCGCCGGCATCCGGTGGGCCAGCGTGCCGACGGCCGCGTCCACCGACGCCCCGACCTCGGCGCTCGCCGTCATCTACACCGCCGAGGGCGAGTTCATCGAGTACCGCTTCTTCCCGCACAACCCGGACCTGGTGCTCATCGACACCAGGCTCGTCGCCAACGCGCCGGTGCAGTTCCTGGTCGCGGGCATCGGCGACGCGCTGGCGACGTGGGTCGAGGCCCGTGCCGCGAAGCGCGCCAACGCCGACACCATGGCCGGCGGCCTGCAGACCCAGACCGGCGTCGCGCTCGCCGAGCTGTCGTGGAAGCTCCTGCACGAGAACGCCCTGCAGGCCATCGAGGCCGTCAAGGCCAAGGTCGTCACCCCGGCGCTCGAGAAGGTCGTCGAGGCGAACACGCTGCTGTCCGGCCTGGGCTTCGAGTCCGGTGGGCTCGCCGCCGCCCACGCGATCCACAACGGGCTGACCGCGGCTCCGCAGGCGCACGGCCTGGCCCACGGGCAGAAGGTGAACATCGGGACGATCGCCCAGCTGGTGCTCGAGGGTGCCCCGGCCGAGGAGATCGAGGACTTCGTCGTCTTCACCACGAAGGTCGGCCTGCCGAACACCCTGACCGAGATCGGCCTGACGGTCGACGACCGCGACGTGCTGCGCGCCGTGGCCGAGGCCGCGACGGTGGAGGGCGAGACCATCCACAACATGCCGTTCCCGGTGACGCCGGAGCTCGTGGTCGACGCCCTGGTCGCGATCGAGGGCATCGCACGCAGCGTCCGCGCCGAGCACGGTCTGCCGGAGCCCGTGCTGTACGAGCACCACTGACGTTCGAGCAGCACTGACGGGCGAGGGGTCAGGTGCGGATCAGCGGCTCCGTCGTCGCCAGATCCGCACCGATCCCGACGTCGACGAGTTCGATCCGGCCGGCGAGGGTGGCGGCGGGTCCGGTCAACAGGCCGGCCTTCACACCGCCGAAGGTGACGGTGACGTCGGCGTGCAGGACGTGGTCGTCCGCGACGCCGCCGGTGTCCACGTCGATGCCGCTCGGCACGTCCACCGCGACGACGAACGGCGCACGCTGGTCGCGGGCGAGCTCACGGATGGCGTCCACGACGTCCCGCGCGGGGGACCGCAGTGCGTTCGCGCCGTGCACCCCGATGCCGAGGATGCCGTCGAGCACCAGGTCGGCCTCGAGTGCCGCCTCGGTCGCGACGTCCGCCAGGCGTTCGCCGTCACTCCGGCCGGCGGCCCGCAGGATGTCGGCCGCTCCGCCCGAGTTCGGTCCCGAGGAGCCGGACGGGCCGTCCAGCAGACGGGCGCCGGCGTCCAGCGCCGCTGCGAGGCCGGCCTCGTGGACACGGGAGCCGACGCGCAGGACCGCCACGTGCCTCCCGGCCGCTGCCAGGCGCGCGCCCGCGAACAGGGCGTCACCGCCGTTGTCGCCGCTGCCGGCGAGCACGAGGACGGATCCCGGCCCGTCGACCGGCCGCACGGCCGGGTCGTCCAGCAGGTCGCCCACGATGCGCGCGAGCCCGTCGGCGGCCCGTTGCATCAGGGGTTCCCCCGCGTCGAGGTGGGGGCGTTCCGCCGCCCGGATCTGATCGCCGCCGTAGCCGTCCATGGCCACCACACTGCCCCGATACGCTTGAGAGGACATGTCACTCGTCCCCGAAGCGCCCCGCCCCCGGTTCGTGATGTCGCCCGACGGGCTGCGACTCGCGACCTACGACTTCGGCGACCCCGACGCCCCGGCCGTCATCGCTGTGCACGGCTTCGCCTCCGGTGCGGTGCTGAACTGGCACGCCTCGGGCTGGACACGCCACCTGGTCCGTGCCGGCTACCGGGTCGTGGCACTCGACCAGCGCGGGCACGGCGCGAGCGCGAAGCCGCACGACCCGGGTGCGTACTCGATGGACCTGCTCGTCGCCGACGTCACCACGGTCATCGACACGTACCTGCTCGACGACGTCGCGTTCCTCGGGTACTCGCTCGGCGCACGGGTCGGCTGGCACACCGCCGAACGGCTGCCCGGCCGGATCTCACGTGCGGTGTTCGGCGGGATCCCGGACGCCGACCCGATGCGTCGCGTCCGCGTCGACCAGGCAAAGGCGTACATCGCCGACGGCACCCCCATCGAGGACCGCGTCACGAACGGCTACCTCACGATGGCGGGCAACGTCGAGGGCAACGACCTCGGCGCGCTCGTGGCCATGGTCGAGGGGATGCGGAACAGCATCGAGCCGACCCCGGAGAACGCCCCGGCGCAGCCGCTCCTGATCGCCGCGGGCAGCGAGGACGGCATCCGCGACAGCGCGGTCCGGCTCGCCGAGGCCGCGCCGGACGCCACCTTCTTCGAGATCCCCGGGCGCAACCACTTCAACGCCCCGACGTCGCGGCCGTTCCGCGAAGCGGCACTGCGGTTCCTGTCCGCCCCGCGCTGAGGGGTACTCGTGGGTCCCCTCGGTCGGACGGCACCGGGCGTACCGTCCCCGCCATGGACTACAGACTCCTCGGCAACAGCGGGACATCGGTGTCGACGCTGACCCTCGGCACCATGACGTTCGGCAGCGAAGCCGACGAACCCACCTCACACGCCATCCTCGACGCCTTCGTGGCCGCCGGTGGCACGCTCGTCGACACGGCGGACGTCTACTCCGGCAACGAGTCCGAGCGGATCATCGGCCGCTGGCTCGCAGCACACCCCACCGAGGCCGCGCAGGTCGTCCTCGCCACCAAGGGTCGGTTCCCGCAGGGCGACGGCCCGAACGACCTCGGCCTGTCCCGACGACACCTGCGCGTGGCCCTCGACGCCTCGCTCGAGCGGCTCGGCGTCGACCACATCGACCTGTACCAGATGCACGCGTGGGACGCCCTGACCCCCATCGACGAGACCCTGCGGTTCCTCGACGACGCCGTGTCCGCCGGCAAGATCGGCTCCTACGGGTTCTCGAACTACCTCGGCTACCAGGTCACCAAGGCCGTCTACGAGGCGAAGGCCCACGGCTGGGCGCCGCCCGTCACCCTGCAGCCGCAGTACAACCTGCTCGTCCGCGACATCGAGCACGAGGTCGTGCCCGCCTGCCTCGACGCCGGCATCGGTCTGCTGCCCTGGTCGCCGCTGGCCGGCGGCTGGCTCTCCGGCAAGTACCAGCGCGACGAGGCCCCGACCGGTGCCACCCGCCTGGGCGAGAACCCGCAGCGCGGCATGGAGGCCTGGGAAGCCCGCAACGGCGACGAGCGCACGTGGGAGGTGCTCGACGCCGTCTCCGAGGTGGCCGACGCCCACGACGCGTCGAAGTCGCAGGTCGCGCTCGCCTGGCTGCTGGCCCGTCCCGCGGTCACGAGCGTGATCCTCGGCGTCCGCACCCTGTCGCAGCTCGAGGACAACCTCGGTGCCGCGGACCTGGTGCTCACCGACGACGAGCTCGACCGGCTGACCGACGCCAGCGCTCCCCGCATCGACGACTACCCCTACGGCACGGCCGGCGTCGCGCAGCGGGAGCGGAAGATCACCGGCGGCCGCTGAGCCGGCGGGTGCCGAGCTGGCGGACGCTGAGCGGACAGGACCCCTGCGCGTTCGTGCACATCGTGCGGATTTCCGCGGATGTGGGGTCAGGGTGTGGACGCGCGGGTCGGTGAGGTGTCATCCTCGTCGCACGACCGGCTGGTTACCGCGTCCAGCGCCCGGAACGCCCCCTGATCCGCGTTCCGTGTGCCGATGCCCCGGGCGAGACTTCGCCCGGGGCATCGCTTCGTCTGGGGCCGGCAGCGGGACTTGAACCCGCAACCCCCGTATTACCTGACGGAGCATTTCGGCCTCTTCCCCTAGATGGCTGCTTGCGCGCTCAACGGGGCTTCTCCTGCTCGTAGGGTTCCGGAAGGTTCCGCGCGATGCCAGCGAATCTGCGGGGTAAGTGCGGGTACGTCACTCCGTCGGGTGTGGCGGCTTCGGCGACGGCCAGTGGCTTCGATACCCCGCCGCTTGCGGCCGGCCGACACGCTTCCGCCCGCGCGACTGCGGTGACTGCTTCCACGGGTCACGCGGCTCAGACAGGTACGTCCGCACCTCTGATGGCCAGAAGCGGTGCGCCCTGCCGACTCGGAACGATGGGAACAGCAGGTCGTTGCCGAGCTCGCGGGCCTTCCACTCGGTGATGTTGAGCCACTTCGCAAGCCCGCGCACGTCGAGGGCCTGGCTGTCGTCCGGAGCGTTGTCCACGGACGCAAGGTACGTGCGCAGCTGCCGGCGCGCGGGACGTCCAAGAGTCCGCGCATGTCTTCGACTTGTGACGGGCGGGGGCCTAGCATCCGACCATGCCTGAACGCGACGATGAAGATGAGCGTGGACGCATGATCGCAGCTGCGTGGGCCACGGTGGAGGCGCTCGGGATGCCTGACACCCCGGCGCGGCGCGTCTACTTCGACCTGGCGCGCATCATCGGCGACGGCGAGGCCACCGAGATGGCGATGGCGAGTGCGGCGTTCCTCGCGTTGAGCAAGGAGATGCACGAGATCTACGCCCGGAAGAGCCCGCTGCAGCAGCAGCTCGAGCACATCCGAGTGCGGAAGGAGCTTGCCGAGATGCTGGGCGAGCCGGTGCGGGAGCTTCCCGGTGAGGCGTTCGTGCTGGAGCCGTTACCAACGACGCCGGCGGCCCTGGGTGAAGAGCTCGGCTACCGCGATGGCGGGCGCGCGGTCCGGAGAGTGCTGCGTGCACGCCATCCGGAGCACGACAAGGGCACGATGTGGTCGCCCCTGAGCGAAGCACAGGCGAACTACGTCCGGGCTCACCTGCCCAGCCGGGCCTGACTTGCGACCTCTCGAGTAGCTGCGCAGATCTGTCGATTGCCAGTCAGCGCTCGTCGCGAGACGATCGTGCCGTGGAGGAACACGGGCAGCTCGCGTACACGATCGATCACTTCGCTGCAGTCTGCGACCTCTCCGACTGGACGATCCGACAGGCGATCCGGAAGGGTGAGTTGGTGCCGAAGTACCCCGGGAAGAAGAAGGCGCTCATCCTGCGCGGGGAGGGGGAGCGCTGGCTGCAGTCGCTCCCGGACGAGCCGCGGCGGCTGTAGCCGTCCCTGTCAGAGGTTCGCCGCTACCGTCACCAGGTGGCCAGGCGACGTCGTGACAGGTGGACGCTCGGCCCGGCGTTGAGCCTGCCCGAGGCGGCCTACGGTGGCCCCGTCTACGACCTCGCACAGCCGGACCCGGTCCTCGCCTGGGTGACCTTCCCCGATCGCTCTCTCGAGGTCGAGGCGCGCGTCATCGCGTACACGGAGCGGGCCGCACTCGTTGAGTGGGGATTCAGTCAGGCGGCCGAGTGCGCGTGGGTGTGGCGTGATGCAGTCAGCCCAAGACTTGGGGCCGCGGACGGGGTCGAACACGGCAGGCGCATCGTAGAGTGATGCTCATCATGATGAGGATCGTCGCGCCAACAGCCACTGCTCTCGCGCTCATCGTCGTGCTCTCCGGTTGTTCGGGCAGCGGGCAGAAGGAAACGACCGCCTCGAGCACTCGGACGTCCGCGGCATCGACGGCAACCCCGACACCCACTCCGACCCCCACACCGGCGGCGATGAGTGTCGCCGCGGCCGGGAAGTACTTCCTCGGGACCGTCTGTCCTGTCAACGCAGCATCCAAGACGCTCAACGACGCGCTGGTGGCACAGAACCTCGACGCCATCCACTCGTCATCCGGCCCCCTCATTACGTCGGCGCAGGACGCGGCGCGACGCCTCGACGACCGGAAAGTGATCTGGCCCGAGGTCATCGACCAAAAGGACGTCGACTCGCTCCGCGACTACTACTTCCAGGCCCTGCCCGCGATCAACACGATCAAGGAGTCGGCGTCGCTCGAGCAGGCAAACGCGGTTGCGTTCCCCTCGGACGAAGTGTCGGGCGCTGCTTCGCAGCGCATCCGGCTCCGCCTCAACCTCAGCGCTGACACCACGCAGGGCTGCTAAGAGCTAGCTCGTGCACGAAGGAGCAGGCAGTCGCGCCCAGAGCCGGGGAGGCTGCGGCGCTCGCCAGGATCACGTGCTGGCGAAGCGACGGACCAGGTGAGCTCTCCAGTGTTCACTCAGACTCTCAATACACGCGGCTCGTTCGATACTCTCGTGATCGGCGACGGCTATGACTCTGATCGTCCGTTCGCTTCCGGCGTTGCGCATGTACACACTTGCTCACCGTTTTACAGGTTTCTGTACTACGTTTGGGGCATGTCCGCATCCCTGACGCTCTCCCGTCCCAACGCTGCCGCGCACACCGCCGTCGGTAACGACGGACTGACGGTGGACGAGCGCATCGATCTTGCGGCAGCTCACCGTACAGGTGCCGGTTCGCCGGTCCTGTCGTCTGTAGAGCGAGACATGATCCGTCAGTGGCGCGAAAAGCGTGGGGAGCGCTAGTCACCTCGACTGGCAGACCGCTCACGCGGGTCACAGGTTCTTGCTTCAGCAGTTCGTCTGCGCAGATCCAGAACGCCAGACGTACGATCGATACCGCCGTGATCACCACCCCAAACCGTGGGAGTACGAGGTTCAGTCTCACTTTCGTGGGCTGAGGCCACCGCCGCCGACGGGTGAGGCAGTACGGGTCGGATTCGAAGATGGTCGTCTGAAGGCGGTCACCCACTTCGGTTTCGACTCTGACGGTCAGGACTTCATCATCTGGGCCCTGGGTGTGAGCGTTGACGAGCGTGGGAGGCACCTTGGGCGAGAAGCGCTGGAGGACGTCCTAGGGGCGCTAACTCGGACCAAACGAGATGAGAGTCTCGGGTGTGAAGCCTTCACCCGCATCTGGCAAGGCAACGAGCCAAGTCAGCAGCTCTTCGCCGCAGCTGGGTTCGAGAAGCTCGGCCCCACGGACAAGCCGGGACTCGATCTGTGGGGGCACCCGCTTCCCACTTCTGTGCCGGCGGAACTGCAGCCCTGCCCGTAGCCAACGGTGCCCCTCGAGCCCCCGAAGGAACCCGAGGGGCACTGTCTGGTCTCAGCTGGCAGATTGCTCCGCGGCGCTGTCCTCGCGTTCGTAGTAGTCGTGGACCCATTCGTCCCACTCGTTGTCCCGGCCCATCGTGTCCTCCTTGCCGGCAGCCCCGTCTGGGCTGCAGTTACCTAGGACTATCGACCGGAGCGATTCAGGCTGCGTCTGGCCCCGCTCACGCGGTACGTTCAGCCGGTGACGCTGCTGACGACCGAATGGCACCCCTGGTTCTCCTACGAGTGGTGGTCAGACATCGGCACCGGCCTCCTCGGTGTGGTCGCGGCGACGATCGTCGGAGGCGTGACCGTGTGGATCGCCCTGCGAACTGACCGTGTCGCGCGGGAGACGGTCGAGTTCAGCAAGCGCGTCCGCGAGGCTGACGAGCAGCGCGAAGAACGCGACCGGTTACGGCAGGCGCAGCTTGAGCGGATCTCGTTCGCGGGCCTCGTACGGAACTGGGTCAGCGCCGTGAACGAGGCTGACGTGGGTCCCGAGGGCTCAGAGAACTCGGCCAAGGTCGCTGCTCTTCGCACGCAACTCGGGGACCTGGCGTACGACTTCGACCAGTTGGGTCGCCAAGAGCTTCTCGAGAAGATCGACGCGATCGTTGCAGTGGACCGCGACTACGACGAAGAGCCGGAATGGCGCATGTGGTGGAACGCTCGCGAGCTCCGGAAACTCACGATCCCGCTCTTGATCGAGGGCTATGTCGCCGGCAGTCACCTTCCCCGGCACGGGTTGCCTGCGGACCGCTGAAATCCCCTGGCTGCCGGTCTCGGTCGCCGAAACAGGTCGAGGCAAGAGAGGACGCCGTCGGCCGCGATGAAGCGGCCGACGGCGTCGCGCCCGCGGTACTACAGCACCGCCTGTGCGGTGAGGTCGTAGGCAGTCAGCTGTCCGACGGCGAACGTCGTGGTGCCGGGCTGGACGAACATCTTGAGGTCGATGCTGTTCGTGTTCTCCGGGACGACGAGCTCGGTCGAGAACTTGCCGCGTGTGACTGCCTCGGTGACGTCGAGGAGCTGGTTGTACGTGTCGGTCTCGTTGGACGTGTTGAAGTAGGCCTGCAGGCCGGCCGCGCCGGCGGTCTTCGTCACCGTGCCCGAGATCACGATGCGCCGTCCGGGGGCGGGCGTGATCCGCTTGTACAGCGTCGCCCCGCTTGTCGTGGCGGAGAGCGACAGCTGCTGCATCTTCCCGGGTACGAGCGGGTCGGTGACCACTGAGGGCGTCGCGCCGGTCGGGAGTGAGCCGAACACCCCCCAGGGGGCTGCGAGCCCGTTCGTCACGGAGCCGTAGTTGAGGCCGTCGGGCACGAGGTTCAGTGTGTCGGTGTTGTCTGACGCGAGGGGGGTGGTCGCTGCTCCCACGAGCGGCGCGAGCGTGTCGGCGGTGTACTTCCCGAGCAGCGCGTTGCCGATGTTGCCCGGGTGCGTGCCGTCGGTGTTGCCCATCGTGGACTGCAGCAGGTTCCCGGTCGCGGGGTCGACGGTGAGGGCGTAGAAGTCGAGCATCCGGATGCCCTGCACGGCGCAGTACCGGCGGAGCCACGTGTTGTAGTTCACGATCACCGGGCGCTGCGCCGTCGAGTTGATGGTCGGGATGGTGCAGAGCACCGGAACGATGCCCGCGGTCCGCAGGTAGGTGACGATCTTCGTGATGTTCGCGGCGAAGTCGTCCACCGGCACTGGTGTCGCGGAGTCGTTGGTACCACCGAGGACGACGCACACCGCGGGGTTGTAGTCGATGACGTCCTTCTTGACGCGCGCGAGCATCTTCGCGGTGGTGTCGCCGCTGACGCCGGCGTTGACCGTCTTCGCCAGCTTCCCGCCTGAGTAGAGCATGGCGTACGTCGGGATGCTGTCGCCGGCGACGGCCACGTTGGTGCCAGCGATGACGCCGGGCCAGGAGTCGCCCTTGTTGGTCGCGCCGAGGCCACGGGTGATCGAGTCGCCGAGCCAGGCGATGCCGGATCCGAATGCGCTGGCGGCAAGCGGCGCGAGCCGCCGTCGGAAGTAGAGTCCCGCACCGCCTACAGTCTGGACTTCCACCTCGTCGGGCCTGGGCAGTTCCGGCCAGGGGACCTTTGCGTACGGCTGCATGTTGTCTCTTTCTGTCGTGAGTGGGGGTTGCGGTTCAGCGGCCGCCGGTGATCCGGGTCTTGAACTGGAACCAGGCGTCGTCGAAGTCCTGCCGCTGGTTGCCGGAGGAGACGAACTGCGGGGCGAAGGTCGTCGAGTTGCCGCCTCCCGAGCTGCCAGGTGCCTGGGCGTAGACGATCTGCGGAGGAGTCGGCACGTACGTCGGGGTCCCGCCGTGCACGTCACCGTCCGCGAACGCCTGCAGCCGGCGACCGGTCTCCTCCCAGATCGCGAGGGACCGGGTCCGCTTCGACACGGCGAGCGGGATGTACGCCTCACCGCCGGTCTCGGGCTCAGCCCAGACGCGCATCGTGCCGGCGGCAGCGAACTGCGCAACGTGGTTCTCGGCGACACCACCGTCGCCGTAGAAGTCCATGACCGCGCCGTGGGCGTTGTAGGCCGCCTTCGCGGCACCGGGCGCGGCACCAGACTTGATCGCTTCGGTGATGAGCTGCTGTCGGACGGTGATGACGCGGCCGTCGTTGCGGGTGATGAACGCGTTCAGGTCCGTCTGCGCCTTGTCCGTGTCGGCGAGGATCTTGATCTCCTTCTCCGACGGCAGCTGGAACACACGGTCGGCGAGCTTCTTCACCTCGCCGGCGTTGAACCCGGCAGCGGTCGCGGACTCGATGAACTTCTGCCGCTGCTTCGCGAGCGTGCTCGCGTACTTGTCGGCAGCGTCCTTCGAGCTCATCGTCGACTTGTCGACCTCGTACTGCTTCGACGCGGCCTCCTGGGCCCGGTTCGCGAGGCTCGACAGCATGTCGGCGTTGCTGGCACCGATCGCGGTGTTCTCGTCGAGGGAAGTCGTGTACCCCTCGGTGTTCTTCCGCTGTTCGGCGACCTGCTCGCCGAGCCCGGCCAGGGCTTCCTGGTACGACGCGTTCGCGCTGATGGCGTCCTGGTTGACGTCGTTCGCGGCGTTGATCTGGCCGATCAGCTGCTCGAGCTCGTTCGACAGGTCGGAGACGTTCGCGGCCTCGGTTTGGTACTGCTCAGCGACCGTGGCTGCCGTGACGCCGGCTCCGCCGTTGGCCTTCTCCTGGTTGTCGAACGCCGTCTGGCTGTCGTCGACGGCTTTCGCGAGGTCCCTGATCTTGCCCTGAGCGGCGACGGACCGCCATGCGACGCCGTCGAAGGCGTGCCCGACGCTGTTCGTCTTCCCGAACTTCTCGAGGGTCTTGTCGAGAGCATCCCCACCCTCGATGATCGAGTCGGTGAGCTGCTTCTGCGAGACGCCGGCTTCCTTCGCCGCCTGGAACGTGTCGTCTTCAGCGAGCTTCCGGACGACCATGGCCCGGCTGTACTTCGTGAGCGCCCCGGTCGAGTCGTCGAGGGTGTCGGTGAGCTCCGACGTCATCGCCTGCAGATTCGCCTGCTTGCCGACCAGGTAGCCGATCGCGAGCGTGACACCGCCGAGCGCGAGACCGGCGGCAGCACTGCGGAGAGCAGCGGTCTTGAAGCTGATGCCCATGGTGTCGAGCTGCACCTTGAGCGCTGCGATCTTCGGGACCGCGATGAGCGCTCCGCCACCCACGAGGCCGACGCCGGCCGCGAGAGCTGTCACGGCGACGCCAGCGGCGAGGACGGGCTGCGGGAGCGCGTTGATGCCGTCCACGAGGAACGTGGCGGTCTGGACGATGGATCGGAGGCTGCCGTTCGCGGCCGACCCGGACTGGATCAGTGCCGTGTCGAACGCGCCGCCGAGCTTCTCGACGTCGCCCTTGAGGTTGTCGAGCTTCAGGCGGGCGGTCTCCGCGGCGTACCCGTTGTCGTTGACCTTGCCGGTCCACTCGGCGATACCGGACGCGCCCTCGCTGTAGAGGACGTTCGCGGCGCGCACCGCGTCGTTGCCGAAGATGGTGGCGAGGGCTGCGTTGCGCTGCTCGTCGGAGAGGGTGCCGAGCTTGTCCTCGAGCTGCGCGGCGATGCCACCGAACGAGAGCATCTTGCCCGACGAGTCGTACACGTCGATGCCGTACTGCTTCATGATCCCGCGCGCCTTGTCGGACGGGTTCTGCAGGGCGATGATCGCGGTCTTCAGGGACGTACCCGCGTCGGATCCGAGGAGGCCCGCGGACGCGAACGCCGCGAGGGTGCCTGTGGTCTCCTCGATGGAGAACCCCGCCTGCGACGCGACGAGGCCACCCTGGTTGAGTGCCTGCGCGAGGTCCTTCACGCTGCCCTGCGCCTTGCCGGCACCGGCGGAGAGGAGGTCCGCGATGTGCGGAACCTCGGACCCCTTCTCGTTGAACTGCGTCATCGCCGTCGCGGCGATCTGCGCGGCGTCGGCGACCTCGAGCTCGCCGGCGGAGGCCAGGTCGAGTGCGCCGGAGAGGCCACCGTTGAGGATGTCGGCGGTGCTGACACCGGCCTTGGAGAGCTCCTCGATGCCGTTCGCGGCCTGCGTGGCAGTGAACACGGTGTTCGCGCCGGCATCGATCGCCGCGTCGCGAAGCTGGTTCATCTCCGTCACGGAGGCATGCGTTGCCGCCTGCACCGACGACATCGCGGCGTCGAACTCGGCGTACTTCGCGACGGCGAGCCCCACCGCGGCCGCGGCGACCGCACCGAAGGCAGTCATGGCCATGCCGACGCCAGCGATGGCCTCGCGCTTCTGGCCCAGCTTCTCGGTCTCGGAGCCGAGCTCGCGGGTCTTCTTCGCGGCCTGGTCGAAGCCGGAGATGTAGCCGGAAACCTCGGCTACTAGGGACGTCTTGACGGTGCGGTTGGGCAACGGAGGACACGCTTCCTAGCGCTTCCCCCGGGAGTTGCTAGGGGTTGTCCTCCGGCTTCTCAGCTTCTGCTGATCGGCCCGCCCGCGACGTGTTCGGCAGTGGTTTCCGTCACCACCCATTCTACCCGAGAACAGCGAAAAACAAGGGAGCAGCAGGCTGATTCACGGTGCCTGCTGCTCCCTCGGGATGATCAGATGTTGTCGTAGTCGAAGGCACCGTCCTCGACTTCCTCACCCTCGGTCACCTCGTCGTCGACGGTCTTCGTCCGGAGCTCCAGGTCGATCCGATCCATCTCACCGATCAGCCGAGCAAGGGCATACGCCTGGACCTTGCCCGAGTCGATCTCTTCGGCGATACGGCGACGGCTGGCCTCAAGGAACTGCCGGCGCGTACCGGTGATAGCCCTGACCAACGTGTTGTCCTCATCCGACCCGCTCGCTGGCGCTTCGGGGGCGATCTTGGTGTCCGCCTGAGCGGCCTGCCGCGCCAATCGACGGGTGACGATCCGGTCAACGTCTGCCTCCGAGAAGGTCTTCGGCGCGGCCTTGGCTGCTGTCACGGTGTTCCAGCCCTTCGTTTTTCTGAGCGGGGAGAGACGACGCCTATCCCCTGTGGTACTTCCAGGTGGGGCGAGGGGGGACCCCCGGGTGGGGTCACGAGTAGTTGAGGTCCGGGTCGTGATCGAAGAGCTCGTTGACGAATCGCTTCACCTCTCGGGGTGAGTTCTTCGAGTGGGTCACTGTCGTAGCGCCCTCACGTGGTGCCACGTTGCCGAGCTGAGCTTGCGAGGTCTGTCCGCCTCCGAGTGCGACGAGGCGTTCGGCCTGGTGTTGGAGCGTCGCTTCATCGGTTGCGCTGAGGAAGTCGAGGTACTCCGTCTTGATGCCGTGCTCGCCTGCGATGCGGGCCCGGAGTGTTCCGAGCTCCGCTTCTCGGGTCTGCGCTTCGGCGTCCGCCAGGCGCCCCTGCATCTCGGTGAGCTGGGCCTGCAGTTCGGCGGGGGTCGGAGGTTGCGTGTCCGTCATGCTCGTCCTGCCCTAGGCGATCATGTAGGACAGCGTGCGCTGGAAGCCGCCGGAGGTGAGTACCTTCTCGAGGCTCTCGATCTCCTCGGCAGCTGCAGCGGAGTCGGGGTTCTCGGCTGCGAACTGCTTCACCGCTTCCGACCAGCCGTTCTCGGACGCCTTGCGGAAGAGCGCGTGCGCCATGGTGCGGTCGTTGCTTCGGAGCGCCTGGCCCATCAGCCGGGCGGCCACGTCCTTGTCCGTTACTCGCTCTGCGCGGTCCTGCGCGTCGCGGAAAGCGATGATGTCGGTCGCCCCGTACCCGATCTTCGCGTCGAGCTTGGTCTGCAGGCTGCGGATCCGGTCCTTCACCAGAGCGACCTCCTTGTCGCGGAGTTGCCCTGCTTCGGCCTTGGCCTGCGCCTTGGCCTCAGCCAGCTCGGCGGTCTTGCCGGCGTCGCTGAGGTTGCCGTCGCTCTCGATGTTCTTCTGCTGCCGGCCGTAGTCCTTCTGGATCTCGGCGGCCTGGGCGCGGAGGCCGTGCACTTCTGCTTCGAGTTCTGGGGTGATCATCTCTTGTCCGTCCGTTCGGTGTACTGGGCGAGTTGTTCGCGGTCGACGCGCCAGACGCGTCCCACGCGTACGGCGTGCAGCCGGTGTTCCTGGATTGCTTTCCGGATGCCGCGGTCCGAGAGCCCGAGGGCTTCAGCTGCTTGCCGGGTGCTCATCCAGTCCGCAGTGTGATCGAGTTCCGGGGTCGCGGCCTCTCGCGTTCCGGTAGCGGAACTGCGCCACTTGAGTGCGACCACGGTGAGCGCGACCAACGTGTTGTCGACCTCGGGGTCTTCACCGCGGTGCTGACGTCGGTAGTCATCGAGGCCCGCGTGCCGGAGCAGGTAGGCGGCGACCCTGCCGGTGACGGTGACCTCGGGCCCGTGCGCGCCGACGACGAGGTTCTCGGGCTGCCTTGGCATGCGGTGCTCAGCTGGTCGTCTTGGGGTCGTCTTCGGCGAGCGCGCGGCGCAGCATCACCCACTGTCGACTGGTGGCGTCGCCGAGGTCATCGCCAGCGGCGTCGAGTCGTTCGTACGCTGGCGCGAGGTAGCTGCGTGCGAGGACGACGATGCTGCCGAAGAGGATGTGGACGACTTCTGCGGTGTCGTGTTCGGCGTCGAGCTGTGCCAGGGCTTCGGAGACCTCGCGGGTGAGGGCTTCGGAGCTGGTGGCGTGTGCGGCGGCGCGGAGGGCGAGGATGAAGGCTGGGACGCCGACGGTGCCGATGTCGGTGACGCCGATCGGGACCCCGTCGCGTTCGATGAACACTCCCCTGCTTGCGCCGGCGAGTCGAGCGAGGTCGATGGTGGCGCGGATCAGGTCGTCGTTCTCGTTGTCACTCATCGGTGTCCTCCTTGGGGACCAGGCCGTGGTCGGACAGCCACTGCTGCATGACGGGGCCCTCCATGCGTCCGCGCTCGGTGAGCACGTCGGCGAGGTCGACGGTCAGCTGGTCGAGGAGGCCTTCGTACTTCTCCTGAGCGGCGTCTCGTGCTGCCTCGGCTTTGAGCGCGCGTTCACGCCACTTCGTCGATGCGGACTGCTGCTGTGCCATGGGGTTCTTCCTGTTCGTGGGGCGGGCCGCGTCATGCCGCCCACCCGTTCTGTGTTCGTGCCGGTGCCGGCCTTGCTTCGTGGACACCATCGGTCAGTAGGCGCTGAGGCCTTCCGGGAGCATCTGTCGGTCGGCGAACTCTCGGCCCCGTTCCGACAACTGCTCGTAGGCGTCATCGCCGATCTCCGGGCCGTCGTAGGCGTCGTTCCGTGGGATGTCGCGCAAGTACTGGTTGATGAGGTCCGTCGCTTGCTGCTTGGTGAGGTCGCCCCAGTACTCGAGGAGCTCCTCGTCCGGCGATACCCGGTTGAGGTGCACCTGCAGGTCGCTGAGGTATCGGTGTTGGGCCTTGGTCGACGGCTCTTGTGGATCGATGAAGGTGCCGAGAGGAGAGGGGTCACGCCCGAACCCCTGTTCGGGCCTCAGGTCTTCTTCCTCTGGTTCTTCTTGTGGTGGTTCTTCTTCGTGGTCGCCTCGCGACCCCTGTTGCGGTCGTCTCGCGACCCCACTGGGGTCGTCAGGCGACCCCTGTCTGGTGAACGCGACCGCGGATCCGGCCCCGTCGTCGCTGAGCTCGAGCACGTGGTACAGATTCGGGTCGTGCTTCTTGCCCTCGTTCGGACGGATCGTCACCCGGATGAGCCCGTGCGCCTCGAGTGCCTTGAGCCGGTTCTTCACCGTCGTCTCCGACAGGCCCGACTCCTTGGCGAGCGTTGACCGTGACGGCCACGCGACGCCGTGCTTGTCGGTGTGCGATCGCAGCGTCAGGTACACCAGGCGCTCGTACGGGTCCATCGGGTAGTCGCGCATGAACCAGTGGGGCAACTTCTGGAAGCCGCTCACACGCACCTCCCGTCGTGGTTGTTGATGGCCGCGGTTCAGGCGTTGAACTTCTCGGCGCTGCGAAGTGCGTACAGAACGGCCGCGCGGAGCTCCATGTGGTCCTCATGGGCGACGTCGGTCGTCGGGTCGGGTGGCGCGCTCACCTGAACCGGCTCGGTATCTCCACGAGCGAGCCAGACGGTCCAGGGGCCGTCTTCATCGCGCTTCTCGATCGACACCGCGGCGAGCGCTGTGCGGACGGTGCGGAAGCGGTGCCCGGTGTCTCGCGTTGTGTGCCAGAGACCGAAGCGGATGCAGCCTCTCTGTGTGCACCGTTCGTAGGTGCTGGCGTCCATCAGCTGACCCGCCGGACACGGTTCGCCATGGCGGCGAGCTCCGCGGCGAGACGATCGGCTTCTGCCGGCTTCATGTGCTTGGCGAGCTCACGCGTCCCGTCCTCGCTGAGCGTGAGGAGGACGACGTCGAGTCGTCGGGTTCGGGACCTGCCCTCGTCCTGTGACCACCCGTTCGTCACCTCGACGGCGGATGCGTTCTCGAGCGCGGGCGAGAACGGCATAGACGGCGGTATCGCCTTGACCTCGGCCATCAGGCAGCCACCTGCAGCGTCGGGGCGAGCCGTGGAACGGCGAGCGGCTCGGTCCGGATGTCGGACACCCTGGCGATGAGTGCGTGTGCCAGCCGGAGTGCCTCGGACGGGGTGAGGATGAGCGTGTACCCGTCGCTGAATTGGCTGGGCTGGGCGTCGATGAGGATCTCAGATCGGCCGGCCACGGTGCTGTCGAGCTCGACGAGCTTGGTGACATCATCCATCAGTGGGATTCCCCATTCAGCTCGGCCGCGAGCGCCACGGCGCTGTTGTAGTGAGCGGTGAAGAACGCGACGCGTTCCGGACTGAGGCTGATGTCGTCGTCGCAGAGGAAGCCCGACACGTACCAGTGCGACTCGGCCTCGGGCACGTCTTCGGATGCGGCGAACTTGGCAACCTCAACGCGAACGTCTGTCGCGCTCGCCACGAACGCCTTGTGCTGGAGGAGGTCTCCCCACTTCAGGAGGTGCGGGGTGCCGTAGATGTAGCACCCGGGCTCGTCGCATGGGACGAGGACGACGGCGTCACTCGCGATGTCGTGCCAGTGGATGTCGTGGGCGTCTGCTAGCGTCAGAACTGTCTTGTTCATGGTGTCTCCTGCAGGGATGTTGTGGATGGTGGACGTAGCCCCGGTTGCCGCCGGGGCTTTTCTCTTGGGCTGGCTCGCGGTCGAGCTTGCGTTCCCGCTCAAGCGCTTGCCTTGCGCTGCGCGTCGATCCACTCGAGGACGTCTGTCCGTGCGTATCGAACGGCGCGGCCGCCGAATCTCGTGACCCGCGGACCGCGCTTCTCGGTGACCCACCGAGCGAGCGTCTGCGGTGCGACGCCGGTGTACTGGGCGACCTCGTCTCGAGTTGCCCAGTCGGGGAGGTCCTCGCTGCGACGGATGGTGTTCGTGCCCGCAGTGGCCTCGGTGGCGCTCATGCGGTGTCCTTTCGCTCAGGGTTGCAAGCGCCTAAGTGATTTCCGCTTGCTTGATTGAACTTACCTCGGGGACATCGTGTCCGCAAGTGGATTCCGCTTAGGCGTGTCGTGTATCGTCAAATTCCGTGAGCGAGATGAAGACGAGCGCGGAACCCCTGCCCGGTGACTCCTGGGAGGTGCGGTACACGAAGACGGTCGTTCGGGCGATCGCGCACTACAAAGCGGCGGCGGGCATGACCACGGGTGAGCTCGCTGCCGCAGTTTCGCTTCGGGCGGGGGATCCCGGTTACTTGAAGCCCACCACTCTGAACAACCTGCTTGCGGGCAAGCGTCGCTCGATCGGCGTTGCGGAACTCCTTCTGTTCGCGTTCGCTCTGGAGGTTCCGCCGCTCGCACTGCTGGTGCCGGTGGGTATCGAGGACTCGGTCGAGATGGGCCCTGACTGGCGAATCGCGACCGTGGATGCTGTCGACTTGGTCACGCGAAGCCTGTTCGTCGGAGACGAGCCTGATCTGAGCGACACCCCGGTCGGACACGTGGCTGTCCTGCTGCGAGCGCTGGAAGAGCATCACCTGGCCGCTGAGGCTCTTCACCACCAACTGCTCCGACTTGGCTTGCATCTGCAGAGCGCGAACCAGCCGGAGGGCCTGATCGATGCCGAACTGCGAGGCGTGCAAGGGGCCTGGGGCAAGCTGCGAGCCATTCGCTTCGATCTCATCGCGCGCGGGACGACTCCGCCTTCGCTCGATCCCATCAGCGCCTGGGTCGACTCCCTTGAGGCCGAGTCCGTCGACCGGGCGGCGGCGCTTGCAATTACGGAGCCGATCATCAAGAAATACGGAGCGCCCGGTGGCGAGGCCTAGGACGCCCATCGGCGCTCACGGAGCCATCTCCCTGGCTCAGCTGGACGACGGGTCCTGGCGAGCACGGACTCGCTTCCGCTTCGAAGACGGCCGGCTACGCCAGGTCGAGCGATTCGACACCAGCGGTCCCAAGGCTCGCCGGAAGCTGCTCGCCGCCCTCACCACGATCAAGGCGACGACGAGCGGGACCATCAATCAGCACACCCCGCTCAACCGGCTGGCCGACCGCTACATCGAGAACAAGCGAACTGGCGGGGTCGCGCCGACGACGCTCGCCGCGTACGAACGGACGCTGAGCAAGATCGTTCTGCCGGCGCTGGGGGAGTTGGCCGTGCTCGAGGCAACCCCCGAGCGACTGCAGCGCTTCATGGATCAGGTGATCGCGAAGCACGGGCCCGCGTCGGCGAAGATGTGTCGCGCGGTCCTCAGCGGAATGCTCGGCCTGGCGGTCCGCAACGACGCTGCACGCACGAACGCGGTACGCGAGCTCGAACGCGTTTCGCAGCGCCGGGATGGTGCTACAGCGCTCAGCGCGGAACAGCTGCAGGATCTGCTGACGCGGGCGGACCTCGACGAGCGGGTACAGGCCCTCGACCTCGCCGACCTCCTCCGGTTCATGGCCGGCACCGGCTGTCGCATCGGCGAGGCCTGCGCGATGATCTGGGAAGACGTCTACCCCGGTGCAGTCCACATCCACTCGACCGTTGTCCGGCTCCGGGGACAGGGGCTACTCCGCCAGGAGCATGGCAAGACGCAAGGATCCGATCGCCGAATCGCCATCCCCGAGCACGTCGACGAGATGCTCAAGCGCCGGGCCTCCGATCGCGGGGCCGGGTCACTGGTCTTCCCGTCCGTTCTCGGCAACCTCCGTGACCCGAACAACACCCAGGCTGATTGGCGTGGTGTCCGCGAGTCTCTCGGGTTCCCCGGCGTCAAGCTGCACGCTTTCCGGAAGACGGTCGCGACGCTCCTCGACGGTGCCGGCCTCTCGGCGCGCGACGTCGCGGAGTACCTCGGGCACAAGAACCCGTCGATGACACAGGACCGCTACATGGGGCGCAACACGGGTAGCGCGGCCGCGGCGCGAGCCCTGTCGGCGCTCACCCATGGATCGCAATCTGCGGGGTAACCGCGGGGTGAACGAAGAAGCCCCAACCGGAGGCCGAGGTAAGCGGCTTCTGATCGGGGCTTTCGGGCCGGCAGCGGGACTTGAACCCGCAACCCCCGTATTACAAGTACGGTGCGCTACCAATTGCGCCATGCCGGCTGACGCCGCTCATCCTACCGGTGAGGGCGTCCGGGGCTCACTCGCCCGACTTCTCCGAGAAGTTCAGCGAGATCGAGTTCATGCAGTACCGGTCACCCGTGGGGGTGCCGAACCCGTCCGGGAACACGTGGCCCAGGTGCGAACCGCAGTTCGCGCAACGGACCTCGGTGCGGGCCATGCCGAGCGAGTTGTCCTCGATGAGCTGCACGGCGTCCGGGTTCACCGACTCGTAGAACGACGGCCAGCCGCAGCCGGAGTCGAACTTCGTGCCGCTCTTGAACAGCTCCGCGTTGCAGGCCGCACAGGTGTAGACGCCGGCGCGCTCCTCGTCGAGGAGTTCACCGGTCCACGGTCGTTCGGTCCCCGCCTGGCGGAGGACGGCGTACTGGTCCGGGGAGAGCTCCTCGCGCCACTGGGCGTCGGACTTGTCGACGTTGTATGCCATTGGTTCCTCCTGCTTCCGGCCGGGCTCTTCCGGGCACTCCCGACCACTTCACTAAACTCGCCACGATGTCCGAGCATTCCGTGCACCACGCCCGCTGGACCCGTCTGACGACGGACGAACTGTACGGCATCGTCGTCCTGCGCAACCGCGTGTTCGCGCTCGAGCAGCGGGTCACCGCCGAGGACTTCGACGGCCGTGACCGCGAGCCCGACACCGAGCACTGGTGGTTCGGCACGGACACCGATGCGGTTGGGTACCTGCGGCTCATCCGCCCGGCAGTCGACGAGGTCCACCCCGACGGCGCAGAGCCCCCTGCGTGGGTGATCGGCCGGGTCGCGACCGATCCCGGACACCGTGGGCAGGGGATCGCCGGCCGGCTCGTCGCCGCCGTCCTCGACGAACACGGGCACGACCCGTTCGTCCTGCACGCCCAGGAGTACGTCGCCGCCCTGTACGAGCGGTACGGCTTCGTGCGGTTCGGGGAGCCGTACGACGAGGCCGGCATCCGCCACGTCGGCATGCACCGGCCCGGACGCTGATGGACACCCGCGCCCGGTTCGACGCGTACGCCGACCGCATCCAGGCGGTCTCCCCGTCGTACGCCGCGTGGGCACGGTCGCTCGACGACTCCCTCGTCGCGCTCCTCGCCGAGGTCCCCGAGCAGCAGCGGCAGCCGGAACTGTTCTTCGCGGTCGCGCGGCGGCTGGGCGCGGACCCGTCGGACCCGGGTGCGCTGCGCGCGCTCGGCCTGGAGGCCCGCCCTGCGCTGGTCACGGCCCTCGCCTCCGCCACGGTGCAGGCCAACGACCCGCAGCGGCTCGCCCCGGTCGTCCCGCTGTTCGCGGCACTCGCCGAACGGTCCGCGCGACCGCTCGGCCTGGTCGACGCCGGGGCCGCCGCCGGACTGTGCTCGATCCCGGACCGGGTGACCCTGGACTACCGCGTCGGTTCCGGGGCTGCGGTCCTCCGGATGCACACGGCGCTCGCCGAGCCCTCGGTCCGGCTGGTCGCGGACGCAACCGGGGCCGTTCCCGCACCCGCGACCGTCCCGATCAGGGTCGGTGCCCGGGTGGCCCTCGACCCGAACCCGATCGACCTGTCGGTCCCCGGTGCGTTCGACCGGCTGGTCGAGGCCGTCCCGCCCGAGGCGTCGTACCGGACCGCCCTGATGCGCGCGGCGGCGTCCGCGACCCTCGCCGTGCCTCCAGTCCGGATCCGGGGCGCGCTGCCCGGCGACCTCGACCGTGCACTGGACGCCCTGCCGGACGACGTCGAACCGGTCGTCCTGACCACCGGGACCCTGGTCTACGTGCCGGGCGCGGACCGGCAGCGGTTCGTCGACGGGATCCGAGCGCGAGGCGTGCACTGGATCGCCCTCGAACGCACCGGGATCCTGCGCGGGGTGGCGGCGACGCTGCCCGACGACGTCGATGCGGCGGATCCGGACTCGTTCGCGACGGTCTCGCTCGACGGGGTCGCGGTGGCCGTCTCCGACCCGTTCGGTCGGCGTGTGCGCTGGTTCCGCGCGCCGAACCTGTGACCGGTGTTCGCGACAGTCCAGCGCCGTGCCAGGGTCCGGATCGACTCCACCCCTACGATGTGCGAGACCCGTTACCCGACCGTGATCGGAACCGCAGTGACCAGCCCCACCGACGAACGCAGCGTCGACGAGCTCAGTGCTGACCAGATCGGTGCTGACCAGCTCGGTGCTGACCAGCTCAGTGAGCTCGCGAAGCACGTGCTGACGTTCGAGCAGGACCGGGCACGGCACGACCGCACGAAGGAAGCGGAGATCCGGGTCGAGTTCGAGATGTCGGCGGCGCGCTACTACCAGGTGCTGAACCGCGTGATCGACTCGCCCGCGGCACTCGCGTACGACCCGCAGCTCGTCAGCCGGCTGCAGCGGCTCCGTCACGCGCGCACCAGCGCCCGGGCGACGCGCAGCTTCGTCGCGCCCGGTGCGGCTCCCGAAGGACGTGAAGAGGAACGATGAGCACGAGATTCCCCCGAGACCGGTTCGACGACGTCGCCGACGGCCCGCGGGTCGGTGCGCACCGCGGTGCCCAGC
The DNA here is from genome assembly GCF_003224215.1 of Curtobacterium sp. MCLR17_043. Classification (NCBI taxonomy): domain Bacteria; kingdom Bacillati; phylum Actinomycetota; class Actinomycetes; order Micrococcales; family Microbacteriaceae; genus Curtobacterium; species Curtobacterium sp. MCLR17_043. The sequence continues at coordinate 50,541 of NZ_QKLH01000001.1, read as the reverse complement.
GTCGCGGCCGTGGCTGGATCGCCTTCGCCTGGGCGGCGCTCGCCACCGGTGTGCTCGTCGGCATCGGCGTGCTCGTCCTCGCGATGCTGAACGGCAGCTACTCGTTCAACAGCTCGGATTCCCCCTCGGCCTCCACGTCGGCGTCCGCCACCGCGAAGCCCTCGGCGACGTCCAAGCCGTCCGCGTCCTCGTCGGCCGGTTCGGGCTCCGCAGGGTCGGGGTCGGGCAGCGCTGCGGCCGCGACGCCGGCGCAGCAGGGCACCACCACCGTCGTCGTCCTGAACGGCACGACCACCACGGGCCTCGCCAGCCGGGCGAGTGCGGCGCTGACCGGCGCCGGCTGGCAGGTCGCCTCCACCGGTGACGCCGGCACGACGGGCTCCACGTCGACGATCGTCTACTACCAGCAGGCGTCGCAGGCGGCGGTCGCGCAGGGCATCGCGAAGCAGCTCGGCGTCACGGCCGTGCAGCAGTCGGCGGCGTTCCCGAACGCCGACGTGAGCGTCGTCCTCGGCGCCGACTACACCGGCTGATCGGTCGTTCTGCGGGGCGTCGCGCCGCGTTTTCCGCGCATTGTGTGACGGCCGTGTTTCGGGCACGTTGATTTCTGACGGAATCGACGTGAAACAACGTCACACCTCTTGCCTGATCGGACGGGTTCGGTCAGAGTCCCATGCAGACGACGATCACGTCGTTCCGCACTGCAGTACCAGGGAGCAAGAGATCATGGCCAACGGAACCGTGAAGTGGTTCAACGCTGAAAAGGGCTTCGGCTTCATCACCGTGGATGGAGGGGGCCAGGACGTGTTCGTGCACTACTCGGCCATCGACATGTCGGGTTACAAGGTCCTCGAGGAGGGCCAGGCCGTCGTGTTCGACGTCGGCACCGGGTCGAAGGGCCCGCAGGCAGAGTCCGTCCGCCCCGCCTGAGCACGACCACTTCCAGAACGCGCCGTCCCGTCAGGGGCGGCGCGTTCGTCGTGTGCGGGGACGGTGACCGGCGCGGGGAGCGCGACCGCGGCGGTGGTGCGGGGTCCACCGGACGCGACGTGTGCTGGGAAGTCGTCACGAGCCTCCCGACTGTGTTGCACTCACACCCGGCGAGTGCCAGAATCGGCGTTGGCACTCGCTCACGCTGAGTGCCAGCACGACCCCCAAGACGACGTCCGGGAGGGACGAAAAACCACATGGCTAAGATCATTGCTTTCGACGAGGAGGCCCGCCGTGGCCTCGAGCGCGGCCTGAACCAGCTGGCCGACGCCGTGAAGGTGACGCTCGGCCCGCGCGGCCGCAACGTCGTCCTCGAGAAGAAGTGGGGCGCCCCCACGATCACGAACGACGGTGTCTCCATCGCCAAGGAGATCGAGCTCGACGACCCGTACGAGAAGATCGGTGCGGAGCTCGTCAAGGAGGTCGCCAAGAAGACCGACGACGTCGCCGGTGACGGTACGACCACCGCGACCGTCCTCGCCCAGGCGCTCGTCCGCGAAGGCCTCCGCAACGTCGCTGCCGGTGCCGACCCCGTGTCGCTCAAGCGCGGCATCGAGAAGGCCGTCGCCGCCGTCTCCGACCAGCTCCTCGCCAACGCGAAGGACATCGAGACCAAGGACCAGATCGCCGCGACCGCGTCGATCTCGGCCGCTGACCCGACCATCGGCGCGCTCATCGCCGAGGCCATCGACAAGGTCGGCAAGGAAGGCGTCGTCACCGTCGAGGAGTCGAACACCTTCGGCACCGAGCTCGAGCTCACCGAGGGCATGCGCTTCGACAAGGGCTACCTGTCGCAGTACTTCGTCACCGACCCCGAGCGTCAGGAAGCCGTCTTCGAGGACGCCTACATCCTGATCGTCAACTCGAAGATCTCGAACATCAAGGACCTCCTGCCGGTCGTCGACAAGGTGATCCAGGCGGGCAAGCAGCTCCTGATCATCGCCGAGGACGTCGACGGCGAGGCCCTGGCCACGCTCGTCGTGAACAAGATCCGCGGCATCTTCAAGTCCGTCGCCGTCAAGGCCCCGGGCTTCGGCGACCGCCGCAAGGCCATGCTGCAGGACATCGCGATCCTGACCGGTGGCCAGGTCATCTCGGAAGAGGTCGGCCTCAAGCTCGAGAACGCGACGCTCGACCTGCTCGGTCGTGCCCGCAAGGTCGTCATCACCAAGGACGAGACCACGATCGTCGAGGGTGCCGGCGACGCCGAGCAGATCGCCGGCCGTGTCCGCCAGATCCGTGCCGAGATCGAGGCGACCGACTCCGACTACGACCGCGAGAAGCTCCAGGAGCGCCTCGCGAAGCTCGCCGGTGGCGTCGCCGTCATCAAGGCGGGTGCCGCGACCGAGGTCGAGCTCAAGGAGCGCAAGCACCGCATCGAGGACGCCGTCCGCAACGCGAAGGCTGCCGTCGAAGAGGGCATCGTCGCCGGTGGTGGCGTCGCCCTCATCCAGGCCGGTGCCGTCGCACTCGAGGCCCTCGAGCTCGAGGGTGATGAGGCGACCGGTGCGAACATCGTCCGCGTGGCCATCGACGCGCCGCTCAAGCAGATCGCGCTGAACGCCGGTCTCGAGCCGGGTGTCGTCGCCGCCAAGGTCCGCGAGCTCGAGTCGGGTTGGGGCCTCAACGCCGCGACCGGCGAGTACGTCGACCTGATCGCTGCTGGCATCATCGACCCCGCCAAGGTCACGCGTTCGGCGCTGCAGAACGCTGCGTCGATCGCCGGTCTGTTCCTGACCACCGAGGCCGTCGTCGCCGAGAAGCCCGAGCGCACCCCTGCTGCTCCGGCTGGCGACCCGACGGGTGGCATGGACTTCTAAGTCCGCCTGACGGAAGGGCCCCGCACGCTGCGCGTGTGGGGCCCTTCTGCGTGTGCGGTCGGGCCGGTTGGGCCGGGATCGCACGAACTGCCGCTTCGCGGAGGCCGTCCCGGCAGTTTGTGCGACCACGGCGTGCTGGAGACGGCATGTTGCGCGATCAGCATGAAGCGCACAGGAGGCCCGGCACCGGTCGTTCTCCACAGATGCGTTCCCGAGGGGGTCGCGTGGGCAGCCGGGTCGCGACACTCGGGACATGCCGAAGCCTCGTCCGCTCCCTGAGACGCTCGACTCCGCCGGCTTCCTGGTCCGTGACGCCATCGGGTTCGGCGTCGATCCGGGTCGTCTCCGTCGACGTGATCTCGTCCGTCCCGTGCATGGCGTCCGGTCGACCGACGCCACGATGTCGATCGTCGCGGCAGTCGGCCTGGTGCTCCGTCCGGACCAGTACCTGAGCCACACGACGGCCGCCGCGCTGTGGGGAGCACCGCTCCCGCACGGTGCCGAAGTCCCCGTCCACGTCACGACCGACGGAACCGGCCCGGTGATGCGACGTCCACAGGTCAAAGGACACCGTCGCCGGTCCGGAGCTACCAGCTGCGAGCGGCAGGGGATGCGGCTCAGCACTCCAGAGCTTGCGTGGCGGGAGTGCGCCGGTCTGCTCAGCGTGGAGCAACTCGTCGCGGTGGGCGATTTCCTGGTGGGCAAGAGCGGACTCTGCACGATCGACACGCTCGCCAAGAGCATCGTGCCCGGATCTCGGTGGATCGCGGTCGCTCGTGCCGCGATCGCACGGGTGCGCGTCGGTGCCGAGTCACCGATGGAGACCTGGCTTCGGCTCGCCGTGGTGGACGCGGGCTTCCCCGAGCCGGAACTGCAGGTCGAGGTGTCGGAACACCACGGCCGGTTCCTCGGACGCGTGGACATGGCCTGGCCGGAACGTCGGATCGCGTTGGAGTACGACGGCGATCACCACCGCGAGAAGGATGTCTTCCAGTACGACCAGCGGCGTGACAACGGTATGGCGGTCAACGGCTGGCTCGTCCTGCATGCGACGCGGGCTGATGCCGCTCGCCCTGCTGTGCTGTTCGAGCGTCTGCGCCAGGCCTTCGTCTCGCGCTCGTCGTGACGTCGGCGGGTTGTCCCTCCGAAGGGTCCGACGCTTGCTTGCGGCGGTCGCACAACACGCCGTGCGTTCGTCACCCAGGTCGCACGTTGCGCCGTGAGGGCGGAGGATGGGCGGCAGTTAGCGCTACCTCGAGCAGCGGCCGGCGTGCGGGTCAGGCGGCGAAGTCGCGGGGGAGCAGGGGGAGCCAGACGCGGAAGGTGGCGCCGCCGCCCTCGGTGTCGAAGACCTCGACGGAGCCGTGGTGCGCCGCGACGATGCCGGACACGATGGCGAGCCCGAGGCCCGAACCGCCGGTGTCCCGGGCGCGGGAGGTGTCCGCACGCCAGAAGCGCTGGAAGATCTTCTCGCGCAGCTGCGGCGGGATGCCCTCACCGTGGTCGATCACGTCGAGGTGTGCCATGCCGCGCTCGTCGTCCACGCCGATGCCGATCTCGATCGGGTCGTCGTTCGCCGTGAACCGCATGGCGTTGCCCATCAGGTTCGTGACGATCTGGCGGATCTTGTTCTCTTCCGCCAGGACGATCGGCGGGCGCTTCGGCAGCACGACTGTGGGCAGCGGGGTGGTCTCGTCCGTCGGGGCGGCACCGGCGTCGATGTTCATGGCGCGGGTACGACGGGCCCGCAGGCGCGCGATGGTCTGGCGCGAGAACGCGATCGGCCCAGTGGTGTTCGCCGAGGTGGGCGACACGGGAGGTGCTTCGCCGGAGTCCGGAGAGCCGATGGACGACGACGACGCCGACGGGCGGACGGCCTGGGGCACGCTCTCGCCGGTGAGGGAGTCCTCGACGAGGACCTGGATCTCGCGGTCGGGGTTGGAGGCCATCGTGTCGAGCGCCGAGTCGCGGGCGATGGCGACGAGGTCGACCGGGCCGAGCTCGAGCGGCTTCGACTCGTCGATGCGGGCGAGCTGCAGCAGGTCCTGCACGAGCAGGCCCATCCGCTGCGCTTCCTTCTCGATGCGCTCCATCGCCTGGGCGACGTCCTCTTCCTTGCGCAGGGCGCCCATCCGGTACAGCTCGGCGTACCCGCGCAGGGACACCAGCGGCGTGCGGAGCTCGTGCGAGGCGTCCCCGACGAACCGGCGCATCTGGGCGATGGTGCGCTCACGGTCCTCGAACGCGGAGTCGATCCGTTCGAGCATGACGTTGAGGGAGCGGTTGAGGCGGCCGACCTCGGTGTTCGGGGTGTCGGCCTCGAGGCGCTGGTTGAAGTCACCCGCGGCGAACCGTGCAGCGGTGTCCTCGACGTCGCGCAGCGGGTCGAAGGTCGCGGTGACGAGCAGCCGGGTGAGCATGGCGCCGAGCAGGATGACCGAAGCGCCGAACCCGAGGAAGATCGCGGTGAACTTGCCGATCGTCTCGTCGGTGCCGGCGCTGGAGACCGCGATGAGCACGTAGCCGGTCTCGGTGGTGCCGTCGGACTGGTTCTGCAGCGACGCCGGGATGATCTGCGCACGCCACTCGTGGTTGTGCTGGCTGTCGTAGAGCGAGATGCGCTGGTTCGCCTGCGAGGCCTCGACCAGGGTGGCTTCGCGGACGTCGGGCCGGCTCGACGCCTTCGTCTGGCAGATCCGGTCGCCGTCGGCGTCGTACGCGGCGACGTAGGCGCTCTGCGACACCACGACGGACAGCTTGCAGTACTGCTCGCCGTCGCTGATGTTCTGGCCCTCGAGCTGTTCGGTCGTCTGCTTGACCGTGTTGTCGAGCTGCTGCATGAGGTAGGTGGACAGCACGGTCATCGTGCCGAGTCCGGCGACGAGCAATCCGAGCGCGACGAGCAGCACCGTGATCCCGGTGATCTTGGTGCGCAGGGAGATCCCGTCCCACCAGTGGTTCATTCGCGTGTGCATGCTGCCCCAACGATAGACAGCGGCCGCCCGGTGAAACCGGACGACCGCCGTGAAGTCGAGCCCCGCGGGACTCCTGCTCCTACGAAGCCTTGGACGCCTTCAGCATGTAGCCGAAGCCGCGCTTGGTCTGGATGATCGGCTCGGCGGAGTACTGGTCGAGCTTGCGGCGCAGGTACGAGATGTAGCTCTCGACGATGCCGGCGTCGCCGTTGAAGTCGTACTCCCACACGTGGTCGAGGATCTGCGCCTTCGACAGCACGCGGTTCGGGTTGAGCATGAGGTACCGGAGCAGCTTGAACTCGGTGGGCGAGAGCTCGATCTGGGCGTCGCCGATCGTGACCTCGTGCGTGTCCTGGTCCATCGTGAGCTCGCCGGCGCGGATGATCGCGTCTTCCTCGTCGTTCATGGTGCGACGGAGGATGGCCTTGATGCGGGCGACGATCTCGTCGAGCGAGAACGGCTTGGTGACGTAGTCGTCGCCGCCGACGGTGAGGCCGGTGATCTTGTCCTCGGTGTCGTCCTTCGCCGTCAGGAACAGGATCGGCGAGGTGTAGCCCGAGGAACGCAGGCGCTTGGTGACACCGAAGCCGTTCATGTCGGGCAGCATCACGTCGAGGATGATGAGGTCCGGCTCTTCTTCCAGCACGGCGGAGATCGCCTGTGCTCCGTTGCCCACCGCACGCACGGCGAAGCCGGCGAAGCGCAACGAGGTCGTCAGGAGGTCGCGGATGTTCGGCTCGTCGTCGACGATCAGGATCTTGGGGCCATCGCTCATGGTCTTATCTTCTGACTGTTCCCTCGGGGTTTCCTGAGAGCGGTTCGTACGTCAGCCCACGGGCGTCTGGACCTGGTCGGCATCCAGGATCGTGTACGAGTACCCCTGCTCCGCCAGGAACCGCTGCCGGTTCTGCGCGAAGTCCTGGTCGACGGTGTCCCGGGCCACGAGCGTGTAGAACGACGCGGGCAGGCCGTCCTTGTTCGGGCGGAGGAGCCGGCCGAGCCGCTGCGCCTCTTCCTGCCGCGACCCGAACGAGCCGGACACCTGGATGGCGACGGTCGCGTCGGGCAGGTCGATCGAGAAGTTCGCGACCTTCGAGACGACGAGCACGTCGACCTCGCCGGACCGGAACGCGTCGTACAGCCGCTCCCGTTCGTCGACCGGGGTCGCCCCCGTGATCTCCGCGGCGTCGAGCGACGCAGCCAGTTCGTCGAGCTGGTCGATGTACTGCCCGATCACCAGGATCTGCTCACCGCGGTGCTTCTCGATGAGTTCCCGCACCACCGGGGTCTTGGCCGGGGACGTCGCGGCGAGCCGGTAGCGCTCGTCGTCGCTCGACGCCGCGTACTCCAGGCGGTCCTGGTGCGGCAGGTCGATGCGGACCTCGTAGCAGGAGGCCGGCGAGATGTAGCCCTGCGCCTCGATCTCCTTCCACGGGGCGTCGTACCGCTTCGGCCCGATGAGCGAGAAGACGTCGCCCTCGCGGCCGTCTTCGCGCACGAGCGTCGCGGTGAGGCCCAGGCGTCGGCGGGCCTGCAGGTCGGCGGTCAGCTTGAACACCGGCGCGGGCAGCAGGTGCACCTCGTCGTAGACGATGAGCCCCCAGTCGAGGGCGTCGAGGAGCGACAGGTGCGTGTACTCGCCCTTCCGGCGGGCGGTGAGGATCTGGTAGGTCGCGATCGTGACCGGCCGGATCTCCTTGACGCTGCCCGAGTACTCGCCGATGTCCTCCGGCGTCAGGGTCGTGCGCTTGAGGAGCTCGGTGCGCCACTGCCGCGCCGACACGGTGTTCGTCACGAGGATGAGCGTGGTCGCCTTGACGGTCGCCATCGCGCCCGCGCCGACGAGCGTCTTGCCCGCGCCACAGGGCAGCACGACGACGCCGGAGCCCTGGGCGAAGAACGTGTCGACGGCCTGCTCCTGGTACGGCCGCATGTGCCACTCGGCGGTGTCCAGGTCGATCGGGTGCGGCTGGCCCGGGGTGTAGCCCGCCAGGTCCTCCGCCGGCCAGCCGAGCTTCACGAGCTCCTGCTTGATCTGCCCCCGCGCCCACGGCTGCAGCTCGACCTCGGTCGAGGACCGCATGTCGCCGAGCAACGGCTTGATGCGCTTCGACCGGATGACCTCGGCCAGCACCGACGGGTCCTCTGCGGTGAGGAGCAGGAGCGGCAACCGCTCGAGTTCCTCGGTGGGGGAGTTCGCGATCACGGGCGCGTCGGGCCGTTCCTCGCGACGGATCACGAGTCGTCCGTAGCGCGAGACCGTGTCGCGGATGTCGACCGTGACGCTCTGCGGCACGGGGAACTTCGCGAAGCGTTCCAGGGTGTCGATCATCGCCTCGGCGTCGTGGCCCGCGGCGCGCGCGTTCCAGAGTCCGAGGCGGGTGATCCGGTAGGTGTGCACGTGCTCGGGAGCGCGTTCGAGCTCGGCGAAGGCCGCGAGCTCGTGGCGTGCGTCCTCGGCGTCGGGGTGCGCGACCTCGAGGAGCACGGTGCGGTCGCTCTGCACGATCAGCGGTCCGTTCATGACCTGCCAGCCTAGCCGTCGGCACCTGCGTGCGGGTGACCGCGCGGCTCAGGCGTCGCTCTCGACCGACACGACGAGCGACAGCGGCAGGGTCCGTTCGACGTCGACGGCCGTGTCCCGCCCGCGGACGCGTCCGGCCGCGACCGAGGTCGGCACGATCGAGAACGGCCGCTCCGAGCCGTCCGGCATCCGGACGGTCACGCGGATCGGCGTGCGTCCGCGCACGGCCAGGTCGATCTGCCGACCGAGCCACTCCTGCTCCGGCTCCGCGTCGCCGCGCTGCGTCGTCAGGCGGAGCCGTTCGACGAGTGCGTGCGCCGACTGCTCCGGCGAGCGTCCGGTGGGGCTGCGCCGGCCGGGAGGCCCGTGGTGCGCCTCGGGGCGGGCTGCGGTCGTCAGGACGGCCGGGTAGCGCTGGTCCTCGAGCGCGGTGTGCACGACGTGCGGCGGGTAGCGCGTGGTCAGCGTCGTCAGGTCGGGCCGCTCCCACGCCAGCTGTCGGAGCTCGGCGTCCACCCCGACGAGGTCGAGCTGGTCGGCGGTGCCGCGGACCTCGGTCCCGACGCCGCCCGGCCCCCGGTCGACGACGATGCTGCCGTCGCGTCCGGCCACCTGGTCGATCAGGTAGGCGAGGGGCTGCGGGATCCCGGTCGCCGACAGTCGTCCGAGCAGGGACAGCAGGTCGTCGCGGGAGTGTCCGGCCCGGAACGCCGCGCGCAGGGTGTCCTCGGAGATGCGGTAGCGCGCCGCGAGGCCCGGTGCCTCGAGCACGGCGACGGTGCGCAGGGCGTCGTCGTCCACCGGCGCGAGCGGCCCCGGTGCGATGACGGTGAGGTCGTGCTGCAGGTAGACCCGCTCGACGGTGCCCGGCAGGTCGTCGGCGGCCTGCTCGGCGTCGCCGTCGAGGAGTGCCCGACCCGTGCTCGTCACGATGCCGTCGACCGCCAGGCCGAGCGACGCCGCGGTGCCGGCGACGTCGAGCAGCAGGGCGTCGAGCCAGCGGGACCCCGCCGGGTACGCCCAGCGCCCGAGCGGCACGAGGTCGCGCAGGTCCCCGTCGGCCAGCTCGAGCACCTGGTGCACGGCGGGCGGGAGCGTGTCCGACCACGCGGCCACCAGCGACACCCAGCGTTCCGGCCAGCTCGCGAGCAACCACGCGTGCCCGGGATCGGTGACGATCCAGCGTCCGGTGTCGGGGTCGGCGAACCCGATGCCGTCGAGCAGCGCCAGGCGACCGGCGACGAGCTCGGCATCGGTGCCGATGCGCTCGGCCAGGGTGCGGGCGAGCGGCATGCCGATCCCGCCCTTGACGAGTTCGCGGACCGCGCCGGCGTCGACCGCCCGCAGCAGCTCGGCGAGCACCGTCATCGTCGCGAACGCCTGCTCCGCGCCGGTGGTGCGCGCACGCTCGAGTGCCGCGGCGTCGAGGGCGGGAGCAGCGGGGCGGACCTGCTCCGGGCCTCCAGGCTGCTCGTCGAGTGAGGTGAGGTCGGGGTGGGCGGCCACGCGCGCGGCGACCGCGTCGTCGACCGCGCCGTCCTCGTCGGCGAGTCCGAGCTCGATCGCGGGGCCGAGCGCGTCGACGGCGCCGCCGTCGCGCAGCGCCAGGATCGTCGCGCGCGGCAGGTGCTCGACGGCGGCGTCCACGGCGTCGTCGCCGCGGAGCGCCTCGGCGAGGTCGAAGAAGTCGGTGATGCGCTGCGGGCCGGTCTCGGCGAGTGCAGCGGTGGGGAGTCGCCTCGCCGCGACGAGGCGCTCGAGCGCATCGTCCGGCATCGCCCGGAGTCGGGCGGCGAGGTCGGCGGTGGTCGTCATCGTCCGGTGCCAGCGTCCGGGGCGGACGTCAGCGAGCCGTCCGGTTCGCTCGTGCGCGACGTGTCCAGGTGATGCCGAGGAGCGTGAAGACCAGCACCATGGCGATCGGGAAGCCGTAGAGCGGGATCGCCATGACCACCGGCCACGGCATCGCACCCTGGGCGCTGGGAGCGGTGAGCCACATGATGATCATCGCGACGAAGCAGAGCAGGCCGAGGATGATGATCCCACCGATCATGAACGCCAGAGCGCGTTCGGTACGATTGAACGTCACCGGGGGTTCTGCGGAGTCCTGCGGGTTCCCGGTTGATCGGGTCGGCTTGGCCATCGACCCAGGATATCCGACGCACCACGGCCGTACCACGACCTCGAGGAGTCCACGCATGCCCACCGGCAAGGTCAAGTTCTACGACGACGACAAGGGCTTCGGCTTCATCACCGGAGACGACGGCGACCAGGTGTTCCTGCACGCGTCCTCGCTGCCCGACGGCGTCGTGACCGTCAAGGCCGGCACGCGGCTCGAGTACGGCGTCGTCCAGGGCAAGAAGGGGTCGCAGGCGTTGTCCGTGCGGCTGCTCGAGCCCCAGCCGTCGCTGTCGCGGATGACCCGTCGCTCCGCGGACGACATGGCCGTGATCGTCGAGGACCTGGTGAAGGAACTCGACCGGATCAGCGGAGACCTCCGCCACGGCCGCTACCCGAAGAACGGCGATCGCATCGCCGCCATCCTGCGGCACGTCGCAGACCAGTTGGAGGCGTGACCCCATGACCGAGTCCGAGACAGCAGGGGCCGAGACGGCTCCCGACGCAGCGTCCACCGACGTAGCGTCCGTCGACGCAGCGTCCATCAACTACACCGACCTGGCGCGCGAGGCGTTGCTCGAGGTCACCCCCGAGTCGACCGTCGGCGCACCCGTCGGCACCGTGGACGAAGGGGACGGCGTCGTGTCCGTCCTGTTCGCCAACCGCCTGCCCGGGTACCCCGGGTGGCGCTGGACCGTCAGCGTTGCGAAGATCGGCGACGACGAACCCACCGTGCTCGAGGTCGAGCTGATGCCCGGCGACGGCTCGCTCGTCGCGCCCGAGTGGGTGCCGTGGTCCGAGCGACTGGCCGAGTACCGGGCCGCGCAGGAGCACGAGGGCGAGGACGCGTCGGACGAGGACTCGGACGACGAGGACTACGACGACGAGTCGGATGAGGACGACGACGAGGACTCGGACGAGGACTCGGACGAGGACGACGACTACGACGACTCGGATGACGACGAGGACGACGACGAGTCGGACGACGACGATGACGACGAGTTCGACGCCGACGAGGACGACCTCGACGAGTCGGACGACGACGACATCGAGGGCGTGGACGTCGATGCGCTCGCCGATGTGAGCGACAGCGACACTGACACCTCCGCCGCCTCGGCCGCCGGCGACGAGGCCCCGCAGCCGCCCCGTCGCCGCCGTGCCCGCCGCGTGCAGCCGTTCGAGCCCGACGCCGATCTCGAGGTCGACCAGCTCGACGCCGGCGAGGCCGATCCGGGCTTCCACCGCGCCTGACCCGGACCGACGAACGGGCCCGGCACCACCGATCGGGTGGTGCCGGGCCCGTCTTCGTTCCGGTGGGTATCCCGACGTCAGCGCAGGGCGTCGATCGTGAAGTCGATCGCGCGCACGAGCTTCGCGACGTCGTCCGGGTCGATCGCGGTGAACGTCGCGACGCGCAGCTGGTTGCGGCCGAGCTTCCGGTACGGCTCGGTGTCGACGATGCCGTTCGCACGAAGGGTCGCGGCCACGGCCTTGGCGTCGATCGAGTCGTCGAGGTCGATCGTGGCGACGACCTGCGACCGAGCGGCGGGATCGGAGACGAACGGGGTCGCGGAGTCGCTGGCCTCGGCCCAGTCGTAGATCGTCGACGACGACGTCTTCGTGCGGAGGTCCGCCCACGCCAGGCCACCGGACTCGTTCATCCACCGCACCTGCTCGTCGAGGAGCAGCAGCGTGGAGATCGCCGGGGTGTTCAGGGTCTGGTTCAGGCGCGAGTTGTCGACGGCGTTCTTGAGCGACAGGAACTCCGGGATGTACCGGTCGGAGGCGGCGATCCGCTCGATCCGCTCGATCGCGGCGGGGGAGAGCAGCGCGAGCCACAGGCCGCCGTCCGAGGCGAAGTTCTTCTGCGGGGCGAAGTAGTAGACGTCGGTGGCGCTGACGTCGAACAGGGCGCCACCGGCGGCGCTGGTCGCGTCGACGACGGTGAGGGCGCCGGCGTCACCGGTCGCGCGGACGACCGGGGCCATGACGCCCGTCGAGGTCTCGTTGTGCGGGTAGGCGTAGACGTCCACGCCCTCCACCGGCTCGAGGGCAGCGAGGGAGCCACCCGGCGCCTCGACGACGTGCGGCGCCTCGAGCCACGGGGCCGCTGCGGCCTTGGCGAACTTCGACCCGAACTCGCCGAAGGACAGGTTCTCGGCACGGCGCTCGATGAGGCCGAACGCGGCGGCGTCCCAGAACGCGGTCGAGCCGCCGTTGCCGAGGACGACCTCGTAGCCCTCGGGGATCTGGAACAGGTCGGCGAGGCCGGAGCGGACGCTGCCGACCAGGTCCTTCACGGGCTTCTGACGGTGCGAGGTGCCGAGGATCGTGGCACCGCGCGTCACGAGGGACTCGAGCTGGGCGCCGCGGATCTTCGACGGACCGCAGCCGAAGCGACCGTCGGTGGGGAGGAGTTCGGCCGGGATGACGATGTCTGCCATGCACCGATCCTACCGACGACGATCCGCCTGCCCGAGCCCGTGTACCGGCCGGACGGGGAGGGTTCGGCCCGCCCGCCCACCGCGTCGGATGACCCTTTCTCACGTGCACCCGGGCGCCGGTCGGTGTTCGTCGGTGCGAACAAGTAGTGTGGTCGGCGCTGGGCCCAGACATGAGAGGCGGACCGTGACCGATCTCGTCGACACCACGGAGATGTACCTTCGCACCATCCTCGACCTCGAGGAAGAGGCGATCGTGCCGCTGCGCGCGCGCATCTCCGAGCGCCTCGGACACTCGGGCCCGACGGTCTCGCAGACCATCGCCCGCATGGAGCGCGACGGCCTGGTCGTCGTCTCGGGCGACCGGCACCTGGAGCTCACCGACGAGGGTCGTTCCCGCGCCACCCACGTGATGCGCAAGCACCGTCTGGCCGAACGCCTGCTGGCCGACGTCATCGGACTCGACTGGGCCTTCGTGCACGACGAGGCGTGCCGGTGGGAGCACGTCATGAGCGAGCAGGTCGAGGTCCGCCTGCTCGAGATGCTCGGCAACCCGACCGAGTCGCCGTACGGCAACCCGATCCCCGGACTGGCCGAGATCGGTGGCCCCGCGGCCGCCGGGTTCCTCGACGGTGTCCAGAACATCGTCGCCGCGACCGAGGGCACCGATGCCGTCACGACCGGGGTCGTCCGACGCCTGGGCGAGCCCGTGCAGTTCGAACCGGAGCTCCTGCACCAGCTCCGCACCGCCGGCGTCATGCCCGGGCGCATGGCGAGCGTGCAGCGCGCGGGCGCCTACGTCGCGGTCCGCGTCGAGGGCGAGGACTCGGGCATCGAGCTGCCCATCGAGGTCGCGCAGCACGTCTACATCGAACGCGGCTGACCGTTCCTGGTCGTTCCTGAGAGTCTTTACCGTTTCGTTACCTGCGGGGCGTTTGGTCTCGACTCGGTAACGACGCTTCCGTACACTCGTCCGAGTCGCCGCGCTGCCCCTGAGCCGGAGACCCGTGGCAGGACGTCTCGAACCCGTCTCCTGCCTCGATCGGAAACGATGACGAACGGATGGGGTTGCACACCGCCGGACACCCACGGCGGCGTGATGACGAGACGTTGGAGACACACCTCTTGACGCAGACCGGTACCGCCGCGGACGACCAGACGCCCGCGAACCCGACGAACACCGAGAACGCCACCACCGCCCCGCTCACCCGGCGGGCCGTGCGCGAGACCGAGGGCCGCCCGGTCCGCAAGGTCGTGCCGGTGCGCTCCGGCCCGCTGCCCGGTGGTCGTCGTGCCGCGCAGGCCGCGGCAGCCGCGAGCACCGCGAAGGCCAGCTCGTCGTCGCGCAAGCGCAAGTTCCTCGCGCCGGTCGTCCTCACCGTGGCCGCCGGCATGTTCGGCACGGTCGCGGTCGCCCCGGCCTTCGCCGCGACGACCTCGAGCAACTCGACCGCCGCCGCCGACGCCCAGCGTCAGGTGCGGGCCACGCAGAGCCAGGAGCTGTCGGTCTCCGACGCCGTGGCGCTCGCCGACACGAGCCGTGACGGCTTCGGCGCGACGTCCACCGCGACGCTCGACGCCGAGAAGGCCGCGAAGCAGGCCGCCGCCGACCAGGCTGCCGCAGCGAAGGAAGCCGCCGAGCAGGCCGAGCAGACCCAGACCGCCCGTGCCGCGACCGCGAAGCAGTACTCCTCGTACACCGGGCCCACCGCCGCCGAGTACGCGGCCAGCTCGTCCGCCGCCGACACCCCGTTCTCGCTGCCGGCCGTGGTCGCCACGGGCAAGCAGTACATCGGCACCCCGTACGTCTTCGGTGGCGCGGACCCGTCGGGCTTCGACTGCTCCGGCTTCATCATGTTCGTGTACGCCCAGTACGGCATCAACCTCGCGCACTCCGTGCCGCTGCAGGACCAGGCCGGCACCACGATTCCCGAGTCCGAGGCGCAGCCCGGCGACGTCGTCATCTTCAACAACGAGGCGCACGACGGCTTCTACATGGGGAACGGCATGATCATGGACGCCCCGAAGCCCGGTGGCACCGTGCAGATCCGTCCGATCTGGACGAGCGACTACCACATCGTCCGCTTCGGCATCTAGCGACCACTGCCCCTCCGGCGTGTGAACTTCACCGGAACCGGCCCGCACACCCTCGTGCCGGGCCGGTTTCTGGGTTAACCTGACGCTGCACCGGTCCGCACCGGCGCGAACAGGAGACCCTCATGTCGATGTTCCGCACGACCCGCACCATGGGTCGGCGCGCGCGCGTCGACATATGGTCGAGCACAGCTTGCGTGCACGAGCACGCCCCTGCATGACGAGAGCACTGCCCATCCGGGTGGTGCTCTTCGTGGTTCCAGGGGTGTGAACAGGTCGTCCTCACCCGTTCGCGTCGTCGGTCCGACGCACCCGCAGCGCCTGGAAGCCGTCCAGGCACGTCGGAAGGGAACCCATGCGCACTCTCGTCCTCAACGCCGGTTACGAGCCCCTCGCGGTGATCTCGTTCCGACGAGCCCTCGTGCTGGTCATGAACCAGAAGGCCGCCATCGTCGCCGCCGACGTCGAACACCCCGTCACCGGGTCGACGTCGAGCTACGACCGTCCGTCCGTCATCATCCTCACCCGCTACGTGCGCATCCCGCACTCCAGGCTCGTGCCGGTGTCCCGTCGCGGTGTGCTGCGTCGGGACGGCAACCACTGTGCCTACTGCGGCCGGCACGCCACCACCATCGACCACGTGCAGCCGCGGTCGCGCGGTGGGCAGGACTCGTGGGAGAACCTCGTCGCCTGCTGCCTGGCCTGCAACAACACCAAGGGTGACCGCACCCCGCAGGAGATGGGGTGGCGCCTCCGATTCCCGCCGAAGGTGCCGCACGGGTCCTCGTGGGTCGTGCGCGGCATCGAGCGCCCGCAGGCGGAGTGGGACGAGTACCTCGTGGCCGCGTAGCGGCCGTCGGTCCGCACCAGGAGACGGACTGGAGGCCCGTGGCGACGCCGTCACGGGCCTCCAGTCCGGCGGTCGCACCGCGACTCCCGGCACCGCCGCGGGCGTCCTCGCCTGTCCGGGCAGGTGCCCGCCGAGTTCACGCACCGTCCACGCGGCGTGCACCGGGACGGAACCCCGCCCCACCGCTGACCTGCGACAGTTGCGGCATCCGCACCGGACCGGCACTCCGCGCCGCCCGAAAGGTCTTCATGCCCCGCTCCGCACACACCGCACTCGACACTGAGACGGACCACCAGCCGCTGACCGAACGGTACGACGTCGTCGTGGTCGGCGCGGGCATCGTCGGGCTCGGCATGGCCTACGAGGCGCTCCTGCAGGGCGCCCGGGTCGCGGTGGTCGATCGTGCGGGCGCGGTCGTGGGGGCGAGCGTCCGGAACTTCGGCCACGCCTGCGTCACCCCGCAGACCGGGGAGGCAGCCGGGTACGCGCAGGAAGCACGCCGCCGCTGGCTCGCACTCGCGCAGCTCGCCGGGTTCACGGCCCGCGAACGCGGTGCCCACGTCGTCGCCCGTCGTCCCGAGGAGCTGGCGGTGCTCGAGGAGTACCGCGACTCCGGCGCGGACCTGCGGCTGGCCGACGCGGCCGAGATCACAGCGGCGGTGCCGGTCGACCCCGGCTCGGCCCTCGGCGGCGCGCACCTCGCGCACGACCTGCAGGTCGACCCCCGGGAGGCGGCACCCGCGATCGCGCGCTGGCTCGCCGGGCAGGGGGTCACCTTCCACTGGCGCACCCCCGTGCTCGAGGTCACCACCGGCGCCGTCCGCACCGGTCGCGGCATCGTGGAGGGGACCCGGATCGTCGTCTGCACCAACCACGACCTCGACCAGCTCTTCCCGGAGCTCGCCGAGTCGATCGGCCTGGTCCGCTGCCGGCTCCACATGCTGCGTGCGACGATCCCGCTCGCCTTCCCGCTCGCCACACCGCTGCTGACCGGGTGGTCGCTGCTCCGCTACTCGGGGTTCGCCGCGATGCCCGGAGCGGGTGCCCTGCGGGACCGGCTCGCCGCGGACCTGCCCGAGGGGATCCGCTGGGACCTCAACCAGATGTACACGTCGCCGCCGGACGGCAGCATCATCGTCGGGGACACCCACGAGCGCGGGGTCGACGCGCCGCCGTTCCAGGACGAGGACGGCTTCCGGCTGCTCGTCACCGAGACCGAGCGGCTGTTCGGTGCGCCGGTCTCCGTGGTCGACCGGTGGCAGGGCGTCTACGCCTCGGCGCCGGGGCGGGAGTTCCTCATCGACCAGCCGGTCCCCGGGGTCGACGTCGTGACGGTCACCACGGGCATCGGTATGACGACCGGCCTCGGCATCGCGCCGACGGTCCTCGGCTGAGGGAGACCGTCAGTCGCGGCGCATGCGACCACTCCGGCGAACGGTGCGACCGCGGCGGCCTCCGGCACCGGTGAGGTCGTCACGCGGTCGTCACGCCCTGGCGGCGGCGTCGTCGACCTCGGCGAGCACCGACGGCAACTCGGTGACCGAGTCGAGGACGTGGGTGTGCGCGACCGTCGCGAAGTCGGCGTCCTGGTGCGTCCCGGTCCGCACGCCCGCCACGACGGAGGCGCCGGCGCGGTGTCCCGTGAGCAGATCGGCGACGGTGTCCCCGACGACTGCCACGTCACGGACGTCGTCGGTGGCGGTCCGGAGCACGGCGGTGAGCACCATGTCCGGGTACGGGCGCCCGCGGCCGGCGTCGGCGGGGGAGAGCGCGAGGTCGATCAGCGGCCGCCAGCCGAGCAGGTCGAGCACCGCGTCGCGCGTCGCGGGCGAGAACCCGGTGGTCAACGCGATCCGTCGCCCCGCTGCGCGGAGTGCGACGAGCGTCTCGACGGCGCCGTCCACCGGCCGCACGCCGCGGTCGAGGGTTCGTGCGTAAGCACGCTCGAAGGCGGTGTTGGCCGCCTCGGCGCGGACACCGTCACCGTCGAACAGCGCCGTGAACACGGCGATCTTCGACTGGCCCATGGTGTCGACCGCGTACTGCACGGCGCGGTCGTGCTCGGTGCTCCCGCGCTCGAGGCCGACGTCGGTGAGCGCGGTGCGGAAGGCGTCGAGGACGACGCCGCCGTCGTCGACGGTGGTTCCTGCCATGTCGAGGCAGACGAGCGAGATCATGGGACTCCTGGGTACGTGCCGTCGCGCCGGGACCGGCGCGGTCCGACCAGCGTCGACGCACCCCGTTGCGGGCAGAGGATGCGCGGGTGTCCGCCAGGTGAACGCCGCCGGGAGGCTCGTCACGGCCTGTGCGGACATGCAGTCGGTCCGCCAGTGGGAGCGGCTCCAGTCCGCGCTCGCCGATCTGCGTCGGTGGCGCTGAGTAGCGTCGGCCGCATGGGCGAGACACCGCACATCGACGACGCGACCATCGACGACCTGCGCGCGCGGCTGCGCGCCACGCGCTGGCCGGACGCACCCGCCGGGGTCGGCTGGTCGCTCGGCGTGGACCTCGACGTCCTGCGCCCGCTCGTCGAGTACTGGGCCGACGGGTTCGACTTCGACGCGCACCGCGCCGAGCTCGCCGCGCTGCCCTCGCGCCGCGTCGTCGTCGACGGCATCGGCATCCACGTCCTGCACGCCCGCGCGCCGCAGCCCGACGCCCTGCCGGTCCTGCTCGCGCACGGCTGGCCGGACTCCGGGTGGCGGTACCGCAAGGTGCTGCCGATGCTCGTCGCCGCCGGGTACGACGTCGTCGTGCCGGACATGCCCGGCTACGGATTCTCGGATGCGCCGCCCCAGGTGCTCGACGCCCGGCAGGTGGCCGGCATGTGGGCGACGCTGATGACGGACCTCGGGTACGAGCGGTTCGCGGTGTCCGGTGGCGACATCGGCACACACGTCGCCCGCTACCTGGCGCTCGACCACCCCGACCGGGTCGTCGCCGTGCACCGCATCGACGGCGGGCTCGCCTGGCCGGGGCTGGATGCGTCGACGTTGTCCGCCGCCGAGCGGGAGTTCGTCGCCGCGACCGATCGGTGGCGCACCGCCGAGGGCGCCTACGCGATGCTGCACCGGACGAAGCCGCAGACCGCGGCCGTCGGGCTGAACGACTCACCCGCGGGTCTCGCGGCCTGGATCGTCGAGAAGCTCCGGGCGTGGAGCGACTGCGGCGGGGACCTGTGGTCGGTCTACAAGCGCGACGAGGTCCTGGCGCTGCTGACCGAGTACTGGGCCACCGCCACGATCGGGTCGGCGATGCGGATGTACCACGCGAACGCGGCGATCCCGGCGGAGCAGCTGGAGCGACGGGTCGAGGTGCCGTCCGGGTTCTCGATCTTCCCCGGCGACATCGTGCGGGCGCCGCGGGAGTGGCTCGAGCGCACCACGAACCTCGTGTTCCACCACGAACTCGACCGCGGCGGGCACTTCGCGCCGTTCGAGCAGCCCGACCTGTTCGTCGACGAACTGCACGCGTTCCTGCAGGGCTTCCGCCGCTAGAGTGGTCGGGCCAGCCTCTGTAGCTCAATGGAAGAGCAGTTCCGTCCTAAGGAAACGGTTGGGGGTTCGAGTCCCTCCAGGGGCACCAGCAGCCTGGGCATGAGTGTGCTCAGGACAAGCCGCTGGCCCAAGTCCGCTCTGCACGCCTAATTCGGCAGCTGCCCATCGTAAACGTCACAGCGAGCCAGCCAGCCGGCGTCGAGAGGCCCGAGGCCTACTGGTGGCTCGTGATGAAGTTGCGAACTTCTCGGACGAAGGTCTGAGGACTGGGCGCCTGCTTGAACAATTCACCCTCCAACACCGCTCTCAGCCACTCTTGTTTGTTTCCGGTCACTTCGGGATGGAAGCGTTCGAGCTCGCCTTCCGCGACCAAGAACAGTCCGATGGCACGGCAACTGGCCAAGATCGATTCGAACGCCATAGTGGGGCCACCGCTATCAACGACTCCGATGCCCTTCCGTTTGACCTGCTTCCACCCAGACTCTGACCTCACACTTTCGCGTAAACGAACCAACTCGGCGGCCGTGAGCTTTGGATCTTCTGAGGATCCAAGTACCTCGTTCATCGCTTCTCTTACCCCTAGGCGAGTAGGCTCAACCTTCTGGTTTCTCACGGAGGCTTCGATGACATTGTAGCTCGCTTCAATGACGCTAAAGTCGCCTCCCATTGTATTGAATAGCGCGGCGAATTTGCCTCGGTCGGCGAGTAGGTCTATGTCGGCAATGACGGCAGTGGGAACCGAAGCCGCCGCGAGTGCTTTGTATGCCCGGTCGAATCGGTCCTTTCCGCCGCACTGAGTGAACAAGAGATCAGATGCCGATAGGTCATCTGTCGTCTCAAGATGTGCCAGGGTTGCCGAATAGTACGTACAGTCCGACTCGGACTCACATAGTACGGCCCCTTTATAGAAAATACCGTCGAGGATATCTGAGTAGCGAAGTAACGGGTCCCGGTAGAGCGATCTAAGGGACTCGGGGGGGACCTGTGCAATGCGATTCTCGTAATCCACGGGGCGAGTTATGCGAACTACTGAAACCTCTGCTTCGTCCCGCGAGGCGTTCAGTACCCCCTGAACAAAATCATCACTGTGTGTAGCGGCGATCACTTGAAGGCCCCGATCGCGGCTCAGTTCGGCGACAACTTCGCCTAGCAGCCGAGCCTGCGGGGGATGTAGGAAGGCTTCCGGCTCGTCCAGTAGCACTATATCGAAAGAAGCTGCTGCGAGAGTGAGCATAGTGCCCATGAACGCTTGCATCCCGGAGCCTTGCACGGAGAGCAACGGAAGTGCCATGACCTCGTCGAGATAGTCGCCCTGTGTGCCCAGCTGGGGCTCTTCGCTCGAGACGCTTCCGACGTGCAGGTAGGTATTCAGCCCAGCGTGACGATTAACGGTAAGCCGTCGGCCAAATGCGCGTTGCATGTAGCTATCCATCGTGGCCTCGAGCCTGCGGTCCGCCCAAAGCATCTGCATGGGCGACCGTCCTGGCTCCCCCATCAAATCTGGAGTCTGTTGAGGCTGCAGGACGCTCCCGCGCCCTTCGGGTCCCAAGTAGTTAGCAAAGACGTTGGCTACCTGCCCAAAATGGTTGCTCCTTTGCAGTGAAGCTTCGATTGATGCGCGTGTCAACGCTGTGCCGCTTGGGAAGATGAAAGTTTCTTCGTAGAACGCACCTCGGGGATAAGTGCCCGGCTCGAATCGCTGTGCCGTTCTCAATAGGCTGTCAATATATTCCGTAACCGGCGGGAAGCTCACATTCGCCGATTCAACAAGCTGTGGACCCGGGTTCGGGGGCTGATGCGGTTCGGAAGTAACATGAGAATGAAGGTTGCCAAGTAGGGCACTCTTCCCGACATTGTTCGGCCCAACAATCAACGTCACGTTGTCGCTCGGCTCGATGAACTCGCCGGGGGTGCTGAGATTGACCACGGAGATCTTCGCGCGCATGTGAAAAGTCTTGCACGCAACTGGAGTCTCGTGCGTAGTGCCCGCGAGATTCCGCTAAGGGCCGCCAGGCCGTGCGCAGCCGTGGGGCGTCGCTTGTGCGGTCAACCGTCGACCCGGACGGTAGCGCGGCCCGCTGGCCCCGTACGATTGACCCCGTGTCCAAGGTCCTGAGCAGTCTCCCCGTCGGCGAACGAGTCGGCATCGCGTTCTCAGGGGGTCTCGACACCTCCTGCGCCGTTGCCTGGATGCGCGAGAAGGGAGCGATCCCCTGCACGTACACGGCCGACATCGGCCAGTACGACGAGCCGGACATCGACGCCGTCCCGAGCCGCGCCCACGAGTACGGCGCGGAGATCGCCCGACTGGTCGACGCGAAGAGCGCCCTGGTCGAAGAAGGCCTGGTCGCCCTGCAGACCGGCGCGTTCCACATCCGCTCCGGCGGCAAGACGTACTTCAACACGACGCCGCTCGGCCGCGCGGTGACGGGCACGATGCTCGTCCGCGCGATGAAGGAAGACGGTGTCGACATCTGGGGCGACGGCTCCACCTACAAGGGCAACGACATCGAGCGGTTCTACCGCTACGGCCTGATGGCCAACCCGCGCCTGCGCGTCTACAAGCCGTGGCTCGACTCCGAGTTCGTCGAGGAGCTCGGCGGCCGCAAGGAGATGAGCGAGTGGCTCGTCGCCCGCGGGTTCCCGTACCGCGACTCCACCGAGAAGGCGTACTCGACCGACGCGAACATCTGGGGTGCGACGCACGAGGCGAAGAGCCTCGAAGAGCTGTCGAGCGGCCTGGACATCGTCGAGCCGATCATGGGCGTCGCCGCCTGGCGTGACGACGTCGAGGTCGCGACCGAGATCGTCAGCGTCCGGTTCGAGGCCGGCCGCCCTGTCGCGATCAACGGCATCGAGTACACCGACGCGGTCGCCCTGGTCTACGAGGCGAACGCCATCGGTGGCCGCCACGGCCTGGGTGCGTCCGACCAGATCGAGAACCGCATCATCGAAGCGAAGAGCCGTGGCATCTACGAGGCTCCGGGCATGGCGCTGCTGCACATCGCCTACGAGCGCCTGCTCAACGCGATCCACAACGAGGACACGGTCGCCTCGTACCACAACGAGGGTCGCCGTCTCGGTCGCCTGATGTACGAGGGCCGCTGGCTCGACCCGCAGTCCCTCATGCTCCGCGAGTCGCTGCAGCGCTGGGTCGCCTCCGCCGTCACCGGCGAGGTCACGCTGCGCCTGCGTCGCGGCGACGACTACACGATCCTCGACACCACGGGCCCCGCGCTGTCGTACCACCCGGACAAGCTGTCGATGGAGCGCGTCGGCGACGCCGCCTTCGGCCCGGACGACCGCATCGGCCAGCTCACCATGCGCAACCTCGACATCGCGGACTCCCGTTCGCGGCTCGAGCAGTACGCGGCCGCGGGCCTCATCGGTGGCGCGACGGCCGAGCTCGTCGGCGAGCTCGAGGCGGGCGAGGCCGAGGAGATCCTCGGCGGTGCGATCGTCGCCTCCGACGCCGAGGACGCGATGGGTCGTCGCACGGACCTCGCGTCCGAGGGCGCTGCCTTCGACTCCGGCACCGACTGATCGAGCGGACCCGCGCCCTGGGCGCGACGCCCTGATGACGGGAGGCCCGGTGCCAGATGGCACCGGGCCTCCCGTCCGTCGTCGTGACGTCTCAGGCCGCGGCGCTCCCGAGCAGCAGTTCGAGCTGCTCGACGACCAGGTCGGGCCGGGTGATGAAGGGATGGTGCCCGGTGGGGACGTCGACGCTCCGCGTCGCACGTGCCGCGTGCGCTCGCTGGAGGCCGACGGTGGTGCTCCGGTCCTCGGTGCAGACCAGGTAGGTGGAGTCGACGCCCTGCCAGCCCGCGGCGGTGGTCGGCGTGACGAACGCGGCAGCGGACTGGGCGGTGACGCGGTCCCACGCAGCTCGCTGCACCTCCGGGTCGGCGTCCTGCAGG
The DNA here is from genome assembly GCF_003224215.1 of Curtobacterium sp. MCLR17_043. NCBI lineage: Bacteria > Bacillati > Actinomycetota > Actinomycetes > Micrococcales > Microbacteriaceae > Curtobacterium > Curtobacterium sp. MCLR17_043. The sequence continues at coordinate 27,312 of NZ_QKLH01000001.1, read as the reverse complement.
AACCGCGCGCCGAACGACGAGGCGTCGTACCCGACCACTGCCAGGGCTCCGTCCCCGGCATCACCGATCGCCACCGGATCGGGCTCGTCCGACATGATCCCGGCCTGGGCCGATCCGACGTCGGGTAGGTAGGACGACGCGTAGACCAGGTGCTCGACGGCATCGTGCGGGCCGGCCTCGGCGATGACCGTGCCGCCGTACGAGTGCCCGACGACGATCGCGCCGTCGCTGCGGTCGAGTGCGGCCCGGAGCGCTGCCGCGTCCTCGACGAGACCACCTTCGGGGAAGCCGGACGGGCCCTCGCCGCAGGACGGCAGTGCCACCGATCGACTGCGGACACCGGTGCGGTCGAACAACAGGTCGGCGGTGGGTTGCCACCACCAGCCGCCGTCGCGGACGAGCGCGCCGTGGACGAAGAGGATCTCCATGGGCCGACGCTACAGCGCACCCGCCGCGCCGGTCCGTCGCGTCCGTCAGCCGCGAAGCGCATCCGCCTCGACGGCGCTCGGGCGCGACCGTATCGTTGCGGTACCGGGTCAGTCATCAGGGACTCGTCGTCACGATGCTCCTCACGATCTGTGAGGTCTGGCACAGCGGGTCGACCCGGACGGATCCGAGATGCGCATCATCTCGACGAAGGGCTGGTCGCCATGACCGCCACCATCCAGAACGCCTGGCACCGCCACGGCCTCCGCTCGCCCGAAGACCTCGCCGCCCTCGTCGCCGAACGCCTCGAAGGAACCGGCCACCAGCTCGTCAGCGTCAGCGAAGCGCGCTACGAGCCCACCTACGCGGACTTCCTCGGCGAGCAGCTCTGACCCCCAGCGGGCTGCCGCTCGACCGTCGGTAGAGTCTGCGCATGCGCACAGCTCGAACCACGGCGGCGGCACTGGCGATCGTCGCGGCGGGACTGCTGACGCTCGTCGGTGTCCAGCCCGCGTCGGCCCACTCGGCCCTGACCAGCAGTACCCCGGCGGACGGGGCGGTCGTCACCGAACCGCTCGAGTCCGTCGACCTGACCTTCTCCGAGGCACCGCTCGCCGGCCTCGACGCCGGACTCCGGATCCAGGTGACGGACGCTTCCGGTGCCGACGTCGCCAGGGGTGACGTGACGGTCTCCGGGACGACCATGCGCCGCGCGGTCGACCTCGACCAGGGCCGCTACACGGTGCTCTGGCGGTACGTGTCGCCGGACGGCCACCCGATCGAGGGCACGTTCGCGTTCGAGTACCGGGCCGCAGCGCCCGTGTCGACCCCGAGCGCGAGCGTCACCCCGACCCCGACGGCGAGCACCGCTCCGACGTCGAGTGCCACCGCGACGGCCACCGGAGCCTCGGACGGTGCTCCGTCCTCGTCGCCGGGCATCGCGCCGGGCGTGTGGATCGGCCTCGGCGCCGGGGCCGTCCTGGTGGCCGGCGCGGTCGTCGTGTTGCTGCTGCGGCGCGGCCGCAGCGCGTAGCGCGCGCGGCGGCAGCGGCGCCAGCGCACTTCGTGAGCAGGAACGGTCGGGTCGCACGCACGCACCCGACCGTTCCTGCTCACGAAGCGCACACACGCAGCGAGCCCACGAAGCGCACGCGGCGCACGGAACGTGACCACGCGACGGACGGGAGGCCCGGTGCCGGACCGGCACCGGGCCTCCCGTCCGCACGTGGTGCGTGACGCCGGGGGCGACGCGCCTCACGCCACGGGGGCGGCCTCCAGCGCGGCGTCGGCGCGTGCCGCGCTGCCCTCGGCCAGGCCTCGGGCGATGCGCCCCCGCGTCGCCAGCCAGAGGACGACCGCGGCGACGAACACGATGCCCTCGGTGATGGTGAGTGCCCAGATGATCCCGGCGAGCCCGAACCACACGTTGCCGGCGATCACGATCGGGATGAACAGCACGCCCTGCGCCATCGACAGCACCATCGCGGGCATGACCATCCCGGTCGCCTGGAACAGCGAGGTGAGCAGTCCCGTGAACCCGTTGACGACGGCGGCGACGAGCTGTGCCGTCAGGATCGTCATGCCGATCGCGAGCACCGAGTGGTCACCGGAGAAGATCGTGAAGACCTGCTCGCGGAACACGAACACGGTGCCGGAGAAGACGAGCACGATGCCGCCGACGGTCAGGGCCGCGGCGCGCAGGCCGGAGCGCAGTCGAGCTGCGTCACCCGCTCCGAACGCGTAGGCGAGCAGCGGCAGCACGCCGATGGTCACGCCCATCACCAGGAACTCCGGCACCTGGGCGATGCGGACCGCGACGCCCATCGCCGCCAGCGGGTCGTCACCGTAGGCGGCGGCGAGGTTGTTGAGGACGAGTGTCGTGACGATGAGGAACGCGGACTGCAGCAGCTCGCCGACGCCGATGCCGAACACGGGCTTCAGGATGTCCGCACGCAGGGTGAACCACTTCGGCGCGAAGCTGACGTTCTCGCTGTTCCGCTGCAGCCAGGTCACCCAGTAGGCGATCGAGACCACGTTGGCCAGGCCCACCGCGAGTGCGGCGCCGCCGACACCCCAGTGCAGCCCCAGGATGAACAGGACGTCGAACACCAGGTTGCCGACCGTGGACAGGACCAGGCCGATCATCGCCTGCCTCGCGGCGCCCTCCGAGCGGACGATCTGCTCGAGCGCGAAGGACGCGGCGAGGACGGGGACGAACGCGAGCATCACGGCGACGTAATCGCTCGTGGCGGGGACCGCTGCAGCGTCGGCACCGAGGACGGCGACGAGCGGGCGGAGCAGCAGGAGTCCGACGACGCCGAGCACGGCGCCGGTCACGACGGCTCCCCACAGGGCGAACGAGGCGACGTGCTTGATGTCCCGGGCCTTGTCGGGGTCGTGTTCCGAGGCGCCGAGCAGCCGGGACATCAACGCGCTGCCGCCGACGCCGAACACGCCGCCCACGGCCATCACCAGGCCGAGCAGCGGCGTGCCGAAGGTGATCGCGGCGAGCAGGGACGTGTCGTGCTGGGCGCCGATGAAGCCCGCGTTGATGACGTTGTACAGGGCGCTGACGACCATCGCGGCGGCCATCGGCACGCACAGGTGCACCAGGGCTCGGGCGATCGGGGCAGCGGAGAGGTACCAGCGGTTCGTCGCCGCGGTGGTGGTGGTGGAGGACATGACAATTCCCTTCCGGGCATGGCGGTGGGCGCGCCGACGGACGCCGGCACGGCAGGGGGAGCGTGCGACCGATGGGATCGCGGGATCGCGGGATCGCGGGATCGCAGGGTCGCGGGTCGGGAAGGCGCGGGATCGCGGGGTCGCGAAGGCGCGCCGGCGGATCCGGCCGGGAGGCGCGTGGTGCGTGAGCGGGTCGGTGCGGTGGCGCGCGTGGCGCCGGCGGTGCGGTGGTGCGGCTAGCGGGTCGGCGGCGCGAGTTCCGCGGTCACCTTCTGCAGCAGTCGCCGCAGGGTGGCGCGTTCGTCCTCGTCGAGGGGTGCGAGCAGGGAGTCGTCGAGGGCGACCATCGCGTCGGTGAACCCGGCGATGAGGTCGATGCCCGCCTGGGTAGCGTGCACCGTCTTCGTCCGCCCGTTCGTGGCGTCCGGTCGTCGTTCGATCAGGCCACGCCGCTCGAGCCCCTGCAGGAGACTCGAGACGCTGGCCGCGCTGGTCCGGGTGGCCTCGGCGACGTCCCGCTGGATGGCGCCGGGGTGTTCCTGCAGGTACCCGAGCACGAAGGACTGCTCGTGGGTGAGGTCGCGTTCACGGACCCACTCCTCGGCGCCCTTGCGCTGTGCCCATCCGATCCACCGCATGAGCTGGAGCGGTGTCGTGAAGTCCGGTGCCTGCATGATCAGGACACTAACTGTTAGTCATCGAACTGTCAACGAAGGCAGTCCAAGTCGTGACCCCACAACGGGGGTGTCGAGCCCTGCTCGCATCCTGGTACCTTCCACAGCAAGCGGCCTCACCAGCCACCCTCAGCCCGTTCGACGGGCCCCACATCCCCTGGCTCACCACCGGGGTCGGATCAGCGGCGGAGACCCCGTCGGGGGAGGAGGCGCCGTGCCACACCACGGACCACCCACCGCGATCCCGGTGCGACGGGTTCGTCGCGCCTGACCAGGACGGGCGCTGGCGGGTACCGGCGTCCGCCTCACCGGGTCCGCGACGCGTTCGGGTCGTCGCGGATCCCCGGGGCGGTGGTGATCGGGTCACCGCCGCCCCGGGACCTCCCGGTCGATCCGATCGACGTCTTCGGGAACCCGCCGGTCCACGGAGCCGGATCGGCGTGATACTGGGGTGGTGCGTGAACTCCAAGCCGCCATCGCAGCGGACCTCAACGTCCAGCCGACCATCGACCCGGAGCAGGAGGTCGCCCGTCGTGTCGGGTTCCTGCGCGACTACCTGCTGACGACCGGGGCGAAGGGGTACCTCCTCGCCATCAGCGGCGGGCAGGACTCCACCCTGGCCGGCCGCCTGACCCAGCTCGCGGTCGAGTCGCTCCGCGCCGAGGGGCACCCCGCCGAGTTCACGACCGTGCGCATGCCCTACCGCGTGCAGGCCGACGAGGACGACGCCCAGCTCGCCCTGCAGTTCATCGCGGCCGACCCGGGCGTCACCGTGAACATCGAGCACGGGGTCGACGGGGTCATGCAGGACACCGCGGCCTCGGGGGTCGAGCTGAGCGACTTCGTCAAGGGCAACGTCAAGGCGCGCATGCGCATGGTCGCCCAGTACGCGATCGCCGGGCAGCGCGGCCTGCTGGTGGTCGGCACGGACCACGCGGCCGAGGCCGTCACGGGCTTCTTCACCAAGTACGGCGACGGCGGCGTCGACCTCACCCCGCTCACCGGGCTGTCGAAGAGCCAGGGGCGGCAGCTGCTCGAGCACCTCGGCGCACCCGCCCGCCTGTACGAGAAGGCGCCCACCGCCGACCTGCTCGACGAGCTGCCCGGACAGACCGACGAGGCGAACCTCGGACTCACCTACGCCGAGATCGACGCGTACCTGCAGGGCCACGACGTGCCGGTCGAGGTCGCCGAGGCGATCGAGTCGCGCTACCGCGCGACGGAGCACAAGCGCCAGGTGCCGGCGACGCCCTTCGACGACTGGTGGCGTGCGGGCGCGTAGGCGCTGACGCAGCCCCGGCCGGGAGGCGCGGTGCAGGTGATCCTGCACCGCGCCTCCCGTCTGTTGTCCCCAACCCTCCCCAGCGCGGCCCCGCTGTCCGCGCGCGCTCCTAGGATGGGAGCCAACGGAACAACAGATGCGGAATCCAGGCTGGCGCCTGGTCCGGAGGGGGAGTCATGGAAGTCCTGTTCGCGCTCGGAGCCGTCCCGCTGATCATCGTGGGGATCATCGTCCTCGCCGTGATCGCGCTGATCTACGCCAAGGTCGTGTACCGCAACGCCGGTGCCGACGAAGCGCTCATCATCACCGGCAAGCGCTCCCGCAAGGTCAAGAACGACGACGGCACCGAGACCGTCGAGTCCGGCATCAAGGTCGTGCTCGGTGCCGGCGTGCTCGTCCGCCCCTTCTTCGAGAAGGTCGCGAAGCTGTCGCTCAGCTCGCGTGCGATCGACATCAACGTCAACGCGCAGGACTCCCGCGGTGTCACCATCGACGTCGAGGCCGTCGCGCTCGTCAAGGTCGGCGAGACCGACGCCTCGATCCGGGCGGCCGCACAGCGGTTCCTCGGGCAGGAGAAGAAGATCGACGACTTCGCGCGCGAGGTCCTGTCCGGTTCGCTCCGCGCCTCGATCGGTGCGACCGACGTGTCGACCATCATCCGCAAGCGCGACCAGCTCACCGTCGCCGTGCTCGACGTCGCGAAGGACGCCCTGCACAGCCAGGGGCTCGACGTCGACTCGTTCGAGATCAAGGGCATCTCGGACCGCAACGAGTACATCAGCGACCTCGGCCGTGCCGAGCGTGCACGCGTGCGACTCGAGGCCGAGAACGCCGAGGCCCAGGCCGACCGTGAAGCGCGAGAGGCCCGCGCGACCGCAGACCAGGCGATCGCCGAGGCCGAGAACACCCTGGCCATCCGTCGTGCCGCGCTGCAGCTCGACGCCGACCGTGCATCCGCCGAAGCCGCTGCCGCCGGCCCGCTCGCCCAGGCGCGTGCGTCCCAGGGCGTCGTCGAGCAGGAGCAGATCACCGCGCAGAAGCGTGCCGAGCTGCGCCGTGCCGAGCTCGAGTCCGAGGTCTCTGCGGTCGCCGAGGCCCAGGCGCGCAAGACCCGCGTCGAGGCCGAAGCCGCTGCTGGGGCCCAGGTCGAGACCGCCCGCGCCCAGGCCGAGGCCCGCCGGATCTCCGCCGAGGCCGTCGCGGCCGAAGCGAAGGCCGAGGCGGACGCCCGCAAGCTCGCCGCCGACGCCTCGCGCGCCGAGGGTGAAGCCGCCGCCGACGCGATCCGTGCGAAGGGCCAGGCCGAGGCCGATGCGACCAAGGCGCAGGCCGACGCGCTCGCCCAGCACTCCGAGGCCGTCCTGCGGGTCAAGGCCATCGAGACACTGCCGAGCATCGCCCGCGAGCTCGCTGCTCCGATGAGCAACATCGACACGCTCACCGTGGTGTCCTCCGACGGCGCCGGTGCACTGTCGAAGAGCGTCGTCAGCCAGTTCAGCGAGGTCGATGCGCTGCTCGGTGCCACCGCCGGGTTCACCCTGAGCGACATCGTGAAGAGCACCACGACGGGTCAGGCCGCTGCCCGTGCCGTCGTGCGCGAGCAGTCCGTGCCACAGGTCGAACCGGCCGAGTAACCGAGCGGTGCCTGCAGCGGGCGCGACGGGGGATCAGCCCTCGTCGCGCCCGTTCTCGTTCTGCGGGTCGCGCTGCTGAGCACCGGCGTCCTCACGCTCGTCCGCGAGCCGCTGCTGCCACACGACACTGCGGGCCGCACCCTCGAGCACGTCGTCGACGCTGCGACCGCTCTGGGCGGCGAGGGCACCGCTGAGTCCGGCGGTCAGGGTGCCGCCGGCCGCGGCGAGTCGCTCGACGACCTCCTCCTGCCGCGGGGTCAGGGGCTCGTCGACCAGTTCGTCGATCGTGTCGCGGATGTTCTGCTCGCTCGCGTCCAGTGCCGCCTCGTCGCCGGACTGCAGGGCTGCTGCTTCTCCGACGACGACGAGACCGAGGCGCGCGGCGTCGTCTTCGGGACGCGGGGTGCGGTGCTCATCAGTCATGCGGTGGACCGTACGCTCCGGTGCGCTGCGCTCCCTGGACAGACACGTCCCCCGGGCGGGCGGGCGCGGTGTCAGTCGGCCCAGCGCCGGAGCAACCACTCGGCGGCCGCGACGCCCTCGCGACGCTGGAAGTCGCGGATCGTGGGCATGTTCGGCGGTGCCGGGGGCAGGGCGTGCTCGAAGAACAGCCCGGCGAGCCCGGCCAGCACGGCGTCGATCGTGGTGGCGGGCACCCCGGCGAAGACCGGGTGCGTGGTGAGGTGGTGTTCGACGTCGGCGTCCTCGCCGCGGACGAGCGTGTCGAGCAGGTAGGTCAGTGGATCGAGCCAGTGCGCGCCCACGCTCGCCCAGGGCCAGTCGACCACCCAGACGAGCCCGGCGTCGTCGAGGAGCAGGTTGTCCGCTCGGCAGTCGGCGTGCACGAGGTGTTCGCCGTCGACGAGTGCCGCTGCCCCGGATGCCGCGCGGGCGATGGCGGAGCCGGCGTCGAGGACGTGCGGCGGGACGACCTCGGCGACACGGACGGCGTCCGCGTCGTCGGCCAGCATCCGGTCCCAGGCGCCGAACTCACCGCGCAGGTCCTCGGCGATGCGGGGGAGCGTCACCAGCCCACCGGTCGCGGGCGGCAGCGTGTGGAGCGCGTCGAGCACGGCCGTCGTGTCCGAGCCGTCGAGGTGCCCGCCCGGGTGCTGTCCCGCGACGTCGTCGAGCACGAGCGCGACCCAGTCGTCGCCGTCGACCGTGGCGTGGAGCGCGTCGAGCAGCCGTGGCGCCTGCACGGTGGTCGGCAGCTGGGCCATGACCTCGGCCTCGCGGCGGTGCAGCTCGAGGGCTGGTTCGTTGCGCGAGCGCGACACGGTCTTCACGAACGCCCGTCGTCCCGCCGCGGTCGTCACCCGGTCGGCGCTGCCGGGAGACCACCCGCTCGCCTGGGACTGGGCGGTCACGACCGGACCGCCCAACACCCCCTCCACCTGCTGCCGCAGCGTCATCGGTACATCGGTCCAGGTGGTTCGCCCCATGCGCCGACGTTACCTGAGAACCCGTACACGAACATGCATGCTCGGCAACTTTGCGTTGGCAGCAAAGGTGCTGGCGGTGTAAAGTTGCAGAGCCTGCAAGGTTGACATCCGTTCGGGGTCCCGACCAGGCCGACGACCACCACGCCACATCCCCTGTGAGGAACTCCGCATGTCCACTGCCACCGCACCCGTCGAGGTGTCGCGCGGACGACAGGACTCCCCGGCGAGCACGCCGGGCAAGCCGATCATGTCGCACCGCCAGATCCTGCTCGTCATCTACGGCCTGATGGCGGGCATGTTCCTGTCGTCGCTCGACCAGACCATCGTCGGCACGGCGATCCGCACGATCGGTGACGACCTGCACGGCCTCGACCAGCAGGCCTGGGTCACGACGGCCTACCTGATCGCGTCGACCATCACCACGCCCATCTACGGCAAGCTCTCCGACGTCTTCGGACGTCGCCCGCTCTACATCTTCGGCATCGCGGTCTTCATCCTCGGGTCGCTGCTCTCGACCCTGTCGACGTCGATGACCATGCTCGCCGCCTTCCGCGCGTTCCAGGGCATCGGTGCCGGTGCGCTGATGTCGCTGCCGCTCGCGATCATGGGCGACATCCTCGCCCCGCGTGAGCGCGCGAAGTACCAGGGCTACTTCCTCGCGGTCTTCGGCATCTCGTCCGTGATCGGCCCGCTGATCGGCGGCCTGTTCGCCGGTGCGAGCTCGATCGTCGGCATCACCGGGTGGCGCTGGGTCTTCCTAATCAACGTGCCGATCGGCGTCGCCGCGCTCCTCATGGTGATCGCGTTCCTGCACCTGCCGAAGTTCGGCGAGGCCAAGGCCAAGCCGCGCATCGACTGGTGGGGAGCGACCTCGGTCATCGTCACGCTCGCGCCGCTGCTCCTCGTCGCGGAGCAGGGCCGCACGTGGGGCTGGGGTTCGGCCAGCGCGATCGCCTGCTACGTCATCGGTGCGCTCGGCCTCGTCGCCTTCCTGGTGATCGAGACCCGCATGCAGGACGACGCGATCATCCCGCTCAAGCTCTTCCGCTCGAGCACGTTCTCGATGGCGACCATCCTGGGCTTCCTGGTCGGCTTCGCGATGTTCGGCGCGATGCTCACCATCCCGCTCTACCTGCAGATCGTCACCGGCCTGACGCCGACCGAGTCCGGGTTCGCGACGCTGCCGATGATCGGTGGCCTGATGATCGCCTCGATCGCTTCGGGGCAGATCGTGGCCCGCACCGGCCGGTACCGGATCTTCCCGGTCATCGGCACGGCCCTGGTGTCGCTCGGCTACGTCGTCCTGACCTTCATGACGATCGACAAGCCGCTGTGGTTCCTCATGATCGGCATGTTCCTGATCGGTCTCGGACTCGGCCAGCTCATGCAGAGCATCACCCTGGCATCGCAGAACTCGGTGCAGCCGCGCGACATGGGTGTGGCGACGTCGTCCGCCACGTTCTTCCGCCAGATCGGTGGCACGCTCGGCACCGCCGTCCTGCTGTCCGTCCTGTTCTCGCTCATGCCGACGAACATCCTGCACGCCACAGCGGACGAGTCGAACCTGAAGCCCGCCCTCAGCGCGGCGCTCGACCCGGAGATCGCCAGCGCGAAGGCGAACCAGGGCGTCATGGACCAGATCTGGAACCCGATCGTCACCCCGCTCCAGCAGCAGGTGCAGTCCGGCCTCGACACCGCCACCGACCAGGTGACCCAGGCCACCGCCGGGGCTCCCGACGCCGTGCAGCAGCAGGCGCTCACCGCCGCCGCCGACAAGGCGCACGCGAGCGTGCAGGACGGCCGGCTCGTCGTCGACTGGTCGGACTCGGGGCAGCGCACCTACTGGGTGGACCAGCTCGCACCGGAGCTGTCGAAGCAGATCGACAAGGGCGCGAACGACTCGAGCGACTCGAACGCCGAGACGAGCGACACGTCGTACCTCAACGGTGCGGACTCGGCCCTGACCCGGCCGTTCATGTCCGGGTTCAACGCCTCGGCCGTGACCGTCTACTGGGTCGGCTTCGCGGTGATCCTGCTCGCGTTCGTCCTGAGCTTCTTCTTCAAGGCGCCGCCGCTCCGCAAGAGCTCGGCCCTGCAGGAGCAGGCGGACGACGCCGGCACCGCCGACGACCTCGAGGCGCAGGCCGTGCGGGCCGCGGACACGATGGGCTCGCCCACCGCCCCGGTCACCGGTTCGATCCCCGTCCAGGGCGGTCGGTCGCAGGTCTGAGCCACGCCGGGCCTCCCCGTCACACGACGCGGAGGCCCAGCGTCGCACGGACCCGAGAGCAGGACGGAGCGCAGCACGTGCACCAGCCCACCACCACCGAGGACCTCGTCGCGAGCGACTGCGGCCTGCGGGAGCGCAAGAAGCAGCAGACCCGGTCCGCCATCCACCGGTCGGCACTCGCCCTGGTCACCGACCACGGGCTCGCCGGGGTGACCGTCGAGCAGATCTGCGCGGACGCCGGCGTCTCCCCGCGGACGTTCTTCAACTACTTCCCGTCGAAGGCCGAAGCAGCCCTCGGACTGCCGGCGACGACGGTCCCGGAAGTGGCGCGCGCAGCGTTCCTCGGTGCCACGGGTCCGCTCGTGTCGGACCTCTGCGACCTCGTCGCGCACACGGTCACCCTGCCGCAGGACCGCCGGCGCATGAAGGAGCTCGTCCGAGCCCGCCCCGAGATGGTCCCGGCGATGATGCAGTGGATGGCGCACGCGCGGCAGACCGTGCTGGCGGTCGCCGCCGAGCGCGTCGACGAGGACACCGCGCGGACCGCGACCACCCTCGTGATGGCCGCCGTGATCGAGTCCGCCCACCGGTCGGCGGACGGCTCCCGCGACGAGCTCGCTGCGCGGCTGCGCGCGGTCGTCGCCGAGATGGGGCGGCTCGCCACCGCCTGACCAGCGTGACCATCGCGTCGCCCCCGGCGCGGGGCGACCACGGCCTGGAGGCGCGGTGCGGGTCGGACCCGCACCGCGCCTCCAGGCCGTTGTCGCGTCCACACCGTCGGTCGCGCAGTCATCGGACGGTTGGGCGGCCACTTTCGCCAGAACCGCAAGAACAGGGCTCTTGACGCACGAGACATCGGATGTTTTGATTGCACCGTTCGGTCGACGGAGACCGGACGGCAGGAGACACAGATGAGCCGCATCACCGGTCTGCACGTGCACGACATCCGGTTCCCGACCTCGCGGGAGCACGACGGGTCCGACGCCATGAACCCCGCACCCGACTACTCCGCCGCCTACGTCGAGCTCACCACCGACGCGCTCGACGGCCTGGTCGGCACCGGCTTCGTCTTCACCATCGGCCGCGGCAACGAGGTGCAGGAGTCGGCGATCGCAGCCCTCCGTGGGCACGTCGTCGGCGCCGATGCCGAGGCGGTCCTCGCCGACATGGGCGGCACCTGGCGCGCGATGGTGCACGACTCGCAGCTGCGGTGGCTCGGCCCGGAGAAGGGCGTCATGCACATGGCGATCGGCGCCGTGGTGAACGCCCTGTGGGACCTGCGTGCGAAGCGTGCGGGGCAGCCGCTGTGGGCCCTGCTCGCCGACCTGCGACCCGAGGAGCTCGTCGACCTGGTGGACTTCCGGTACCTGACCGACGCGATCACCCCGGCCGAGGCGCTCGAACTGTTCCGCGCCGCCGAACCGATGCGTGCCGAACGTCGAGCGCGCCTGGAGCGTGCGGGCTACCGCGCCTACACGACGACCCCAGGCTGGCTCGGCTACGACGACGAGAAGCTCGCGCGGCTGTGCCGGGAAGCCGTGGACGACGGGTTCACCCAGATCAAGCTCAAGGTCGGCGGCGACGTCGACGAGGACGTCCGACGGATGGGCATCGCCCGCGCCACCGTCGGCCCGGACGTCCGGATCGCGATCGACGCGAACCAGCGCTGGGACGTCGACGAGGCCGTGGCGTGGATCGACCGGCTCCGCCCCTTCGACGTCGCGTGGGTCGAGGAGCCGACGAGCCCGGACGACATCCTCGCCCACGCCGAGATCGCCCGGCGCATCGCCCCGATCCCGGTCGCGACGGGGGAGCACATGGCGAACCGGGTGATCGCGAAGCAGCTGATCCAAGCCGGGTCGATGTCGGTGCTGCAGATCGACGCCACCCGGGTCGCCGGGGTGAACGAGAACCTGGCGATCCTGCTCCTCGCCGCCAAGCACGGGGTCCGCGTCTGCCCGCACGCCGGCGGGGTCGGCCTCTGCGAGGCGGTGCAGCACCTGTCGATGTTCGACGCCGTCGCCCTGACCGGCGACCTCGACACCCGGTGCATCGAGTTCGTCGACCACCTGCACGAGCACTTCGTGACACCGGTCGACGTCCACGACGGCCGCTACTGGCCGCCGACCACGCCCGGCGCCGGCACCGAGATGCTCGCCGACACCCTGACCACCCACGCGTTCCCGGACGGCCCGGTCTGGGCCGAGTCCGATCCCGATCGGGTCCCGGACGCCGTCCGGGTCGCCTGAAACCCCACCGCACACCCCATCACCACGACGAAGTGGAGACACCGATGCAACGACGACGCACCGCCGGGCTGGCGGCAGCAGCAGCTGCCGTGCTCGTGCTCACCGGCTGTTCCGCTGGCAGCAGCGCCAGCGACGGCCAGTCCGAGGACTCCCTCACCTGGGCCATGTGGATCGCCGGGAAGGAGGACAAGGCCGCGTGGCAGAAGGTCGCGGACACGGTCAAGACCGACGACGACGTGGACGTCTCGATCCAGGGCTCACCCTTCAACGACTACTGGACCAAGCTCCGCACGCAGCTGTCCACCGGCACCGCGCCCTGCATCGTGAGCATCCAGTCGCTCCGCGCCGCGAACTACACGGACGTGCTCGTGCCGATCGACGACATGGCGAAGCAGGCCGACCTCGACCTGGGCGAGTACGACCAGACCGGGCTCGACGGCATGAAGGTCGACGGCAAGCTCTACGGGCTGCCGTACGACACCGGCCCCATGGTCATGTTCTACAACAAGGACATCTTCGAGAAGGCGGGCGTCGACGAGCCGAAGCCGGGCTGGACGGTCGACGAGTTCGAGGACGCCGCGAAGCAGCTCAAGGCCGCGGGCACACCGATCTGGGGCACGAGCGTCGAGGACATCCCCCTCGAGTCGATGATCCTCGGCTACAACGGTGGTCGGGTCATCGAGGACGACGGCACGCTCGACGCCTCGAACGCGGAGTTCGCCGAGGGGCTCGACTGGATCGGCGGCCTGGTGAAGGACGGCTACGCCACACAGGCGAGTACCGACGGCTCCACCGACGACAACGCGTTCGTGTCCGGTGACGTCGCGATGTACAGCGACGGCCCCTGGTCGATCATCAGCCAGAAGGCCAAGGTCAAGTTCGACCTGGGCATCACGACCATCCCCTCGGGCACGGACGGACCCAGCTCCTTCGCCGCGGGGTCGGGGTTCGGCATCTCGAAGCAGTGCAAGTACCCCGAGCAGGCGTTCAAGGCCATCACCACGATGACGAACGAAGCCACGCTCACCTCGCTCGCCGAGCAGGGGCGCGCCTTCCCGGCACGCACCGCGGCGCAGCAGGCCTGGTACGACAACGCCGGCATCGACGGGGTCGAGGACGCCCTGAAGACCGGACTCGAGAACGCCACCCCGTTGCCCGGCAACAAGCAGAGCGACCAGCTCAACCAGCTCTTCGCGCAGTACGCCCTGCAGGCGGTGAACGGACAGACCTCCGGCAAGGAGACGATGTCGTCCATCGCGAGCCAGCTCGGATCGCAGTGACGGGCGTCACCCCCTGACGGACGGGCGCGGCCCGCTTCGAGCGACGCGAAGCGTTGCGCGGGCCGCGCCGACGGAGCCTGCGGAGTCGGAGGTCGACCCCGCCCCGCGCCTCTCGGTCCGTCCCATCCCCTGACCAGGACCGCGCGAACGACGAGGAGGTCGTCGCATGACCACCATCCAGGACCCACCCGCCGAGGCGGCGCTGCCCGCCCCCGCGGTCGCGGTCGCGACCGGAGCGGCCCCGCGCCGGAAGGACAGCGGCGCCGACGCCGAGCTCGGCCGCCGCTCCTGGTGGGGCGCCGCCTTCGCCGCTCCGCACTCGATCGGCCTCGTCGTGTTCACGGCGTTCCCGATCCTCGCGTCGCTCGTCGTGAGCTTCATGAACTGGCCGATGCTCGGCGAACGCTCGTGGGCCGGCCTGTCGAACTACGCGCAGCTCTTCTCCGACCCGATCTTCCGCACCGTGACGCTGAACACCGTGCTGTTCGTCGTGCTCTACGTGCCGCTCAACCTGGTCGTGTCCCTCGGGCTCGCGGCCTGGCTCACGCCGAAGATCCGCCACCGGCACGTCTTCCGCGTGCTGTTCTTCATCCCGACCATCACGCCGATCGTCGCGAACGTCGTCGTCTGGCGGATGCTGTACCAGCCGGGCGGTGCCATCGACGCGACGCTGCAGTCGACCGTCGGCGTGAACGCCCCGAACTTCTTGGCCGACGACAACTGGGCCATGCTCGCCGTCGTCGCGATGAGCGTCTGGCAGGGGTTCGGCTACAACATGCTGATCTTCTCGGCGGCGCTCGACTCGGTGCCGGAGAACCAGATCGAGGCTGCGCAGCTCGACGGGGCGAACGCCTGGCAGATGTTCTGGCGGATCAAGTTCCCGCTCATCTCGCCGTCGATCTTCTTCGCGACGATGATGACCCTGATCACCTCGTTCCAGGTGTTCGTGCAGCCGTTCGTCCTGACGAAGGGCGGCCCCGGCACCGCGACCGAGACCCTGGTGCAGTACATCTACAACACGGGGTTCCAGACCCAGCAGCTCGGACTCGCATCGGCCGGGGCGTGGGTGCTGTTCGTCATCATCCTCGGCATCACGGCCATCCAGTTCCTCGGACAGAAGCGGTGGGTGCACTCTGAGTGAGCTGACCTCGTCCAACCGGACGATCAACCCGCGGGCGTGGACATACGCACGAAGGGAGCATCCCTCGTCATCCCGGATGCAATAACCACCACGTCCGGCTTACCCTTGCTGGCGACGAAACGGAACAGATCGAGAGCGCCATCCGGATCCGTGATGTCGAATGTGAACGGCTCCACACCCTCGGGAACGCCAGAGCCTCGATGTGTGCCGATGACGTGGCTTCCCTCGTGCATGTATTGGCGAGCTACCGCCGCGCCGATACCTCCTGACGCTCCAATCACAACAACAAGTTGCTTACTTTCGGCCACACCAGCATGCTGGTGATCACTCGACGTAGACATGATTTTCTCCCTGATAAGCGGTTCGGATCACGGCACATATATGGGCGACCCGCGAACCACTCCGGTCGCCGCTGTAGCAGACAAAGCGGCCCCCACCATTCGCACGTGCCACCCATGGTGCACTGTCACGGGAGCGGCGCCATCGGGCCCCCCAGGCGATCGCCTAACGAGCATAGCTCCGCGCCCACACCTCACCCATCCCGCCATTTATGAAGTTGAACGGAATCTCGTTTTCCACAGCACACCGGCATCTCCGGCCGGGCTCGTGTGGAGGAATCGCCTGTTACCGACGGGCCACCTGGGTCATTTCTGTGAAGGACACTGCTCCGAGGCCGGTTTCATCGTCATACCCAGGGGCAGTGGTTAGCGACGTGTCGTGGTCGAGCGTTACGAGGTAGTCCTTGCGGGGCGGCTTGCTCGTGTAGGCAAGCGCGATTGGTGCCGCCGAAGGTCGGACGTCCCTGAACGCGGACGGGGTAGCGCGATACGTCGCGTACAACGTCGGGTTCGCGAATCCTAGCCGCGTATGGGTCGACTGTTGAACCAGAGCCGAGATCGCTGCAGTCACTGGTGCGGCTAGGGAGGTTCCGCCGGTCGTTTCGTTCACAAAGCCACTGGTCGCCAAAGTGGCCTCATTGCTGATCGGACGGTATCCAATTGAGAAGCCGGTGTAGGGGCTTGCAATCGCCGCGATATCAGGAGAGACACGCTTGCCTCCTGCGAGGTACGCGGGCACGATGCCCCGCTGATAGGCAGGCTGATCAAACAAAGTGCTCTGGCCTCCGCCGCCTGCGCCGCTGATGTCGCCGGGCAAAGGCTTGGAGTAGACGTTGCCACGGGGGCTGCTGACAATCGGATTGAGCGCGTCCCCCCACCCGGTCTCGAACGTTCTACGGCCGTTCTTTCCGATGCCGATGCTGGTGCCGCCAACCGACGTCACCCAGGGGCTGGACGCAGGAAAGTCGGGCTGCGCACTACCTAGCGAAGCTCTTTCGTCCCCGTTGTCCCCGCTCGAGAAATACATTCCGATGCCCTCGCCAGCTGCCTGAATGTGCAGGTTCTCTTGGCCCCGAATGACGGAGAGCGCGAGGTTTTCACCCACGTCGCCATAGCTGTTGTTGACGATGTTCGCTAGCCCCTGGTCGAGGATATTCGACACCGCCACGTCCATGCCGCCACCGCAGTTCGTGCCCCCGACGTAAAGAATCTTCGCTGCCGGCGCCACTGCGTGCACGGACTGGACGTCAAGAGTTTCTTCGCCCTGCCAGCCGCTCGGCTGTTGGCACGGCGATTTGTCAGTGAACTCGGACGGCGATGGAATGAGCTGCTGGAACGTTGAACTCGTCAGGGGCGGCTCGCCGTGCTGAGCTGAGTAACTGTTCGTATCGCGGACGATCGTCGGCGAGGCATACGCGCCGATGATCGCCACGGTCTGTCGTTGCCCCTGAACGCCACGCGCGGCCAGAGCATCAAGACCGTAAGCCGACCGAATCTGCTTCGGCACATACCCGCATGCAAAGGTATGCACCCTGGTCTTCCCGTATGCGGCCGGCACCACCGCAGTGTGCTCGCCGTCGTACCGCGAGCACCTCGCCGCGACACCGGTTGCAGCTGGCGACTCCTGAGCGAGCGGACGAGACGTCATCGCCGACGGGGGCGTCTCGCCCTGCCTGACGAGATCCGGGTGGGTCAACAGGCGTCCCTGATCGACGCTAACTCCACTGACGCGACGGGCTATCGACGTCGGCAAACTAGGCACAGTTGACGGCGCGACGAGGGATTGACCCGCGTGCTTGTAGGTGTGAAGTGAGACGCCGAGCGCCGAATTGACAACCGATGCAGGGCCGCGGAATAGAACGAACTGATGGCTTGCCGGCACCGCCGTGATGCGGAGGCCCTTCGCTCGCAGGAAGCCGGCGACCTGGTCGACGGCAGCCCTCGACGGTGCGTACCGCTTGATCCACGCAGCTGGGCTGAGAGGTTTACGGTAGTGGGTACTACCGGGGGTCGACACAGCGGTCGCGAAAGCTTCGGCACCGCGCTGGTTTTGCAGCGGCAGGAATACCTCGCCTTCCACGTCAGTGCTGGCGGTAACCTTGCGTAGCTCGTTGTCCACGGTTGCCCACGAAGGGGTCGAATTGGGCAGCGTTTGACGGACAGCTGCATCAGCGGGGCCAGCGACGAACAACACCGCGCCGATTGTGCACGCCGTGACCGTGAAGGCGATTGCGGTCGTGTGCGATGGTCCGATCCGTCGTGGGACTAGTGGGCGTCGAAGCAATGTGGGTCCTTTCGAGGGAACGTCGTTACTAGCAGAAGCGCTGATCGCGTCATTCCTTGGTTATAGGGCGGCTGAGGCGACTGTAGAGAGGGCGAAATCTAGACCGTCAGCATTTCCCCCGCCGCGCTTGTGCCCTTTACAGGGAAGCACTGTCGCTTCGTACGGCCCGAGCCCTAGTGATCTGCCGGGCCGTGCTTCCAGGTCGGCGGAACGCTCATGCCGGACGGCATGGGGGTTCTTGTGGTTCATCATCGATTACTCCCTCTTGCGGTTGTTGGCCGGCGACGATAATCAATCTGGTAACCATCGGGAAAATCACGAACAGTTAAATCAAGCCGCCTCCGAGCAGCCGATTTGCTAGCAACTCGCTCGGTACAGCTCCGCCGTACTAACGGCCCTCCGCTCGATACAGAGCGGAGTATGGTGAGACCGGTTGCGGCGGCAGGCATCACCTTGATCGGGATCGGGACCTGCAAGCTCAGGCGCCCGATAACTGGTCAAGCAATGCTAAGCAGGTTCCTATACAATCGTCTAGTGAAACTCTTTACAGGAACCAAGAAAGCATTTCGAGCCTGGCCGCCAGCGTTCGCGTCGCGACTGATTCGCATTGGCAAATGGACGGGGCCTTAGGCTGCTTAGCGCCAATCGTTCAAGCAGTCCTCATGCACCCCTGACAAAAGAGGGAACCCCTCACGTGCCCGATCGACGCAGGCCGGGCGCAGCACTCTTCAGGCAAAGTTCGACCGAGGTTGCCCCACGCCCCGCACAATTCACCCACGGTCGGTCGACCATCTGCGACCGTCCCGCGAGGTGGAGTAGAGCCGTCTCGATAGCTCGCGATGAAGCCCTCGTAGATGCCATGTCGGTGTCGCACGAACTGCGCGGAATTTTCCGGGTGCGGAGATAAGCGGTCGACCCTCCGCCAACGTCGGTCGTGATACTGGAGAAGTGATGTCGCAAGCGGATGCGAGCACGCCCGTGTCACCGACCGCGGCAGTGGGCCGCCACCCCCGTCTGAGGAGCGCGCTCGGCGGGTGCGGCTGTCCCGTCACAGTGTGATGGTGAGGGGCCAGGAGACGGGGACGGTTCCTGAGCTGGCGCACTGCTGAGGCTGATCAAACTGGCGGTGACGCAGACCATGGTCACCAGGACGCCGACCACGACGGCAGCCGGAGGCTGGCAAAGGACCGCGACGTGCCGTCGACCGGCGAGCCAGGGCGAGGTAGGTCCGACATCCGGCGCGGTAGCCGTTGCAGGGGGCGTATTGGTACTCATCGGTCTTCGCCTTCGTTTCACAGGCGGCCCGTTCCCCGTCCTCGTCGCAGCCATTCGAACAACCGGGCCACAGCACGAAGGCACGGAAGAGCGATCCGTTCGTACACTGGAAATGGACTGAAGTGGTTCCTGCCTATCTGGCAGACGCACGGTTCCATGATGACTCCGCCGTAATTTGGAAGGAGGTACATGACCAAGTGGCTACCATCCTCCGTCGAGCGCGGAGTTTCCTCGCTCACTGTTTTTCCGTGCGGAAGAACCCGGAAGAGTCAGCACATTTTGCGCGCCGATTCCGGTGAAACGCATGCTGACACCAGGATGCAGACGGCCAGCACTGGACGGTCGAAAATTTCATTTGGACCCTTTCGTGTTGGATGAAGCCATGGAGGAAACATGCACGGGCGACGGCCTTTTTGACATGCGGCCGCAAGCCGTAGCGCTCCAGACCGGTCGACGATTCATCGGACGACCTCTCAATAGCGTCGCGGCGTGATTTCAGATGAGGCCCGCCTGTTTCAAAGAGGAATTTGTAGACGGAGGCGATGCGACCCGTCAGGGAGAATGCTGTTGGTGACTGTGCCATCGAGAAGCTGCGCACGCTCCCTCAAGCCCGTGAGTCCGTATCCGCCGCTCGGCAGGTGGAGGAGGGGTTTGGTGGCGATGCCCGAGTCAACGTCGAGAATGACCTTGCCCGCCTCCAGACGCCCGAACACCGCGACCGACGCGCCGGTTGCGTGCTTACGCGCGTTGGTGAGTCCCTCCTGCACAGTCCGATAGACAGCACGCTGCACAGCTGGGCCGAGACTCGAGGGCAGGTCGATGGCGACGGTGACGTCGATTCCGCTCGCAGTGATGAGCGCTGCGATGTCGTCGAGCGTCGGTTGGGGCGCAATTGCTCCGCCGACATCGCCCGCATGGCGCAATACCCCGACCATCGACCGGAGCTCGTCGAGGGTGGCGGTGCTCAACCCTCGGATGACGCGCGCAACGTCGCGCGACAGAGGATCGTCGGAGGCAAGCTGGAGCGCGCCGGCCTGCACTGCAATGAGGCTGACTTGGTGCGACACCACATCGTGCATCTCCCGGGCGAGCACCGCCCGCTCTCGAGCGAGCGCCATCTCCGCAGCCTGCCGCTGTCCAAGAGCCTGCGCGTCCTGCAACGCGTGCAACTGCGACACCACCAGTCGCCGCTCACGAAGGAACGCGCCGAGCAGCGTAGGCATCGCTGTGTAGACCACGGCGAGGACGAGCGTGTCGATGAAGCCCTGGGGATTGTAAATACCAGCGGTGACCATGTACGCAACGGCGACGCTCGCGCTCACCGCGTAGGAATGCCACCGCTTCGAGCGGGTGAGCCCAATTTGGAATTGGGCCACCATGATCGGCACGAGCGCGGCCCCCGAGAGAAACGCGGGTAGTGCGACCGCCAGGCTCAGCCAGGGCAGCCGACGCGACACGAGAAGGCCCGCGCAGGCCACGACGGCCGCGGCGATCTGCATCGGATTCTGGTCGTACGGCAGGAAGGTGAAAGACACCATGGCGGACGCTGCAACGACGAGCAGGTCGACGAGCACCCCGTGCACTCGGGGCCGCGTCATGAACGCGGCACCAGACCGGCACGATCGGCGACGATCGCTGCCTCGACGCGGGAGCCGACGCCGAGTGTGAACACGATCGAGCTCACCGTCTCTTTTACGGCGCCGAGGGTGAGTCCACACTCCGTGCAGATCTGCGCGTTGGTAAGTCCTCGTGCAAGGGCCCGCAGCACGGTGATCTGCCGTTTGCCCAGCTGAGAAACGAGGTCCGGGCGCGGCGTCTCGTTGGGTGAACGGAACAGACGTCCCGGTCGCAGACCCGGCGCGAGAACGACGCCGCCAGCGGCGAGCGTGAGGACATGACGGGCGAGCTGCTCCGGATCCGTGTCCTTGAGCAGGAAGCCCGACGCGCCCCCGTGCAACGCCTCAAGCACGTGCTCATCCATGTCGAAGGTCGTGAGCATCGCGACGACGGGCGGGGCGGGTTCCGCCATGAGTTCGCGCAGTATGGTCAAGCCGTCCGGCGCTGGCATCCGGATGTCGAGGAGGACGACATCGGGCGCGTATTCGCGAACAGTGTTCACTGCGGTCGGGCTCGACACGGCGGCGACTACCGAGGTCCGAGAGGACGCGTTGAGCACCATCGCGATTCCGGAACGGACCAGAGACTCGTCGTCCACCACGACGACGGTGATGACGGAATCTGCGCTCATGGGCCACCTCAAGACTGCGGACTGCGGACTGCGGACGCGCACGGCCCGATCGTTGCATAGGGGGACGCTAGCGCCTGCGGTGAGGATCAATGCAAGAACGGTCGCATTTCATTCTCAGAGAGTACATATTCCCGACGATCGGCTGGCCCTCTCAGCCAAACGGCGGTGAAATCGATACGCGCGGCCGTTCATCAGCCGTAGGGTCTTTCGTGCGGCCGGTAAGTCGGGCCGGAACGGTCCCTAGATGGGGACAGGGCGTTGTTCTGGCCCCGACGGACCGAGCCGGGACCGAGCGAGAACGCCTCCCGGCTCGATCCGTACCCGCTGGAAGGTGACGTTTCGAGAGCCGGATCGGCTACCGCCCACGTGCGCCGTCTCGGGAGCCCGCGAGGATCCGGGATCTCGGTGTCGGTAGCGCGGACTGCTGGTGGGAGGAGATCATTGGCGACACCGACCGGGGTCTGCTGCGCGCCGCGGGAGAACCGGACGACGGCGTCGTTCTTGCCCGCGACCAGTAGCAGGCCAACAGTGTCCGCGTGCTGAGGCCGGCGGAGCCTGTCATTGACGACCGAAACGTAGAAGCCCCTCACCAGACACCTCGCCGAATCGCCAAGGGGTCAAGGGGTCAAGGGAGCCCAGCACAGCCATCTGCAACACGAACAGCGAGCCCTCACTGATCACAGAGGCGTCGGACGAGAGGGTCCGAGAAACGATCGATTGCGACGTTCGTCACAACGTTCCCCCTGGGTCGCCCAAGACTTCGGAGGGGAGCACGGGTTCCCTGCCCACGTCTCGAGTGAGGTTCAGAGTGACAGTTCGTGGTGCTGCGAATCGCGGCGGCGGCGGTCCTCACGGGCAACGCTGACGATGCTGATGACACACATCACCCAGAGGGCAACCTCAACAGGGACGCCGAGGATGTCGAGGTCGACCGGTGAGCGGTGGTGGTTGGGGCTGTCAGTGAAGTCGGATCCGAGGTATAACACGCAGTCAGTGAGGGCATGGACCGCGATCGCGGCCCAGAGGCGCCCGGTGACGCGCCGCACCCAGTAGCAACCAACCCCGCCGACGAGGAGCGCGCCGATCTGCAGTCCGATCGCATAGGCGGGGAAACCGTTGATGAGACTGATCGGCAGATGTGCGATGGCGAACACGCCTGCGGAGATCGTGAGTGCGTAGAGCTCGCCGTGCCGACCTCGCGCTGCGGTGAGCAGGATGCCGCGGACGTACAGCTCCTCGTTGAACCCGACCAGCGCCGTTCCTACGACGATAACGAGCACGAAGAGAGCAGTCCGGTCGGCCCAGGGGATTTCGGCGACCTGCAGGACGGCGGACATCGTGAGTAGGGCCGGGATCGCGATCAGCCACCGTCGCGCTGGGCGCAGCTTCAAGGTCGGTGTCTCCGCCCAAACGTCACGGCCCCACCGAGCCCATCGGAGAAACAACAGGGCGACAATGATTGTGATCGGAAGGGGAATGAAGTGGCTCACGGCGAATTCCAGGGTGACGTCCGCCCCCGGGATCCCAATTGCCAACAAATTGCCCAGACCCACGTTGATGGCGACCACGACGACGACCGCAATGAGACCCACCCACGTCCGCTTCGGCACGCGAGGCGCGAGTCTTCCCATTGCTGCGTCGTACTGCAGGGCCATGAGGTTTCCAATCAGGTCACAAGGAAAAAGTATCTGCATTCGCCGAATTGCCCCAGCAGCGAAACTATGACATCTCCAGCCACCCCTGCGCTTGAGCGCGGCAAAAACGCTCCCTGTAAAGCGAGAGCCCGGATGACCACAGCGAATGCAAGAGCAATCAGACCCGAAATCGATCACCCCAACAGCGCACACCGAGCGCCTGCGGTAGTGGGATCCGCGGTGGCATCAGCGATGATACGTCGGTCTATTAAAGTGCAAGGTAGTCGCCCGAATACCGCGGCGATACCCGGCGAGTCGCCACCTGACGAGCCCCTCGCCTCCCCACCCTTTCTCTCCCAGACACACCGTGGCAGATAAAGAAAGGAGGGATCGCGGCACTAGCCACGATTGGCGTGCCGTGAATTCATCACGGTCACGTAACGGGGTCGGCGCTTGAATACTAGGAGCCCACTCGCCCGGCGATGCAAAGGGCACCCAAGAGAAGAACGATGGCGACGATACCAAACCAGAGTAAGATACTGAATGCAGCAACAACTACCGATAAAACTGACCAGAGTAGGTTCACCACTATGCCTCCTTCTAGAGCGAGCATTGAATAGTTTCGGCAGGGTGCGCCAGGGAAGGGCCGACATGCCCCAAGAGCCGCTCAACATCCCGGAACCGGTCGTCCAGTGCTGCTCCCGCGGCGACACAACCCACGGGAGCAGCACGGAGAATCAACTCGTCACGAGGCTGTAACGCGGCATCTCCTTAAAGAACTTGGACAGCTTGATGTAGACCATCGTGCTGGGCTGAGTCGTCCTGGGGAGCTGGTCCGTAATGATGCCGTACAGCTTGCCGCTTGACGCGTTGAAGACCGGCCCACCGGAATCGCCGCCGAGGAGGAAAGCAGTATTTGAGCTTGCGGCTTCATCTCCATCGCGCCGGTTCCTAAAATTGGTCGGCCATGCCCGCTCGGAGAGCTTGTTCCATTCGAGCTGCACGCCGGTCGTGCTTCCGCTCGTCGCGAACGTCTCATCCTCGCCGGGGTCACCGGAACCGGGAACAGGCTGCGCGTAGATCGATCGAGTCCGAAGAGACGCCGTAAGAACACGGCCGAGCGCGTTCACGGAGTACGACGTGATCGGGATGCAGGAGGGGCCGCCGTGAGACGTGGTTCCGCAGGCCCTCGTGTTGTGCACGGTCGGGTTGATCTTGACGAGAGCGAGATCGGTGTCAGGTGAACGCCAGACGACATTCCCGACCTCGGCGATACCGCCGCGTGCGCTCTCCGCGTCGCTCTTCACGTAGACCTCTTCGTCCCCCCTGTTTGCACAGTGCTTCGCGACGACCACGTATCGTGTTGCGCGTTCCTTAGCACTGAGGAGGGAACCCCAGGTATTGAGGCGAACAACGGCACCTGCGGTGCACTCTCCGCCATACCGGAATTGCAGGCGAGTACCTACGAGAACCGGCCGCGTTTGACGTTCTGGTTCTACGGCGGAAGCAGGGGAAGTAGAGAGCACTACACCAAAGAGTGATGCAGCAGCGACCGCGACGAGTAGGGCGTTGCGCCGCCCTGAGTTTACGAACATATATAGGCTCCGGACTTTTGATAGTGCAAGATGCAATGTGCAATGCAGTCTTAACTGCGATGTTCTACCCCGCCCTGGCAACTGCCGTTGCAGCCAATGGGCCGCGGACGTTAAGACGTCAATTAGGTTAGGCGATCGCCGAGCGAAAGCAACAGGGTGAGCCTGAGGGTGTATTCAAGGGCTCGTCTTCAATTTGAATTAGGCAAGGTGGACTCCCACGGGAGGCGCCTGCGAGACTGATCCGCTCGCCGTATCGGCCTGATGTTAGTGCCTGCAATCGCGGATCCCTGCAAGAGCAGCTGCACTTCAATCGAGATGACTACGCCAGCCCGCCATTCGGCTGCCCTGTCCAGCCGAATGGCTGCAAAGTTGATACTCGCGACCTATGCCCTGGAGGAGTTCTTCTGCCTACCCTTTCGACATACGGAAACGCAACGTCGACGTGCGAATGGGGCAACTAGTGCCGCCCCTGCACCCTTCGATCTCACAAACTTGGCCTCATGAACGGAACATGCGAAGAGCGCGCCGTATTCCACCGGCACCAGGTGGAGATGTGCCGTTGCCGTGCTACCAAGGTTTCAACGAGAGGTTCTACCGATCATGATCAGGCGAACGCATCATCACGCATTGCTGAGGTACGCAGCCCTCGTCATCGTGGCGCTCGGCGCCTACTTGGCTGGTCTTGTCGTGGCGACTCCCGACGAAGCCGCGACGGGGTCCTACCGCCACGTCACAACCCAGTATCGGATGCCAATCTGTCGGGAACACACTGATAGGGGCCCGCGTTCTCAGCTGGCGTCCGCGCCGATCGGTGACACGGCTGCCGAGCGAGGTGGATCCTTCTCAGTGAATCACCGATCTGCGGCACACGCCGACAGATCGCACATCTCAACCGCAGAACTGGCCCCGTACACAATGCATTGCAAGAACATCTGGCACAAAGGTCCTTCGATCAGAAAGGTTCAGCTCGAGCGCGGCGGTCGTTACGCCGGCGGCAGCGACGGATTCAACCGACAAGGAGTGGCCGCCGTTCCTGGAGGATTGATCACCAAGCCACCGCCCGTTCGGGAAGGGTCTTTCAGGGCAGCCGAGCACGCGCCGTCGGCCCGCCGAAGATCGTCGGAGGTCTAGAATGAAGGCACTTATCGTCGGAGGCGGTATCGCCGGCCTCGCCGCTGCCATCGCGCTCCACCAAGGTGGACATACTCCGATCGTGCTCGAGCGGGGCGAGAAACCGGCTCAGGACGAGGGATCGTGGCTCCAGGTTGCAAGTAACGGCATCCGCGCTCTTCACAATCTTGGGCTTGGGGCCGCGGTGTCGGCAGGGGGATTCCCGACGCCACTGTTGCAGACCTTTGACTTCACGGGCCGCCTGACTGCAACGCTTCCGCTGGGGTCGCAGGAAGAGCAACTCGCGACGCGTTCGATACAACGAGCGTTTCTCTATCGAATCCTGCGAGCAGAAACACTTCGACGCGGAATCACGATCCAACCGGGAACGCGCGTCTTAAGCGTGACCGACGAGGGAGACAAGGCGAGTGTGCTCACAGGATCACTGCAACACTTCGCAGCCGACATCGTCATTGGCGCAGACGGCATCGGTTCTGCCGTCCGACGCAGCTTCACAGCTCGCAACGTCGACGCGAACCGATACACAGCGGCGAAGAAGCTGCCGAACCTCATCAACCTCGGCGGAACGTACACCAGCAGCAAACTATCCGACACTGACGGCGGAGCGACGGGGACGCTGCAGTTCCACTTCGGCAGGGACTGCTTCGTCGGCAGCGTTCGGGTCGATGCTTCAACGATCTGGTGGTTCGCAAACCCCAGGACGGGTGCAGTAGCCGGCGGGATGCGTGCCGCTGCTGGCATGAGGAGCACAGACTGGCAGGCGGCACTCCCGTCACTTCTCGGATCTGACGCTCTTCCAGTGTCGGACCTCCTGGCGGGTTCCGGGCCCCTCGACGTCTCGCATTCCCGACCCCCGCGCCCCACGCTATGGGGCCGCGGGCGTGTCGTTCTCATTGGCGATGCTGCACACGCCATCCCGCCGACAGCTGGGCAGGGGGCGTCGCTCGCACTCGAGGACGCCGTCGTGCTCGGGCAACTCGCGCGCCGAAGCACGCCTGTCGCCATGCTCGCTGCCTCAATGAAGGAGCAACGCGGGCGCCGAGTCGCAAACATCGCCCGACAAGGCGCGCTGCTAGATAGAAGCAAGACGTTGGGCGCAATAGGAGCCATGGTCCGGGACGGGATCGTCCTTCCTTCAGCAGCGAAGCGAGCCCTCCGGAACCCTATTGCCGAGATGTATCGATTCAATCCAACGGATTAAGAAGTAGGCGCACGGCGATCGGCCCGGCGACGGCGCCGCGTGTGACACGGCGGAAGGCATCTGTTCGCACGCGCTCCTAATCAGGACGCGAGGGTGTCAGTCTCCGTCGCCAGGGCGCCTGCGAGATCGTATGCCCGTGGCAGGACCGGCCGCACTGTACGGCAGTCAGCTAGCAATCCCACATTCGTTGGGCCCGGAGCTCCGATGGAACCGAAGGAATACTATGCGTGGAAATGTTGACCACCATTTCGTCACTGTTGCCGAAGTCTCGGCAATCATGCGCGTATCAAAGGCAACTGTCTACAGAATGATCCTGTCGGGTGACCTGCCGGCAGCTCGTTTTGGGAGGTCTTACCGGCTTCCCCAGTCGGTGATCACCAACCTCACGCCTGGGTCCCCAAAAGAACGTGTTGGCACAGAGAACATCCACGACCCACGGAGTAGTCCGTAAATAACACCTCTCGAGTTCTTGTCTCGCTCAGCGCGCGAGCGCGTGAAGCGGTGGGGGGGGGGGGGGTGGAGGTCAGGACGACTGCCGGCACAGGCGCAAGAACGAGGCCAGC